>NZ_ADGX01000018.1 GCF_000177675.1 Parafrankia sp. EUN1f
CGAGGTAGATGCAGAAGCCAGGGCACTGCTCGGCGGCGTCACGGACCTCCGTGAGCAGCGGCAGCGGCACGACCACGTGGGTGCCGGGCTCGCTCTGCAGCTCGCCGTCGGCGTTCTTCACGTAGGCGAGGCCGTCGATGTCGAACTCGAACACGGAGGGTGCATACTGGACGCACAGACCGTCGCCGGTGCAGGAGTCCTGGTCGATGCGGACCCGGAGGTCGGGCGAGAGGTCGGGCGAATCGCCCGGGTTCACTGGTGTTGCCACAGAGCTCCGATCTTCTGTCACCATGGCACCGTAACCCGCTGTTTACGGCAAAGCCGCGTCGTACTCGTGCGACAGGCCTGCCAGCGGCTGTGACAACGGTAGTGTTGGTTGCGTCCCGGTCGGCACGGGGGAGGTGGAGGCGCGGTGTCCGGTCCCCGTTCGGGCTCTGGCTCCGGTGGGAGCACGGGTCGTCCTGGTGACGCCGATTCGCAACGGTCGGTGTCCGAGAAGGAAGTACACGAACTCACGACTCAGGTCACCTTCCTGGAGGAAGAAGTGGCCATGCTGCGGCGAAGGCTGTCTGAATCGCCTCGACAGGTACGTGTCCTGGAGGAGCGGCTTGCCCAGATACAGGCGGAGCTACAGACCGCCACTGGGCAGAACGACAGGCTTGTCGCGACCCTGCGGGAGGCACGTGACCAGATCATCTCACTGAAGGAGGAGGTCGACCGGCTCGCGCAACCGCCGAGCGGGTACGGCGTCTTCGTTCATGGATACGACGACGGCACGGTCGACGTGTTCACGCAGGGCCGAAAGCTCCGCGTGACGGTGTCGCCGAACGTCGACGTCAAGCTCCTGCAGCCCGGTCAGGAGGTCATGCTCAACGAGGCGCTCAACGTCGTGGAGATCCGCGCGTTCGAGCGGCAGGGCGAGATCGTCCTGCTCAAGGAGGTCCTCGAGAGCGGTGACCGGGCTCTGGTGATCGGCCATACCGACGAGGAACGGGTCGTCATGCTGGCCCAGCCCCTCCTGGACGGGCCGATCCGAGCGGGCGACTCGCTTCTCATCGAGCCCCGGTCGGGCTTCGCCTTCGAGCGGATCCCGAAGTCCGAGGTCGAGGAGCTCGTCCTGGAAGAGGTGCCCGACATCGGGTACGAGCAGATCGGTGGGCTCAAGGGTCAGATCGAGTCGATCCGCGACGCCGTCGAGCTGCCGTTCCTCTACAAGGACCTGTTCCTGGAGCATCAGCTCAAGCCGCCGAAGGGTGTGCTGCTCTACGGCCCACCCGGCTGCGGCAAGACGCTGATCGCCAAGGCGGTGGCGAACTCCCTGGCCAAGAAGGTCGAGGCGCAGACAGGCCAGGGCTCCGGCCGGGCCTTCTTCCTCAACATCAAGGGTCCGGAGCTGCTCAACAAGTACGTCGGTGAGACCGAGCGGCAGATCCGGCTGGTGTTCCAGCGGGCGCGTGAGAAGGCGTCCGAGGGGATGCCGGTGATCGTGTTCTTCGACGAGATGGACTCGATCTTCCGGACCCGTGGCTCGGGTGTCTCCTCGGACGTGGAGAACACGATCGTTCCGCAGCTGCTCAGCGAGATCGACGGCGTCGAGCAGCTGGAGAACGTGATCGTGATCGGCGCGTCCAACCGGGAGGACATGATCGACCCGGCGATCCTGCGGCCGGGCCGGCTGGACGTGAAGATCAAGGTGGAGCGCCCCGACGCCGAGGCGGCCAAGGACATCTTCGCCAAGTACGTCCTGCCCGAGCTCCCGCTGCACGCCGACGATCTCGCCGAGCACGGAGGCAATCGCGAGGCGACCTGCCAGGGCATGATCCAGCGGGTCGTCGAGCGGATGTACGCCGAGAGCGAGGAGAACCGGTTCCTCGAGGTCACCTACGCCAACGGTGACAAGGAGGTCCTGTACTTCAAGGACTTCAACTCGGGTGCCATGATCGAGAACATCGTCGCTCGGGCGAAGAAGATGGCGGTGAAGGACCTCATCGAGAGCAACGTCCGGGGCCTGCGCATGCAGCACCTGCTGTCGGCGTGCCTGGATGAGTTCAAGGAGAACGAGGACCTGCCCAACACCACGAACCCGGACGACTGGGCCCGGATCTCCGGCAAGAAGGGCGAGCGGATCGTCTACATCCGCACGCTCGTCACCGGGACGAAGGGCACCGAGGCCGGGCGCTCCATCGACACCGTGGCGAACACCGGCCAGTACCTGTAGGTCGGATGAGCAGGTGGGTGCGGGCCGGTGGCGGGCCCGTACCGGTAGGGCACGCGCGGCGGCCGTCTCGCTAGGCGAGGCGGCCGCCGCCGCTTTGGTTCAGCCCGCCTGCGCGGCGACCCGCTGGAGATCCCGTGCCGCCACACGGCGCGCCAGCAATTCGCGCCAATGGGGCACAGGGCACCGAGTCGCTTGGCGGTCCGCAAGAAGTGCGGATTTCGGTTGCTGCAGCAGCCAAGATCCTCACTTCTTGCTCGAGGGCGGCGGCGGCAACGGCGGCCCGAAGCTCGGGGGACTCTGCCTACATGCTCCCGGAGCCGGCTGACGATTCGCGCCGTCGGCGCCTGTGCCGCGCGAAATTCAAGATAGTCAACGATGTTGACGTGCGGCCGCGTCCAAAAACGATCATGGAAATTCATGCTGCTGTCCGTGGGTTCCGGACCCCGCGAAGACCACACTTCCGTCGCCGGGGACGTTCCGGGCGGACGGGTCGGAACGACCAAGGGCGCCGTCCGGCCGCCCAGGTGGCTCCTCAGCACCTACGCTTGCAGGGTGAGCGTGCGCCGGATCATGGGGATCGAGACCGAATACGGCGTGTCCGTGCCCGGTCAACCCAACACAAACCAGATGCTGGCCTCGTCGTTGGTGGTGAACTCGTACGCCAACAGAGCCGCGACCGGGGGCAGTCGTGCCAGGTGGGACTTCGAGGAGGAGTCGCCACTGCGCGACGCCCGCGGCTTCGAGCTGCCCAGGGAGCCCGCGGTCGATCCGAGCGCACCCGCGAACGAGGATGACCTGGGGCTGGCGAACGTCATCCTGACCAACGGCGCCCGGCTGTACGTCGACCACGCCCACCCGGAGTTCTCGACGCCCGAGGTGACGAACCCACGCGACATCGTCCTGTGGGACAAGGCCGGCGAGCGGGTGATGGCGGAGGCGGCCCGCCGTGCTCTCGCGGTTCCCGGCACGATGCCGGTCCACCTGTACAAGAACAACACCGACAACAAGGGTGTCTCGTACGGGTGCCACGAGAACTACCTGATGGCCCGGTCCACCCCCTTCGGGGAGATCGTGCGGCACCTGACTCCGTTCTTCGTCTCCCGGCAGGTCTTCTGTGGCGCGGGCCGGGTGGGGATCGGCGCGGACGGGCGCGAGGCGGGCTTCCAGATCAGCCAGCGCGCGGATTTCTTCGAGGTCGAGGTCGGCCTGGAGACCACGCTCAAGCGCCCCATCATCAACACGCGCGACGAGCCGCACGCCGACCCCGAGAAGTACCGGCGCCTGCATGTGATCATCGGTGACGCCAACATGAGCGAGATCTCCACCTACCTCAAGGTGGGTACGACCTCGCTGGTGCTCGCCATGATCGAGGCGGGCTGGCTGGAGGTCGACCTGTCGGTGGACGCGCCGGTCGCGACCCTGCGCGCGATCTCCCACGACCCGTCGCTGCGGCACCTGCTGACGCTGCGGGACGGGCGGCGGATGACCGCGGTCCAGCTGCAGATGGAGTACTTCGAGCAGGCCCGCAAGTTCGTCGAGGACCGGCAGGGGGCGGACGTCGACGCCCAGACGGCCGATGTGCTCTCGCGCTGGGAGTCGGTGCTCGCTCGCCTGGAGGTCGACCCGATGTCCTGCTCGCGGGAGCTGGACTGGGTGGCGAAGCTGTCGATCCTGGAGGGCTACCGCTCGCGCGACACGCTCGGCTGGGACTCGCCCCGGCTGCAGCTCGTCGACCTGCAGTACCACGACGTCCGGCCGGAGAAGGGCCTCTACAACCGCCTGGTGGAGCGTGGGCGCTTCAACCTGCTGCTCGGCGAGGATGAGGTCACCAGCGCGATGACGGAGCCTCCCGAGGACACCAGGGCGTTCTTCCGCGGCCGCTGCCTGGCGAAGTACCCGCAGCAGGTGGCGGCCGCGTCCTGGGATTCGGTCATCTTCGACATCGGCCGGGAATCGCTGCAGCGTGTGCCAACCCTGGAACCACTGCGCGGCACCAAGGCCCATGTGGGTGCGTTGCTCGACCGTTGCCGTACCGCTTCCGACCTGGTGGACGCTCTGTCGGGGAACTGACACCCAACCGTTCTGGTGGGCGTGTCTCCGGAGGCCTGCAACCGCGAGGCGGCGGTTCATCCGGGGATGGCGGACGGTGCCATGGGTGGTCGGAGTTTTTGCGCCCTCGGCGGACGAGGCGACGTCGTCGCAGGTTCGTGATGGAGTGGAGCACGCACCGGTCCATCGGAAGTTGTCGGTGGAGCGGGATAGTGTCGCCCCAGGCGATCGAAGGAGGCTCCCATGGCCCAGAGGGACAGCGGTGGCGGGCAGCAGCACACCAGCCGCCGCACCGACGAGAGTGGCGAGGCCCAGGTCGAGGAATCCGGTGCCTCGGACCTCAAGGAAAGGCACGAGAAGCTCTCCGAGGACGTCGACTCCCTGCTTGACGAAATCGACGACGTTCTTGAGGAGAACGCCGAGGAGTTCGTGAAGGGATACGTCCAGAAGGGCGGCCAGTAGGGTCTGTCGTCCCCGCGGGCGGTCAGGTCGGGCACTCGCCGTGCCCGGCGGGCCGGCCCGCGGAGGGCTGCGGAGCTTTGACCTGAGCTGCTTTGGTCGGTGCGGCTCCTGCCCTGTGCTGCTTCCGCCCTGCGTTGGCCCACGGTCCGGTTGGTCCCGATGGAGGGTCGGATCGGGCCGGGCCGAGTGCCCGGTCTCGATGTGGCCCTGGTGGGACGGAGCGGGGCCACTGCCACTGCGGCCGCCCACCACGCGACCTCACGTGGCATGTTGTGCGTCACCGGCGGCGGGCTGGGCCAGGGGGCCATCCGACGCTGCCGGGGGGAATGATCGACTATCTGAAGGGGGATGCGTGCCTGATCCATCGGGATTCGGGCGTCTACCGGCTGTGTTCATGACGCCGGGAACGTCGTCGTTCACCGATTTCCTGTCCGTTGCGGCTCCGGAACTGCTTCCGGGCGCCCGCGGTCCGTTGCCCGCTCCGGTGACCGACGCGGCTCACGGCACCACCATCGTGGCCGTGACCTTTCCCGGTGGTGTGATCATGGCCGGCGACCGCCGTGCCACACAGGGGCACATGATTGCCCAGCGGGACGTCGAGAAGGTCCACCACGCGGACGAGTTCTCCTGCGTGGGGTACGCCGGCACCGCCGGCGTGGGCGCCGAGCTGATCCGCCTGTTCCAGGTGGAGCTGGAGCACTACGAGAAGATCGAGGGCTCCACGCTGAGCCTGGACGCGAAGGCGAACCGGCTCGCGTTCATGGTGAAGGGCAACCTTCCCATGGCGATGCAGGGCCTCGCGGTCATCCCGCTGTTCGCCGGCTTCGACACCGAGACCGGCCAGGGGCGGATCTTCTCCTACGACGTCGCCGCGGCGAAGTCCGAGGAGCGCACCTACGAGTCGATCGGGTCGGGTTCGGTCTTCGCCCGCGGCTCGCTCAAGAAGCGCTTCCGCCCGGACCTCAGCGCCGACGACGCGGTCCGCATCAGCGTCGAGGCTCTCTACGACGCCGCCGACGACGACTCGGCGACCGGTGGGCCCGACCTCATCCGCAAGCTGTACCCGATCGTCGCCTCGGTGACCGCGGACGGCTACCGTCGCCTCACCGATGACGAGGTCGGACCGGTGGTCGAGGCGCTCATCGACGCCCGCGCGCAGAACCCAGGAGGCTGACGTGACCATGCCGTTCGGCTACGCGAGTCCCGAACAGCAGGTCCGGGACAAGTCCGAGTACGCGCGCAAGGGCATCGCCCGCGGCCGGAGCGTGGTCGTCCTGACCTACGTGGACGGGATCCTCTTCGTCGCGGAGAACCCGTCCTCGACCCTGCACAAGATCAGCGAGATCTACGACCGCATCGGTTTCGCCGCGGTCGGCAAGTACAACGAGTTCGAGAACCTCCGCACCGCGGGTATCCGGATCATGGACACGCGGGGCTACATGTACGACCGCCGCGACGTCACCAGCCGGGCACTCGCGAACGCCTACGCGCAGACGCTGGGCGCGATCTTCACCGAGAGCATCAAGCCCTACGAGGTCGAGATCGTCGTCGCCGAGGTGGGGGACACCGTCGCGGCGGACCAGATCTACCGGCTGACCTACGACGGCTCGATCGCGGACGAGCGTGGCTTCATCGCGATCGGTGGGCAGTCCGAGCAGGTGATGACCTCGCTGCGCGAGCACCACACCGAGGGCCAGCCGCTGGCCACCGCGCTGCGGGTCGCCGTGTCCGCGCTGACCGCCGGTGCCCCTCCGGGAACGGCACAGAACGGCGAGCGCAGCCTGACGGCGGCCAACCTCGAGGTCGCGATGCTCGACCGCACCCGCAGCCGGCGGCAGTTCAAGCGGATCGCCGGCAGCCAGCTCGAAAGCCTCCTGGCGGAGTCCGCACCCTCCTCGTCCTGACACGGGCGGTTCTCTCACCGCGCCGTCCCGGGGCCAACCCCGGGACGGCGCCGCGGCTCAGTCGGCCCTACCGCCGTAGGGGCTCGACTGCTGCACTGTCAGGTCCGGCTCACCGATGCCGGCCCTGACGCTCACGGTCGGCGTACAGCCGACGCATCTCCTTATGGGTGCTCTTCCACCGGGCCCGTTCCTCGGCGGCGAGCCGGGCATCGTGACGGGCCTGCATCCAGGTGCTTTCCCGGTGGAGCTTCCGGTAGCTCGCCAGCCTTCGACTGGGCAGGGAGCCGTCCTCGACCGCGGCGAGCACCGCGCATCCGGGTTCGGAGCTGTGCTCGCAGTCGGTGAACCGGCAGCCGGACGCAAGCTCGGTGATCTCGGCGAAGGTCGAGTCGACGCCATCACCGGCCCCCCAGAGCCCGACCCCGCGGATGCCGGGAGTATCGATGAGCACTCCGCCGGCGGGCAGAGCGATCAGCTCCCGGCGGACGGTGGTGTGCCGGCCCTTCCGGTCGCTGGCCCGTACGGGCCCGACGGCGAGCAGGTCCGTGCCGACGAGGGCGTTGACGAGGGTGGACTTCCCCACGCCAGAAGGTCCGACGAGCACGGCGGAGCGACCGGCTGGGCCGGGCCCGGCCAGCTCGCCGCGCAGTTCGTCCATGCCGAGTCCGTCCGCGGCGCTCACGGTGAGGACGTCGACGCCGGGTGCGGCGGCCGCCGCAGCAGGCAGCCATGCCGAGTGGGCGGCCGTTCCGGCGGCAGCCAGGTCGGCCTTCGTCAGGACGATCAGTGGTCTGGCACCACTCTCCCAGGCCAGTGCGAGCAGCCGTTCCAGCCGGGCCATTCGTGGTGGCTCGGTGAGCGCCGCGACGACCAGCACCAGATCGATGTTCGCGGCGAGAGCCTGGCCGGTGGAGCGCCCGCCGGCGGTGGCGCGGACGAGCACGCTGTGCCGGGGGAGTACCTCGAGGATCACTGCGGCACTGGCCGGGTCATGCGTCGCCGGTCGTCGCGGGCTGGGGGTGCCCAGGGTCACCCAGTCGCCGGTGCACGCAGACAGGAGCGGATCGACCGCGACGTCCCGGCCGATCTCGGCCTCGCACGGCCCGTGCTCACTGATCAGGCTGCATCTGCTCCGGTCGCGCCGGACGACCCGGGCCGGTGTCTGACCCGCCTGGCGACGGGCCGCGAACGCGGTTTCGTCCTTCTCGGTCCAGCCGTAGCGGCTCAGGAGAGGTCGCGGCGCGCTGGGAGTGACGGTTGCCGGGCCCGACGGGAGGTCGGCGGAGAAGGCGATCTGCTGGCCGGGAACCAGCGGACGAGCGGGATACCGAGAAGACGATGAATTCAGAGAAGATGACGGATTCTGAGAAGACATGGTGGAGACCTTCGGGATGAGGCCTCCCTGACCCTGCCATGAGTACTCAAAGCCACCCGGCCGGGGCCGACTGGCTGGTCGTGGCGAGGTTCAGACAGAGGCCCTGCGGATGAGACGGAACGGCTCGTCTGAGGCGGTCGCAGTCCGCGTGGTCATGGCCACCTCTCCCGTGTTCTCCTGCTCGGTCATCTGCCGCCAGCGGCCGTCCAGCCCGGCGTGATCAGGCGCCGCGGTTCTGGTCGTTCTCGCTCGCGGGATGGGACGTTACCGTGCCGGCGTGGTGGTGCCCACCGGTTTTCCGCGCCGCCCGCGGGGAGCACCCGCCTGCACGCCGGCACGTGGTCCGCTCAGGCCGGGCGCACCCGCTGCTCCAGGAATTTGACCGTCCGCCGCCAGGCGTCGGCGGCCGCCTCGGGGCGGTGGACGGCCGGCCGGTCGTGGCTGTGGAAGGCGTGGCCGGCGCCCGGGTAGCTGACGAGCTCCGTCGGCTGGCCCGATCGAGCCGCGGCGACCCGAAGCTCGTTGATGTCGGCGAGCGGGATCAGGGCGTCCTCCTCGCCGTACAGGCCGAGCCAGGGGCCCATCAGCGCCGGCGCGATGTCGAGCAGCGGGGGTACTCCGGGCCAGGCGGAGGCACTGACCGATCCGCCGTAGAACGACACCGCGGCGGCGAGTGGCCGGCGGCTCGCCGTGGCCAGCGCCACGGTTCCGCCCATGCAGAAGCCGATGACGGCCGTCTGGGACGGGTCGAGGCCGGCGTCGCTCAGGTGCGCGAGGCAGTCATCCACATCCGCGTGGATCCCGTCACCGGTGAGCGTGCCCATCTGCGGTATCGCGCCGGCCCAGCCGTCGGTGGGGTCGACCTCGGCGATGCCGTCCCGGTGGTACAGGTGGGGCGCGATCGCGAGATAGCCCGCATCGGCCAGCTCGTCGCAGACGGACAGCAGGTAGGGGGTGATCCCGCGGGCGTCCTGGATCACCACGATCCCGCCGCGCGGCGGGTCGTCGGCGGCGGGGGCGGTCACGGTCGCGGGCGTGCGGTCCCGGGCCGCCACCTCGGTTCGCAGATGGTCGTGGGTGTGATTCTCGTTGGCCTCGGTTGTCATGTCGGCCATCCTTCCCCCGCGTGGGGCAGGGCAGCACCATCCGGGCCGATGTTCCCGCTTCGGTTCCCGCTTCCGCTCCCACCCGGTTGCGGCCAGGTCGTGGCGGACACCCGCGGCGCGCACCGTTTCCGCCGCGGTGTCGGTGACGCGGGCGATGTGGCCTCCGGTGTGGTCCCGCCCGGACACGCCACCCCTGATGCCACCCCACCCGGACGCCCTGACCTGCGGGACGCTGCCCCTGGTCGCCCTCTGTAGGGGAGTGGCCGCCGACGGTGGCTTGGTAGTGGAGGGGTGATGGTGCTGACGGTGGAACGCCGCCGCCTGACCATGGTGCGTCGCGCGGCGGCGCTGCCCGTGGGGATGGCTGTCCTGCTCGGCCTGATCGTCTGCCTCTACGGCTCGACCGTCACCTCCGTGCGCCCTCGTGGCCTGCCGGTGCTCGTGGCGGGCCCGGCGCAGTCGACGAAGGCGTTCATGGACGAGGTCGAGCACATGTCGCCCGGTGCCATGCGGGTGACCGTCGTCACGGACGCCGATGCCGCCGACCGCGCACTGCGTGACCGCAAGGCGTACGCGGCGTTCGTCTTCACCGCGGACGGCCTGTCGCTGCGGCTTGCCTCCGCCGCCAGCCCGGCGGTGGCCGAGGCGCTGGTGCGCGGTATGGCGATGACGTTTCCCGATCTGCGCATCCCGGTCGTGGATGTCGTCCCGAACGCCGCCGCCGATCACCAGGGTGGCGGGGTGTCGGCCGGGTACCTGCCGCTGGTGCTGATCGCGGCGGCGGTGGGGGTGTTGCTGGCACGTTCGGGCCGGTCCCGGCAGCAGCGTCTCGTGGGCCTGTCGTGCTTCGTGGTCGCCGGTGGGGTGGCTGGCACGCTGGCGTTGAGCGGTGGTCTTGATGTGCTTCCCGACAACTTCCTGCGCAGCGTGGTCGTGCTGGCCGTGATCACGGCGGCGGTCACCGCGCCCGTGATGGGGCTGGGCGCGGTTGCCGCTGTGCGCGGTCTCGTCGCCGCCGTCGCCCTGACGGTGGTCGGGGTGGCGTTGTCCGGGGCGTCGTCGGCGCCGGAGATGCTGCCGACCCCGTGGGGCGGGCTCGGCCAGTTGTTGCCGCCCGGAGCGGGGGTGACCCTGGCGCGGTCGACGCTCTACTTCGACGGGGCTGGTGGAGCCGGGGCCGCCGCGGTGCTGACGATCTGGGCCGTGGCCGGGATCGCGCTCGTGCTCGTCGGCCGGGAGCGGGCCGGCGCCGGGATCGCCCGTCGGCCGGGAGCCCCGTTGCCGGGTGAGCCCGCCCCCGCGGAGGTGGGCACGACGCCGGTGACGGGGCAGATCGTACGACCCCGAGAGGGTGGACTCGAGATCAGCCACGGCGTCTCGCCGCGCGAGGAGGGCTTCCGAGCATAGGGTCGGTCTCGTGGATCGCCGCATCTTCGGCCTGGAAAACGAGTACGGCGTCACCTGCGTGTTCCGAGGGCAGCGGAGGCTGTCTCCGGACGAGGTGGCGCGGTACCTGTTTCGGCGTGTCGTGTCCTGGGGGCGCAGCAGCAACGTGTTCCTGAAGAACGGCGCCCGGCTCTATCTGGACGTCGGTAGCCACCCGGAGTACGCCACTCCCGAGTGCGATTCCGTGCCGGATCTCGTCACGCACGACAAGGCCGGTGAACGCATCCTGGAGGGCCTCCTCGTCGAAGCCGAGCGCAGGCTGCGGGAGGAGGGCATCGCGGGCGACATCCATCTGTTCAAGAACAACACGGACTCGGCCGGGAACAGCTACGGCTGCCACGAGAACTACCTCGTCGGCCGGCACGGGGAGTTCAGCCGGCTGGCCGACGTCCTGGTGCCGTTCCTGGTCAGCCGCCAGATCCTGTGCGGTGCGGGCAAGGTGCTGCAGACTCCGCGCGGTGCGGTCTACTGCATCTCGCAGCGCGCCGAGCACATCTGGGAGTCGGTGTCCTCGGCGACGACCCGCTCGCGGCCGATCATCAACACCCGCGACGAGCCGCACGCCGATGCGGAGCGCTTCCGTCGCCTGCACGTCATCGTCGGTGACTCGAACATGAGCGAGACGACGATGCTGCTCAAGCTCGGCTCGACCGACCTCGTGCTGCGCATGATCGAGGCTGGTGTGGTGCTGCGGGACATGTCGCTGGAGAACCCGATCCGGGCCATCCGCGAGGTCTCGCACGACATGACCTGTCAGCGTCGGATCAAGCTCGCCAACGGCCGCGAGGTGAGCGCGCTGGACATCCAGCGTGAGTACTACGCGAAGGCGGTGGAGTTCGTCGAGCGGCGCGGCGGGGATGCCGTCGCGAAGCGGGTCCTCGACCTGTGGGGCCGTACCCTGCTGGCCATCGAGACCGAGGATCTGGAGCTTGTCGCCCGGGAGATCGACTGGGTGACGAAATACGTGCTGATCGACCGGTTCCGGCATCGGCACGGCCTGCCGTTGTCGTCGCCGCGTGTCGCCGAACTGGACCTGAAGTACCACGACATCCACCGCGACCGCGGGCTCTACTACCGGATGGAGCGGGCCGGCCTGGTCGAGCGGGTGTGCCGCGACCTCGACATCTTCGAGGCCAAGTCGGTTCCGCCGCAGACCACCCGGGCCCGCTTGCGTGGGGAGTTCATCAAGCGGGCGCAGGAGAAGCGGCGCGACTTCACGGTGGACTGGGTCCATCTGAAGCTCAACGACCAGGCGCAGCGCACGGTGCTGTGCAAGGACCCGTTCCGCTCGGTCGACGACCGGGTGGACAAGCTGATCGCGAGCATGTAGGCGCGAGCAGCCCAAGGCCTTCGGCGCGGCCGGGGCGTTCGCCGCAGCCAGGTCGCGGGTGGTCGGTGTGTGGTCCTCTACAGTCGTCTGCACATGTGCAGCCAGCTCGTCCGGAGTGTGGCGCCGAACGCGGCGGCGGTGTTGCCTGCCGTGCCGGCGTCCCGCGCAAGCAGAGGATCTCAGTTTCCGTGACCGTTTTCTCCCGTGACGTCGCAGCCCGTCATCGTCGCCGGCTGATCGGCCTCGTTCTCCCCGCCGTGCTGCTGGTGCCGATGGCCGCCTGCAGCTCGTCGGACGCCCCCGACGGAACCAAGGCCGCTCCGGTTGCGGCGCCGTCCGCGGCGGCGACTGCGGTCGGGGGCGCGCCCGCGGTGGAGAACGCCACCGACCTCAGGCGCAAGCCCGTCGCGGCGGCCGGTGCGGGCGAGGCACCGTCCGAGCTGGTCACCAAGGACCTGGTGACCGGCGACGGCAAGGTGGCGACCGACTCGAGCACCGTCACGATCCACTACGCCGGCACGATCTGGAAGACCGGCAAGCAGTTCGACGCGAGCTGGGACCGGAGCACCCCCGAAACGTTCCCGCTGCAGAACACGGTGACCGGTTTCGGCCAGGGCATCGCCGGGATGAAGGAGGGCGGTCGTCGCCTGATCGTGATCCCGCCCGACCTGGGCTACGGTCCGATGGGCGGCCAGCCGGCAGCGGGGATCGAGGCCGATGACACGCTGGTCTTCATCGTCGACCTGCTCGCCGTGGGCAGCGGCGACGCCACCGGCAGCGGCTCCGGGGGTGCGGCGGGCTCGACCTCCGGGCAACTGTGAGTAGCAGGCGTAGCTGACGATCGGCGTGGTCATCGCGGCAGGCCGGTTGCCGAGATCACGCCGAGTACGGCTAGCCTGATCAGATGTGTCCCGCCGACGGCTGGAGCGCCTGCTCAATCTGACGATGTGCCTCATGGCGACATCGCGTTTCCTCACCGTGTCCCAGATCGGGGAGATGGTGGACGGCTACGAGCCGGGGGAGTCGGAGGAGGCCCGGGAGGCGTTCCGCCGGATGTTCGAGCGAGACAAGCAGTCGCTGCGTGAGATCGGCATCCCGGTCGAGACCGGTTCCGACTCGGCCTTCAGCGACGAGCTCGGCTACCGCATCCCGCGCGGCGACTACGCGCTCGGCGAGATCCCACTGGATCCCGACGAGTTCGCCGCGCTGGCACTTGCGGCATCCCTGTGGTCCAGCGAGGCACTGGCCGCGCCGGCGGCGAGCGCGCTGCGCAAGCTCGCCGCCGCCGGGGCGCCGGTCCGTCCCGCGGCGCTGCGTGGGCCGGACCCGCTGGCTGTCGCCTCCGGGCCCGCGGCCGGGTTCGACGCGGCGGATGGCTTGGGCGGCCTCGGGTCCACCGACGGGTTCGCGGGGTTCGAACCAAGGGTCGACGCGACGGAGCCGGCGTTCGAGGCCGTGCTCGCCGCCGTCCAGGCCAGGCGAGAGGTGCGCTTCCCCTACCGCCGCCCTGGCCAGACTGAGGACACCGAGAGGCACCTGCAGCCCTGGGGCGTGTTGTCCTGGCGTGGCCGCTGGTATCTGGTCGGGCACGACCTGAACCGGCAGGCGTCGCGGGTGTTCCGGCTGTCGCGGGTGACCGGCCCGGTGCGGTCGGTCGGCCCGGCCGAGGCGTTCACCGTGCCACCCGAGGTGGATCTGCGGGCGATGGTGTCCGCGACGGAGCCCACCGAGCCCACCCGCACGGCCCTGCTGTGGGTCCGGCGTGGCTGTGGGCACGCGCTGCGCCGCCATGGGCGGCCCGCGGGGCCTGCTCGGGCGGCGGCAGCGGAGCGGGTGGGCCGCCTCCCGGGCGGTGATCTTCTGGAGGTCGAGTTCTCCGATCTGGAGCGCTTCGCCCGCTGGGCGGTCGGCTACGGTCCCGACGTGGTCGTCCTCGAGCCGGCGGACCTGCGCGGCGAGGTCGTCCGCAGGCTGCGGGCCACTGTCGCGGCGACAGCGCCGCCAACGCCGGCAGCGCCGCCGGTTGCCCGTGCGGCGGCTGTGGGAACCGGGCCGAGGTGAGCGGATCGGTGGATCGGTTCAGCCGCCTGCTCGCGCTGGTTCCGTGGCTGCGGGCCCACCCGGGGGTATCGCTGGAGGACGCGGCGAGCGAGTTCGGGATCACGGAGCGCCAGCTCCGGGCCGACCTCGATCTGCTGTTCGTCTGCGGGCTGCCCGGTGGTGCTCCGGGTGACCTCATCGATGTGAGCTACTCCGGGGACCGGGTGACCGTGGTCGACCCGCAGACCCTCGACCGGCCGCTGCGGCTGTCGGCCGACGAGGCCATGGCGCTTCTCGTCGCTGCCCGGGCGCTGACCGACGTGCCGGGGCTGACCGGCCGCGAGGCCCTCGACCGGGCGGTGCGCAAGGTGGAGGAGGCCGTCGGTCACGAGTCGGCCCGCCATGTGCGGGTGGCGCTCGACCCGCACGACGAGGTGCTCGCGGTGTTGCAGGAAGCGATCCGCCTGCGCCGTCGGGTGCGCCTGCGCTACCTGGTCTGGGCCCGGGACGAGATGACCGAGCGGGAGGTCGACCCGATGCGGGTCCTCGTGCGCGGTGGCTACTGGTACCTGGAGGGCTGGTGCCGTCGGGCTTCGGCGGTGCGTCTGTTCCGGCTCGACCGGATCGATGGCCGCGCGGGCGTCGACGTTCTGGACGTCGCCGCGCAGCCGCCGCCGGACGCGACCCCCCGGGACACCGCCGAGGGGGTGTACCAGCCGGGGCCGGACGACATCCCGGTCCGGCTCGATCTCGATCCGCGGGCGCGCTGGGTGGTCGACTACTACCCGGTGTCCCAGGCGTGTGACCTGCCTGACGGGGGGGTCAGCGTGGTGCTGCGGGTGGCCGACCTGGCGTGGCTGAGCCGGCTGGTCCTCGGCTTGGGCGAGCTGGTGCGCGAAGTGGAGCCGGCGTCGGTCGCCGCGAGCGTGCACGAGGTCGCGGGCCGCGCGCTCGCCGGGTACGGCGACGGGACCATAGGGTGATGGGTGTGCCTCTGCTCCTCGTGCATCTCGTGATGATCTTCGGCTCGCTCGGCGTGCTGGCGCTGTGCGCCCTGCGGCTGTGGAGGCAGATCAAGGCGACGAAATCCGCGGCCTTCGAGCTGAAGGACCGCGCCGCCGACCTCGGAAACAAGGTGTCGGAACTGGCCGAGCGCCTGGAATCCGTGGATGTCGCCGCCCGGCTGGCGGCCAACGCGAGGTGAGGCAGTCGACTTCGGCGACGGTCGCGCCAGGTTTCCGTATGGCGACGCCGGGTGCCGATGTGGCCGTGCGGGGTCACTGAATGACCTCGCAGGGTCATGGTGTCGTGGCGGTCTGATACCAAACGCCGGTCGGTTCCGTCGATAAGGCGTGGTCGGAGTGTCCTGGATGCCCTGCGCCGGCGGCCCGGTTTGTAGCGGAAAGTGCCGGTGAGGCAGCTCATCATCTTCGCGTTGCGAAGACGTCACCTGCGGGATACCCGGTTACTGTCTATCCCTTCCTAGGCTGACCGACGTAGCATCGACCGCACCGGTCTCCCGACCGCGCCGGCATTTGCATTTTTGGAGGACGCCTGCCATGCCCAACCTTGGCACGACCGAGATCATCATCATCGCGCTGGTAGTCATGGTGCTGTTCGGCTCCAAGAAGCTTCCCGACGCGGCCCGTTCCTTCGGCCGGTCGCTGCGCATCTTCAAGGCTGAGACGAAGGGCCTCCGCGAGGACGACGTCTCGTCCCAGCCGGCCCCGGCGCCCGCGGCGCAGCCCGTCGCTCCGCTCCCGATCGAGAGCCGTCCCGTGGTGACTCCGGCCACCTCGGTCAACGGCGCATCGCCGGTCGACGCCGAGCGCCGCTGAACGATGCCGGTGCGGTCCGGGCCGTCAGGCCCGGACCAGCTTGCCGACTGGTCCGCGCGCTGGCTGGCCCGGCGTGCGCACATCGGCGGAACCTCCGTTTGAACCCCACGGAGCGGTAGCGGCGAGCTGAGCGACAGCGTCGCCCCGGTCATCCGTGGTGAGCCCGTCCGTCCGAACCATCGCCCTCATCGAGCAGGAGCCTCAGCCCGTGCCACGGTTGCCAACGCCGCGCACCCTCGCCTCGTCGGTGAACCAGCGGCGCACCCGCACGGTCGAGGACAGCAGGATGCCCCTCACCGAGCACCTGCGCGAGCTACGGAACCGCCTGGCCAAGGCGCTTCTCGCCTTCGGCATCGCGTCGATCATCTGCTTCATCCGGGAGCCGCACATCTTCCAGTGGCTGATCGACCCGTACTGCTCCCTGCCAGCGGACAAGCGCGGTGACTTCGGCGGTGGCGACGGATCCTGCAACCTGTACTTCTTCGGCATCCTGGATGCCTTCACCATCCGGCTGAAGATCGCGATGCTCTCGGGCGCGGTGTTCTCGGCCCCGATCTGGCTCTACCAGCTCTGGTCGTTCATCACCCCCGGTCTGCACCGCAATGAGCGGCGCTGGTCGCTGACCTTCGTCCTCGCCTCGCTCGTCCTGTTCGCCGCCGGTGGCTTCTTCGCCTACATCACGCTCCAGACCGGCCTGAAGCTGCTGCTCGGTTTCGGCGGCGATGGTCTTGTCAGCGTCCTGGACGGAAGCAAGTACCTGAGCTACGTCTTCGCGATGCTGCTGGTCTTCGGGCTGTCGTTCGAGGTGCCGCTGCTCATCACGATGCTGAACCTCGCGGGCCTCGTCACGACCGCGAAGCTGCGCTCCTGGCGGCGGGCCGAGATCTTCCTGGTGTTCGTCTTCGCCGCCGTCGTCACGCCGAGCCAGGACCCCTTCACCATGCTGGCGCTGGGTCTGCCGATGATCATCCTTTATGAGGTGGCGCTGATCATCGGGTGGGCCAACGACCGGCGCAAGATCCGCCGGGGCGACACCTCGCCGTACGCGGACCTGGCTGACGACGAGGTCTCACCGCTCGACTTCGACGACACCAGGGCGGACCGCGCGAGCGGCGCGGGCAGCCGCGGTGCCGGGGCCGCGGCCGGCTCGGGAAGCGGGTTGAACGTGGACACGGTGGTGGCCGGTGCCGCCGGTGCGTCCCCCGCCGACAACCTCCACGGCGACGTCACCTGATTCCGCCGAACACCCGCTTTTTGCGCCACGCCCAGGCGGCGTAGGGTGAGCAACGTGTCCTCCGCGCCTGGCGCCGTCGAGGAATTCGCGGCCCGGTATCCCTTCGGGCTCGATCCGTTCCAGTCCGAGGCCGTCAACGCCCTCGCCCAGGGCGAAGGTGTGCTTGTGGCCGCGCCGACGGGCGCCGGCAAGACGGTCGTCGGCGAGTTCGCGGCGCACCTCGCGCTCGCCACCGGCACCCGCTGCTTCTACACCACGCCGATCAAGGCGCTGTCGAACCAGAAGTACGCGGATCTGGTCGCCCGCTACGGTGCCGACTCGATCGGCCTGCTGACCGGCGACACGTCGCGCAACGGCGACGCCCCGGTGGTCGTGATGACCACCGAGGTCCTGCGCAACATGCTCTACTCCGAGGCCGCGGGCAGCGGCCGGCTCGACGCGCTCGCCTACGTGGTCATGGACGAGGTCCACTACCTCGCCGACCGCCAGCGGGGCGCCGTGTGGGAGGAAGTGATCATTCACCTTCCTCAGCACGTGCGCCTGGTCTCCCTGTCGGCGACGGTCAGCAACGCCGAGGAGTTCGCCGAGTGGCTGGTCACCGTGCGGGGCCACACCAGGGTGATCGTCAGCGAGCATCGCCCGGTGCCGCTCTACCAGCATGTGCTCGCCGATCGGTCCCTGCACGATCTCTTCGTCGATCGCTCCTCCGGGTCGCGTGCCACGGCCTCGGACGGCCCGGTCTCCGGCTCCGACGCACGCACCACCACCACCACCACCCCGGACAGCCCCGACACCCCCGTGGTCGGGAGGCGTGCCGCGAACCGGGCCGCCGCCGCGGAGCGTGTAACGCCGGGCGGCCCGCGGTCGGGTGACTCGGGTGGCCAGGCAGCGGGCGGCCGGGTGGTCAACCCGGACCTGCTCAGGCTCGCGCGCGAGGAGTCACAGTCCGGCTACGAGCGCGGCCGCGGGCCCCGCTCCGCGCGGCCGGGCCGGCCGGGTGGCGGTGGCGGTGGCGGTAATGGTGGCGGTCGGCGTCGTTTCGGGCCCCCGAGCCGCCCGGACGTCGTGATCCGGCTCGACCGGGCCGGTCTGCTCCCCGCGATCGTGTTCATCTTCAGCCGGGTCGGCTGCGACGCCGCGGTCAACTCCTGCGTCCAGGCGGGCCTGCGCCTGACGACATCCGACGAGCGGCGGGAGATCAACGCGCATGTGCGGGCCCGGACGGCGGGCATTCCGCAGGCCGACCTCGACGTGCTCGGCTACTGGCAGTGGCTCGACGGGCTGGAACGCGGCATCGCCGCCCACCACGCCGGCATGCTCCCCACCTTCAAGGAGGTGGTGGAGGAGCTGTTCGTCCGCGGGCTGGTTCGGGCCGTGTTCGCCACCGAGACCCTCGCCCTGGGCATCAACATGCCGGCTCGCACCGTCGTGCTCGAACGCCTGACGAAGTTCAACGGCCAGACCCGGGCGGACATCACCCCGGGGGAGTACACCCAGCTCACCGGGCGTGCCGGGCGACGCGGGATCGACGTCGAGGGCCATGCGGTGGTGCTGTGGCAGCCCGGGCTGGACCCACTTGCCCTCGCCGGCCTCGCGTCGACCCGTACCTACCCGTTGAAGTCGTCGTTCCGGCCGTCGTACAACATGGCCGTCAACCTGGTCGGGCGGCTCGGTGCGCAGCACGCGCGGGTGGTGCTCGAGTCGTCGTTCGCGCAGTTCCAGGCGGACAAGGCGGTGGTGGGGATCGCCCGTGCCGTACGCCGCAACCAGACCGCGATCGAGGAGCTCACCGCCGCGCTGGACTGCGACCGCGGTGCCGTCGCGGAGTATGACGAGCTGCGTCGCCAGATCCGGGAGCGGGAGAACAACCTGTCCCGTGCGGGCACGGCGCGCCGGCAGTCCGAGGTGGCCGAGGCGTTGGCGAGACTGCGCAGTGGGGACGTGGTGCGCGTTCCGTCGGGGCGGCGCGGCGGCCTCGTCGTGGTGCTGGATGCCGGGCTCGACACCGGGTCGCCGGAAGGGCCCCGGCCGGTCGTCCTCACCGTGGACCGGCAGGTCCGGCGGCTGTCGATGATCGATTTCCCGGTCCCGGTGGAGCCGCTGGCGCGGGTGCGGATCCCGAAGTCGTTCAACCCCCGCTCACCGCAGGCCCGCCGCGATCTGGCGTCGTCACTGCGCAACACCCGGCTGCCCGAGGAGCCCGGCCGGCGGGAGCGGATGCGGTCGCTGGCGGCGGACGACACCGAGCTCGCCCGGCTGCGGCGCGCCATGCGGGCCCATCCCGTGCACGACTGCCCGCAGCGTGAGGCTCACCTGCGTTCCGCCGAGCGCATCGACCGGCTGCGCCGGGAGACCGCCGGCCTCGAACGCAAGGTCGAGGGGCGCACGAACACGGTGGCCCGAACGTTCGACCGGGTCCGGGACACCCTCGCCGAGCTCGGCTACCTCAGCACCGGCGGCGACTCCGTCACCGAGGCCGGGGCCATGCTGGCACGGATCTACACCGAGCAGGACCTGCAGGTCGCGGAATGCCTGCGCACCGGGGCGTGGGAAGGGCTGACCCCGCCCGCGCTGGCCGCGGCCGTCTCGACGCTGGTGTTCGAACCGCGTGGCGACGACGTCGCGGCTCCCGCGTTGCCCGGCGGTGCGGCCCTGCAGGAAGCCCTCGCGGACATGGCGAACATCTACACCCGTCTGAGCACGGTCGAGGATGAGCACCGGCTGGGCTTCCTCCGCCCACCGGATCTGGGTTTCGTCGCGGCAGCCTTCGGGTGGGCATCGGGCCGCGGGCTGGAACGGGTGCTCTCGGAGGCCGGCACCGAGCTCACCGCCGGTGATTTCGTCCGCTGGATGCGCCAACTCCTCGACCTTCTCGACCAGATCGCGCAGCTGGCACCCAGGTTCATGGCGGGCGAGAGCGGGGCCGGGGTGGGCAAGGCCGCCCGGGACGCGATGGACGCGATCCGCCGCGGAGTGGTCGCCTACTCGATGTCGGTCTGAGCGCGCGTCGGGCCCGTGCGCACGTTTGGCCTGCGTGGACGCCGGGCCTGCGTGGACGTCGGGCCTGCGCGGACTCTCAGACCCGGGGCGCGGTGAGGTTGGCACCGCTGACCGGGTCGAACAGGTGGAGCCGTGTCGTGTCCACCCACAGCCGCACCGGCTCGCCCTTGGTCGCGCGGCTGGCCGCGTCGAGCCGCGCCACCAGCTGCGTGCCGCCGCTGCCGGGCAGGGGCGGATCGATGGGCAGATCGGCGTGCAGATCGGTGCCCAGCGCCACCGGGCCCGCCCAGGAGGAGTGGACGTACTTGTCGGAGCCGAGGGACTCCACGACCTCGGCGCGCACCGTGCACCGCGCGCCACTGCGGTCGGCGGGGACGAGGGCGGCGTCCTCGAAGTGCTCGGGACGGATCCCGCACACGAGTGGGCGCTCACCCGACGGCGGTGCCGCCCGGCGCAGCCGCTCCAGCAGCCGCCCGACGTCGGGCTGACGTCCGTCGTCGGGCTGCGGCCCGTCCAGCCGCCACTCGCCCAGGGGAGTGCGCAGCGCGCGGCCGTCGGCGGTGAGGGTCACCGGAAGGAAGTTCATCGCCGGCGAGCCGATGAACCCGGCGACGAAGATGTTCACCGGCGCCGCGTAGAGCTCGCCCGGGGGTGCGATCTGCTGGATGCGTCCCGCCCGCATGACCGCCACCCGGTCGCCCAGCGTCATCGCCTCGGTCTGGTCGTGGGTCACGTACACGGTGGTCGTCCCGAGGCGGTTCTGCAGCCGGGAGATCTGGGTCCGGGTCTGCACGCGCAGCTTCGCGTCCAGGTTCGAGAGTGGTTCGTCCATGAGGAAGGCCTGCGGCGAGCGGACGATCGCGCGGCCCATCGCCACCCGTTGGCGCTGCCCGCCGGACAGTGCGGCCGGCCGGCGTTCGAGGTGTTCGGTCAGGCCGAGGATCCGCGCGGCCTCCTCCACCTTGCGGGCGATCTCGATCTTCGGCAGCTTCGCCAACGACAGCGCGAACCCCATGTTCTGCCGCACCGTCATATGCGGGTACAGCGCGTACGACTGGAACACCATCGCGATGTCGCGATCCCTCGGCGGCAGCCGGTTGACGACCTTCCCGCCGATGCGCAGCTCGCCGGCGGTGATGTCCTCCAGCCCGGCGATCATGTTCAGGGTGGTCGACTTCCCGCATCCTGACGGGCCGACCAGGATCAGGAACTCGCCGTCGGCGATCGTCAGGGTGACGTCGTCGACCACGACCCGGCCGTCGGCGAAGCGCTTGCTCACGTGATCCAGAACGATGTCGGCCATGACCGGTGCCAACCCCTAGCCCTTCACCGCGCCGGAGGTCAGCCCGGCGACGATCCGTCGTTGGAACAGCAGAACGAAGACGATGATCGGGATGGTGATGACCACGGCCGCCGCCGCGATCGACCCGATCGGCTGGGCGAACTGCGACGCCCCGGTGAAGAAGGCGATCGCCGCCGGGGCCGTGCGGGACGACTCCGTGGACGTCAGCGAGATCGCGAACAGGAAGTCGTTCCAGCAGAAGATGAACACCAGGATCGCGGTGGTCACCGTCCCGGGCG
Organism: Parafrankia sp. EUN1f; assembly: GCF_000177675.1. GTDB lineage: Bacteria > Actinomycetota > Actinomycetes > Frankiales > Frankiaceae > Parafrankia. The sequence goes on from NZ_ADGX01000018.1 coordinate 21,584, forward strand.
CCGCCAGCGGGGCGATCACCCGGACGAAGGTCTGAGCCGGCGTGGCCCCGTCCATCGCGGCGGCCTTCTCCAGGTCCGGCGGGATCTCCCGGAAGAACGTGGCGAGGGTGTAGATGGCCAGCGGCAGCGAGAACGTCAGGTACGGGACGATCAGCCCGATCCAGGTGTCGAAGATCCCCAGCTGGCGCCACAGGTTGAACAGCGGGCTGATCAGGGAGATCTGCGGGAACATCGCGATCAGCAGCGCCAGCCCCACCAGCGCCCGCCGCCCCGGGAAACGCAGCCGGGCGATCGCGTACGCGGCCAGGCCGCCGATCCCGACGGCGAGCAGGGTCGAGATCAGCGCGATGCCGAGTGAGTTCACCAGCGCCCGGGTGAACAGCGACTGCGTGAAGATTCCCCGGTAGTTCGCCAGTGTCGGGTCGGTGGGCACGAGACGGCCGTCGCCGATGGACTCCGGCGTCTTGAACGACAGCGACACCAGCCACAGCAGCGGTACCAGCGACAGGACGACGACGACTGTGTTCGCCGTCACCCAGCCCAGCAGGGCCCGGTTTCCGGCTGCCGGGTCGCTGGTCAACGGTGGTCCGTTTCCTGGCCCGGCGCCGCCGTACCGAATCCCCGGACGAAGACGACGGCGATCAGGGCGACGACTCCGAAGATCAGAACGGACAGCGCGGAGCCGACGCCGAGGTTCAACGCGGTGAACAGGTTGTCGTAGCCGAGGATCGACACCGAGCGGGTGTCGTGGGCGCCCGCCGTCAGCACATAGATGTCGTCGAAGATGCGGAAGCCGTCCAGGGTGCGGAAAAGCAGCGCCACCAGGATCGCCGGCTTCATCAGCGGTAGCGTCACCCGGCGCAGCCGCGCCCACGCCCCGGCTCCGTCCACCTGTGCCGCGCGCAGCAGCTCCTCGGGAACCAGCGCCAGCCCCGCGAGCAGCAGCAATGCCATGAACGGCGTCGTCTTCCACACCTCCGCGAGGATGATCACGGCCACGCCCCAGGTCTGCGAGGTCAGGGGCGCGGCGTCCCCGAACAGACCGGCCAGGTAGCCGGTGCCCGGCGTCCAGGCGAAACGCCAGCCGAAGGCGGCGACCACGGTCACGATGCCGTAGGGGATCAGGATCACCGTGCGTACCAGGCCGCGGCCGACCAGCGTCCGGTGCATCAGCAGCGCGAGCGCCAGGCCCAGCACGAACTCGATCGCCACCGAGACCACCGTGATGATCATGGTGATCTTCAGCGCCTGCCACCACAGCCCGCTCGACAGCACCGTGCCGTAGTTCGCCAGCCCCACGAACGCCGTGTCGGCGGGGAAGCGCAGGTCGTACCGGCGCAGCGACAGATAGACCGCGTAGCCGATCGGATACGCGGTGACCAGCAGGATCACCAGCACCGCCGGCGCGCACAGCAGCCAGCCCAACCGCCGCTCGGCCCGCGCCCGCGGCGACAGCCCGCTCAGGGGACCAGCCCCTTCGACTCGAGCGCGTCGGCGATCGCGGTGCGCAGGCCGTCGAGCCGCCCCACCGAAGCCGACCGTGGCGGCGACAGGGCGTCGGAGATCTGCAACGACACGGTCTGGTACGCCGGGGTCCGCGGCCGGACGCTCGCGTTGCGCAACGCCTCACCGACCGCGGCGGCGAACGGGTAGCCGCCGTCGATCAGCTCCCGGTCGGTGTAGAGGGCCTCCAACGTGGGCGCCAGCCCACCCCTGATCGCGGTACGGATCTGGTTGGCCCGGCCGCGCAGGCATTCGATCGCCCGCCGGGCCAGGTCGGGATGGGCCGAATAGGAACTGACCGCGAGGTTGTAACCACCGATGGTGGGATGCGACGGCTGCCCGGCGACGAGGCCAGGCCACTGTGCCCAGCCGATCTCGGGCGCCAGGCCCGGCGCGTTGTGCCGCGCCGACGGATAGACGAACGGGTAGTTGAGCTGGAACGCCGCCGCCCCGCTCTCGAATACCAGCCGGTTGTCGTCCTCCCGCTGGTTCGACCAGGACGGGTCGGCCGCCGGTGAGTCCGCCAGGGCCCGGATCGCCGCCACCGCCTGCTCCGCCGGCGCTCCCAGCCGCACCCGTGATCCGTCCGCGGAGAGGATCGAACCACCCGCCGAGGCCACCAGCGTGTTGAACAGGACCGTCAGCCCCTCGTACTGGGCTCCCTGCACCTCGACGAGGTGCGGCCTCCCGCGCGCTGCGAGACCGCGGGCCGCCGCGAGCATCTCGTCCCAGGTCCGCGGGGGAGTGGGCACCAGGTCCTTGCGATACCACAGCAGTTGCACGTTGGTGTTCAACGGTGCCGCGTACAGGTGGTTCGCCCAGGTGCCGGTGCGGGTCGCGACCGGGAGCGTGCCGGTGGTGATCCGCTGCGCGGTCGCGTCGTCGAACGCCTCGATCCACCCGGCCTCGGCGAACTCGGGCGTCCAGGTCACGTCGAGGGCGAGGATGTCCATCGAGGTGTCCTCGGCGGCCAGCCTGCGCACCAGCTGCTGGCGCTGGCCGTCGGCGTCGTTCGGCAGGACGTCGATGCTGATCCGGTAGGCGCCACCCGAGGACGCGGAGCAGTCCGCCGCCGCTGCCGCGAACGACCCGGACGACTCGTTGTAGACGTACCAGCGCAGGGCCGGTGGACCGCCGGCCGGCCGGCTCCCGCAGGTGGCGACCAGCATCGTCGCCGAGCCGACCACTACCGTGCGGACCACTACCGTGCGGACCGCTGCCGAGCGGACCGCTGCCGAGCGGACCGCTGCCGAGCGGAGCAGCGCTGCGTGGGCCGGCCGCACCAACACCGAGCGGGCCGACCGCGCTTCGAGCGTCACCGGCCCAGGCCGCCTTCTCGGGAGCACAGCCTCTCCTTCCTGACGGAGATCAGAGTGCTACCCGGTGCGGCCCCATGCCCGGATTTCGTGTGAGAAGCGTTGCGTGCCGATCACGGCAGGCGTTGTGACTTGGAACAGACAGGTAGAACTCGCCGTTGACGGTTCGTTCGGAAATCTCGTAGCCTGACTGCCGATAGTCGTGATGTTGACAGGAAGCCGGTGAGATTCCGGCGCGGCCGCGCCACTGTGACCGCCTGTGGGGATTTCCCTCAAGGGCGGAAGCCAGACCCGATTCGTCACGTAACAACCAGCGGGACGCGTGATCCCTGGGAGGTCCTCGCATGGCCGAGTCCGTTGTTCCCCCGTCTGTTGTCCCCGCTCCGTCAGTCGGCGGCGCGCGGCCGTTGCAGCTTCCGCTGCGCGAGATCGTTCCGTGGGCTGTGCTCACGGGCGTGCTCATGCTGCTCGTGATCTACTTCGTCGGGTCCGAAGAGGGCGCCTTCTCGATGGTGGGCGGCACCTGGATCCACGAGTTCGTGCACGATGGTCGGCACCTGCTCGGTTTCCCCTGCCACTGAACCGCCTACGCCCGCGGAGCTTTCCGCGTTGACGGCGGAGGCCGTTTCACATGATGCGCAGACTCCTTGTATTTGGCATGCTCGTAGGCCTCCTCGCCGGTCTGGTCGCCTTCGGGTTCGCCTCCATCGCGGGTGAGCCGCAGGTCGACGCGGCGATCGCCCTCGAGGAGGCAGCGGCCCAAGGGGAGGCCGTGGCCCCGCATTCCCACGGCGAGGACGAGGCCGCGGCCACGCACTCGCACGAGGAGCCCGCGGAGGTGTCGCGGTCGACCCAGAAGGGGATCGGCCTCGCCGTCGCGACCGGCCTGTACGGCGTCGCGATGGGCGGGCTTTTCGCCATCGCGTGCGCCGTCGCCTACGGCCGCATCGGCGTGCCGGGGATGCGGGCCACCGCCGCGACAGTGGCACTGGTCGGTTTCATCGCGGTCGCCCTGGTTCCCTTTCTCAAATACCCGGCGAACCCCCCGGCTGTGGGGAACCCTGACACCATCGACCGCCGCACCGGCCTGTATGTGGTGATGGTTCTGGTCTCGGTGCTGGCCGCACTGATCGCGGCGCAGGTCGGCCGGGTGCTCGCCGGCCGGAGCGCCGGACGCGGCGGCGGGTGGAACGCCTGGCTCGCCTCGGCCGGGGCGTTCACCGTTCTGGTGACGGTGGCCGCCGTGCTCCTGCCCGTGGTCAACGAGGTGCCCGTGTCCTTCCCGGCCGAGCTGTTGTGGCGTTTCCGGTTGTCCTCGCTGGGCACCCAGGCGCTGGTCTGGGTGGTGCTCGGGCTCGGGTTCGGCCCGCTCGCCGAACGTGTGCTCAACCCGTCACCGGCCCGGCGTACGACGGCCCTCCCGGTGTCGGCCTCGCCCGCGTCGAGCGGCACGGCCGGTTGATCGACCGGCGAGCCCTGGGTCTGCTGCTTGGCGCGGGGCTCGACGTGCTTTTCGCGGATCCGGCCCGGTCCCATCCGGTGGCTGGTTTCGGCCGGGTCGCCGGGAGTCTCGAGCAGGTCGTCCATCGCGACAACCGGCTGGTCGGCGCCGCGTACGCGGCGGTGCTCGTCGGGGTCCCGGCGCTGGCCGCGCACCGGGTGGAACGAGCGCTGGCCGCCCGCCCCGCCAGCCCGGCGGCCGGGCTGGCCATGACGGCGCTGACCGCCGCGACCACGTGGGCGGTGCTGGGCGGCACGTCGCTGCGTCGGGAGGGCCGGGCGCTCGGCGGTGAGCTGGCCCGGGCCGACCTGGCCGCCGCGCGTCGCCGGCTGCCGTCGCTGTGCGGGCGGGATCCGTCGGTGCTCGACGCGGCCGGGCTGGCGCGGGCCGGGGTCGAGTCGCTGGCCGAGAACACCTCGGACGCCGTCGTCGCGCCGCTCCTGTGGGGCGCGGCCGCCGGCCTGCCCGGTCTGGTCGCCTACCGGGCGGTGAACACCCTGGACGCGATGGTCGGCTACCGCAACGCCCGCCATCGCCGCTTCGGCTGGGCCGCCGCTCGGGCCGACGACCTGGCCAACCTGGTACCCGCCCGGATCTGCGCGCTGCTCACCTGTGCCTGCGCCCCGGTGGTCGGCGGCTCACCGGCGCAGGCGCTGCGGACGGTGCGCCGGGACGGCCGGCGCCATCCCAGTCCGAACTCCGGTATGGCCGAGGCCGCGTTCGCCGGGGCGGCCGGTCTGCGGCTCGGCGGTGAGCTGCGGTATGCCCACGGCGTCGAGCACCGTCCCGAGCTGGGCGCGGGACGTCGGCCGCAGGTCGAGGACCTGGCGGTCGCGGCGCGACTGTCCGGAGCGGTCACGGTGGCCGCGGCCGGGCTCAGCGCCGGCGTCGCCGCCGCCGCGGCGCGGTCGCGGTCGAGGTCGAGGGCCGCGGCGGGAAAGCAGGCCTGATCGCCGGTGCTGCCACGGCGGCGCGCCCTGCTTCGCCCGCTCTGATCGCCGGGCGATCGCCGGGTGGCGGCACGCCGTCGGCGAATTTCTCGCGATGTCGCGGCCGTGCGGCGATGAGTTTCTGTCGGTGGTCGGGTCCAATCTGTCGACAGCACGAGCACGGCGACCTGCGGGCGCACCTCCCGCGCCCGGCGCGCCGCGTGCCGCGACGATGAAGGAGCCTGTGATGCCCGCCAACGACACCACCCTGCCTGGCGCCCCCTGCTGGATCGACCTGATGACCTCGGATGTCGAAGGTGCCCGCACGTTCTACGCGGAGCTGTTCGGCTGGGTCCCGGCGGAGCCGTCCGAGGAGTTCGGCGGCTACTTCATGTTCTTCAGCAAGGACGGGAAGATGATCGCCGGCGGGATGCCGAAGCAGGAGGCCGAACTCCCCGACGTCTGGACCACCTATCTGATGGTGCAGGATGCGGAGAAGACCGTCGCGGCGGCATCCGCGCACGGGGGAAGCGTGCTGGTCCCGCCGATGCCCGTGGCCGACCTGGGAACCATGGCCGTGGTGACCGACCCCGCGGGTGCGGTGATCGGCCTGTGGCAGCAGGGCAGCCACCGCGGTTTCCAACTGCTGGCCGAGCCGGGAGCGCCCGGCTGGTTCGAGCTGATGAGCCGTGACTTCGCCGCCTCCGTCCCCTTCTACCAGGAGGTCTTCGGCTGGAAGACGAAGGTCATGGGCGACACCGACGACTTCCGCTACCTCGTCCAGGTCGACGACGCCGGCGAGCAGTACGCGGGGATCATGGACGCCGCGCGTTTCCTCCCCGAGGGCGTCCCGTCGCACTGGGGTGTGTACATCGCGGTGGAGGACACCGACGCCACGGTGGCCCTGGCCGAGAAGCTCGGCGGCACGGTCGCCCAGCCGCCGATCGACACCCCCTACGGCCGGCTCGCGATCGCGGCCGACCCGTTCGGCGCCGCCTTCAAGCTGGTCGGGCCCAACAAGGAGGAGCAGGCGACTGGCTGAGGCGGATGCACGCCCGCGGCCCCGGTGCGATCCGCCCGGCGGGAGGTCCGGCCCCGGTGAGAGATGGTTACCGGGGCGGGCCGCACGTCGTCCCGGGTTCCGCCTGGCCGCTGCCCGCCTGGCCGCTGCCCGTCCGGCCGCTGGCCGGTGTCGCGTTCTGCCAGGCCGTCGCGCGAAGGCAGCGTCAGAGCCGATCGATCAGAAGTCGAGCAGGTTGTCGCGGAACAGCCGGTGCGGGTACGACCCGCGCATGAGCCCGCGGCGGCGCAGCGCCGGGGCGAGCCCGTCCACGATCTCGCTGACCGAACGGCGGTGCACCGGCGTGGCGATCAGGAAGCCGTCGCCGCCGACGGCGTCCATCACCTCGCCCATCTGCACGGCGACGGTGTCCGGCGAGCCGACCAGCTCCACCGACTCGACCGTGTCGTGATCCATCACGGTCTCCCGCAGCGTGCGTCCACCCGCGGCGGCGGCGAACCGGGCCATCGAGCTCTGGTGGCCGTTCACCTGGCCGGTCAGATCCGGGAAAGGAGCGTCCAGGTCGAACTGCGCGAAATCGATGCCGCTGAAGTAGGACATCTGCCCGAGGATGGTGTCCATGACGTCGGGGTCGTGCTGCCGGGCGCGGCGCTGGGCCAGGGTCTCGCGGGCCTCCGCGTCGGTCTCGCCCAGAACCGGGTTGACCAGGAACAGCACCTTGCAGTCGGCCGGCTTGCGCCCATGCCGAAGCATGCGCTCGGAGATGTCGTCCCGGTAGGCGCGCATCGCGTCCACGCCGTGCGGCACCGCGATGATGGTGTCGGCGTACGTCGCGGCGAGCTCCCGGCCCGCGGGTGACCCGCCGGCCTGGCAGATCACCGGGCGGCCCTGCGGCCCGGCCGGGGCGTTGAGAGGCCCGCGGCTGCGGTGGAAACGCCCGTCGAAGTCGACGGTGTGCACCTTGCGGTGATCCGCGAAGACCCCGCCACTGGCGACCACCGCGCCGGGCTCCCAGGAGGACAGAAGCTGATCTACCAGGTCCATCCACTCGCCGGCCATCTCGTAGCGCAGGTCGTGCTCGAAATGTTCCGCGAAACCGAAGTTCTGGGCCGAGCGGTGGCTGCTGGACGTCACCAGGTTCGCCCCGACCCTGCCTTCGGAGAGGTGGTCGAGAGAGGCCAGCATCCGGGCCGCCATGAACGGCGGATAGAACGACGTCGACAGTGTCGCCACCAACCCGATGCGCGAGGTGGCCTGGCTCATCACGGCCACGGCGGCCATCGGGTCCAGCCGCGGTGACTCCCAGGCGTGGGCGAGATCGACCTCCATCGTCCCCTTGTAGGTATCAGTGATCATCAGGCCGTCTTCGAGGATCAGATAGTCGAAGAACGCGCGCTCGAGCGAACGGGCGAGATCGGTGTAGAAGCCGCCCCGGGTCCATTCCGCGGAAAGCGTGCCCGACCACATGTCGTTCCAGGCCTGCGGCCCGAATCCACTGCCGACGAACCAGCCCAGGTGGAACATGCGCACCTCTTCCTCACGGTCGTAACCACGACGGGCGGCGGCGGCCGGGGCCGACGGGGCCGACGGGGCCGTGCACGGGTCGTTGATCCAGGCACGCGGCAGTCTCGTCGCCGTGGATTGCCGGCCTGGGGCCGTCTGGTTGCCCTGCCGTTGCGCCGGTTGATCCGTCGCGTGGTGCCCGATCGGAGCCCGGTGTGCTTCGATCGCGCCGCCGTACGCGACGGTGACGCGTGTCAGGGCCGTGCGCCTGGCGGCAGAACTCCCAGCCCCGGCCGGAGCGGCCGGAGGGTCGGCGGACGGCCCTTTTCCCGATAATTGTCGGGTTTGACGAAATGGCTGCGGCGCTTATTCTTCCTAGGTAGATTAAGGGTCATGCCGGATCCCACGCGGGTCACGGGCCCGCTTCTCGACGTCCTGGAAGCCTTTCTTGACGCCATGCAAAAATCCGAGGAGCTCCATGGATGGGTCATCTCCAGGTCGACGGGGAGGTCAGGGCCGACCGTCTACGGAATTCTCGACCGCCTCGAGGACCTGGGGTGGGTGACCGGCCGGTGGGAGGAGCCGCCGGCGGAGCCGTCCCGGCCCCGTCGCCGCCTGTACGTTCTTTCGGCCGAAGGAGCCGCGGCGGCGCGGGAACTACTGGCCGAGCGCCGGGGAAGCAGCACCCGCCGGGGAAGCAGCACCCGCCGAGGCGTGGTGCGGCCGGCCGGGTCCGGACCCACACGACCCTCTGACGCGCTTCGGGGCCTCTCCTTCACCGGGGCTTGCCGCCGTTTCGTTCTCTTCGGTGGTACGCGGTGAATATCGCCGGCCCTCTGCTGGGGATTCTGTGCTGCTATCTGCTGAACGAGATCTACGACATCTCTCCATGGTTTGGCCGGGTGCTCGCCCGCTGGGCCGCACACCTGCGCTATGCGGACCCGTTGCGAGCCCACGTGCGAGCCGAGGAGCTGGCCGCACACATCGACGCCCGGCCGGGCAAGCTCCTCAAACTGTGTACCGCTGCCGGGCTGTTCGTCTCCGCTGTCGGGGCCGCGCTCGGGCGGCGGCTAGGCCGGCCTGATCGACTCGCCGCCCGGTCGGCGGCGACCACCTGGCGCCTCAGCGCGATCGAGTCGCTGTCACGGGCGATATACGCGTTCGGGGATATCCGTGGTCTGCCACGGGCCAGCCGTCGGCGGTTCATCTCGCTGACGCGGCTGCTGCTCCAGCTGCTCGGCAGCCCGGCAGGCACGTTCGACCGGCGGAGCAGGGACGCACTGCTCGCTCTGGTCGCCCACACCGGCGCGGTGCTCGTCGAGAACCGCGACGACCGGGCCGGCGCCGCGCTGATCGCCGCGGCGCGGCCGCACGTGATCCTGCTGGACGCGGATCGGCCAGCGGCGCTGAGCTGCCGCTTCACCGGCGCGATGGCGGCGCTGCGGATCGGTGACCGTGACTGGGCGGAGAGCGAGCTGCGGGACGTCCACACGAGGCAGACGAGGGTGCTTGGCCCGGGTCATCCCGAGACGGTGGAGTCGTGCCGCTACCTGGCCTGGGCCCTGGTGCAGCAGGGGCGGCCGGACGAAGCCGAGGTGGTCTTCGCCGAACTCGGGGCCATGATCGAGCAGGCCGTCGACACGACCGCGACGCAGCGGCTGCACTTCGACTGCATGTACGCCTGGCTGCTGGGCAGGCAGCGGCGATGGGCCGACGCCGAGGCGGCCTACCGCGCTGTCATCGAAAGCCGGGCCGCTCTTCTCGGGCCACTGCACGCGGACACGTTGGACGCGGAGCATTCGCTGGCTCAGGTGCTGCTGGCGATGGGGGACACCCCGGGTGCCCGCGATCTGTGCGCGCGGGTGCTGGTGGCTCGCCGCAGAATATTCGGGGCCAGGCATCCCGACACGCTAGAGACACGGAAGTACCACGCGCTGGCCACGGCACGGATCGACCGACGGCGTGTTCCGGCGGCGCGCCGCGAGCTGCGGAGGATCCTCCGGACGCAGACGAGCCGTCTCGGCGCGGACCATCCGAGCACCGCCGACACCCGTGCATGCCTCCTCGAGCTCGTCGGCTCGCCGGGCGCCTGACCGGGCTTCGCCGTGGGTGGTCATCCCGCGCGCCGCGAGGACGACGTCCCGAACAAAGACGTCCCGAACAAAACAGAAAGGGACCACCGTGGAACTTGGCCTGTTCACCGCCTGTCTGCCGCGGCTCGGGCTCGCCGACATCGCGGCCTGGTGCGTCCGGTCGGGCTACCAGACGCTGGAGGTCGCTGCCTGGCCGGTCGGAAGCGAGCACGCTCACCAGGCCAGCCACATCGATGCCGAGAGCTTCTCCGCGGCGGAGGCGACCGCCGTCCGCAAGCTGTTGGCTCAGCACGGACTTTCCATTTCGGCGGTCAGCTACTACGGCAACAACCTTCACGCCGACGAGGACGAACGGCGACGGACGCATGACCATCTCCGCCGCTGCGTCGATGCCGCGGCCAGGCTCGAGGTTCCGTGCGTCGGGACCTTCATCGGCAGGGATCCCTCGCGCACCGTCGCGGCGAACGTGGAGCTCGCGGAGAAGTCCCTGCCACGGCTGGTCGATTACGCGCGGCGGCGCGATGTGCGGCTCGTCGTCGAGAACTGCCCCATGGAAGGCTGGCACCCCGACGGGTATCCGGGGAACCTGGCCTATTCACCGGAGCTGTGGGACTGGATCTTCGATCTCGGTTTCTACCTGAACTACGATCCGTCCCACCTTTGCTGGCTCGGCATCGACCCCATCGACGCGCTGCGGCCCGCCCTGGAAGGCGGAAAAGTGCTGCATGTGCAGGCGAAGGACATCGAGATCGACGAACGGCGGCGCAGCCAGTACAGCGTTTTCGGGCGGGCGTTGGGCCGGGTGAGACCCGAGGACGTCGGCTGGTGGCGTTACCGGGTTCCGGGCCGCGGCCAGCTCGACTGGAACCGCATCATCGACGTCCTCCATGACGGGGGTTTCTCCGGGACGGTCGCCGTCGAGCACGAGGACCCGGTGTGGAGCGGTTCGGAGGAGAAGGTCAAGAGGGGCCTTGAGATCGCCGCGCGTACTCTCGGCCCGCTGGTCCTGGGCGGATGATTTCTGGGCGAACCCGCCTGCCGGTCCATTCACGGGCGGGACTTGACCTCAACCTCTCTTGAGGTCCGATGCTGGCGCGCATGACCTTCTCTGCTGCCCAGGCGGTCGTGCTCGGTCCCGGTGGGATCGTCGGCATGGCGTGGCTGTTCGGGCTCGCGGCCGGGCTTCGTGACGAGGGTGTGGACCTGGCGGACGCCGACCTGATCGTGGGAACCTCCGCGGGGGCGATCGCCGGCGCGGCGCTGGCCTCCGGCGGTGATCTCCGGCGGCTGGCGGCGCCTCCCGAGTCGTCCGGACCGTGGCGCCGGCCAGATCCCGATCTCATGGCCCGGGTGCGGGCCCTCCTCGGTGATACCGGGCTGGCGCCGGCGGAGGCCCGCCGCCGCGTCGGCCGGCTCGCGCTCACCGCGCCCACCATCGCGCAGGACGAACATGTGGCCTCGATGGAGTACCTGGTCGGTGCCGGCGACTGGCCGGACCGCGCAATGCTGATCACCACCGTGGATCTCGATAGCGGTGAGCCCGTGGTGTGGGACCGCACCAGCGCCGCTCCGCTGGCGAGAGTGGTGGCGGCGAGCTGTGCGATGCCCGGTGCCTATCCGCCGGTCACGATCAACGGCCGTCGTTATATCGACGGAGCCCTCGCAGGGGGATCCCATCCGCATCTTGCCGCCGGGGCGAAGACGATTGTCCTGGTAGAGCCCTTCGGGGTCGACTCGGGCGAGGCGCCGGTGCCTGGCACCCGCACCATCGGAGTCGTCCCCGACGATGCAGCGCGCGTGGCCATCGGCACGGATGTGGGCGACCACACCCGTTGGGTACCGGCCTTCGAGGCGGGCCTGCGACAGGCCCCGGCGGCCGCCGGGCGAATTCGCCTTCCGGTCCCCTGATACCGGACCTCGCGCGGAAGACCTATCGACGGCGCAGGGCCGAAGGGCCGAGGTCGGCGATCCGTGGGTAACCGTCGACCGCCATGAGCAGGTCGGCCTCGGCAAGCAGCGAACGCAGCACGTGAACGACTCCGTCCTCGCCGCCGAGCGACAGACCGTACACATAAGGTCTTCCCACGCCGACCGCCCGGGCACCCAGCGCGAGCGCCTTGACGATGTGGTCACCGGAGCGCACACCGGAGTCGAAGACCACCGGAATCTCGCCGGCGGCCTCGACCACGTCGGGCAGCATGTCGAGCGAGGCCAGACCGCCGTTCGCCTGGCGACCACCATGGTTGGAGCAGTAGATCGCGTCGACACCACCGTCGACTGCTCGTCGGACGTCCTCGGGATGCATGATCCCTTTGAGGATCAGCGGCAGGCTGGTCATGGACCGGAACCAGGCCAGGTCCGTCCAGGTCAGGCTCGGGTTGCCGAAGGTCAGCGCCCAGGTCCCCACGGCGGCCTGGAGATCCTCTTTCGGCGGTCTGGCCAGTCGGGAGACGAAGACCGGGTCGCTGAAGTAGTTCTCGAGTGCCAGCCCGCGCAACTGGGGAAAGTTCGATCGGGTGAGATCACGGGGCCGCCATCCCGGAACCCAGGTGTCGAGCGTGACGACAATCCCCCTGAAGCCCGCGTTCTCAGCCCGGTGCACCAGGCTCTCGGCGAGCTCACGGTCGTTGGGTGTGTAGAGCTGGAAGAATCCCGGAGTTTCCCCGAGCTGGGACGCGACATCCTCCAACGGGTCGGCCGCGAGAGTGGAGGCGATCATGGGTACGCCGGTCCTCGCCGAAGCCCGCGCCACCGCCAGGTCGCCGTGACCGTCCTGGGCGCACAGACCGATCACGCCGACGGGAGCCATCAGCAGCGGCGACGGCAGCGTGATCCCGCAGAGCTCGACCGACAGATCCCGGTGGCTGCCGTCGACGAGCATCCTGGGGATCAGGCCCCAGTCGTCGAACACCGAGACGTTGAGATCCTGGGTTCGTTCGTCGCCGGCACCGCCGGCCACGTACGAGAGCAGCCACGGGTCGAGGGCCCGGGAGCCGCGTTCCTCCAGTTCGGCATAGGTCATCGGCATCGTCGGCATGATGCCGGAGAGACCGTTCAGGTAGATCTCAAACTGGTAGTCACCGAAGTTCGCCACAGGGCTCGCCTGCTCGCTCGTAGGTGCCGAAACGTACGCCCGCACCGCCGTATCCGCCACGGCCGGTTGCCGGGCGAGCTACCACCGCCGGACCATATCCGGTCGGACGCCACATCCGGTCAGAAGGCGTGTTGCATCAGATCGATGACGGTCTTCGCGCGCTGTGCGAGCATGACCCGGCCGACGATCTTCATGTGCCCGGCCCAGTGCTCCTCGGCCGCGCCGGCGTCGCCCTGCTCGATGAGGGTGGCGAGCCGGGCCTGGGAACGCAGGCCGCGCAGTTTGGTGGTGGTGGCGTCGCCGGCGTCGTCGGGCTGGCTCACCGCGGCCACGGCCCGGGCGACGACCTCGTTGAGCATTTCGGTGACGATGGCCAGTGTCTGGTTGCCGGCGAGCTCCACGAGCCGGCTGTGAAAACGTGAGTTGGCCTGCCCGAAGGCGTCGGGGTCGTCCACCGCCTCAAGCTGCTCGGCGGTGAGCCGGCGCAGCTCCGCGGCCGCTGACCGGTGTGAGCGCGACGCGGCCACCATCCGTGCCGCGACCGGCTCGATCAAGCTGCGGGCGTCGTAGACGTCCACCAGCGGGACGTTGCGGGCCTGCAGGACCATCGCCGCGGTGCGTGCCGTCAGCCGCTCGTCGGGCTGGTGGACGATCACACCACCGAGCACCCCGCGGCGCACGGAGATGAGGCCTTCCGTCTCCAGGATGCGCAGCGCCTCCCGCAGCGACGGGCGGGACACCCCGAACCGGTCGACCAGGTCGGGCTCGCGGCCGAGTGACTCACCCTCCGCCAGTTCGCCCTGCACGATGAGCCGCCGGAGCTCGTCGGCGATCCGCTGCGGCTTCTCGCGGGGCGCTGCCCGCTCACCGCCGCGGGCGTTCCCGGCCTCGGTCACCTGGGTTGACCTTCCTTCCGCTGGTTACCTTCCACGGGTCGCCTTCCGCTGGCCGCCCCGCCCAGGCCACCTGCCTTACACCTGCCTTCCACCTGCCTTCCACGGACCGGCACGCGCTCGGCGCCGGCGGCAACGGCCACGGTCCGCGGGATCAGCTGCACTGCCACTTGGGCGTGCGCTTCTCCATGAACGCCTGCGGTCCCTCCTGGGCGTCGTCGGTGCGGACGACGCGTTCGCGGTAGGCCTCGGCCATGATCTCGGCCTCGTGCAGGGGGAGGTCGCGGCCCTTGCGGATTGCGAGGCGGGTGCCGCGTACGGCGAGGGGGGCGTTGCGGTTCACGATGCCGGCGATCTCGTGTGCGCGTTCGAGCAGCCGGTCGTGTTCGACGACTTCGGAGACGAGCCCGAGGTCGTAGGCGCGCTGGGCGCTCATGCGCTCGTGCCGGCCCATCAGCGCCATCCGCATGGCGATGTTGGTGGGCAGGGCGCGGGCGAGGCGGACGGCCTCCCGTCCGCTGACGAGGCCGATGCTCACGTGAGGGTCGAAGAACTCGGCGCGTTCGGAGGCGATGACGATGTCACCGGTGGTGACCAGGTCGAGTCCGGCGCCGCAGCACAGCCCGTTGATCGCGGCGAGGATCGGCTTGGTCATGGTCCGGAAGGGAGGTGTGCCTTCCTGCGGGGCCTCCCACTGGGGGTAGGTCGTCAGGTACGGCTCTTCGTAGACGACCCGTCCGTCGCCGGAGATCTCGCCGACGTCGGCGCCGGCGCAGAAGGCCCGGCCGTTGCCGGTGATGACGAGGATCCAGACGTTGTCGTCGGCTTCGGCCTCGGCATAGGCACGGCGCAGTTCCTCGATCATGGCCGGGCTCAGGGCGTTGAGCTGGTCGGGCCGGTCGAAGGTGATCGTGGCGATGCGGTCGGCGACGTCGTACTGGATCGACTCGAACCCCATGGGTGATTCTCCCTCTCGTCCGTCTGCCCTGCACCGACGTCAGGCGCCTTAAACATATATATATTATGGAGCCTAGCTTCTGTCGTGGCGTGCGCGCAACGGTCGCGGACCGTGCTGCGGTCACCTGTGCCATCCGCCCACCCGCGTGCCGCCGTCGGCTGGGCTGTCGCCGCGGGGGACCCCGCGTGCCGCGCCTGCCGGCGGCGGTGCGCGGATCGGTGGGGGCGTCGATCCTCCGCGAGGTGTGGCGTGAACGCGACGGCCAAAAAGTGTAGATTTTTTGGAGTTAGCTGGTTCGTTGCCGCATCTGGACCGGTCACCCGCGCTGTGCTTGCGGGTGACCGGTCCGCAGGATAAAAGAAAGAAATACTTTATCCAAAATCAGCCTCGCCGCCCGCGGATGTCGTCCAGTGGGCGGGGCGGCCGAGGCGCGGGCCCACCGCCCGCATCGGGTGGCCGGCCAGGAACCGGCCGGGCCGGCCAGGACGTGAACCTCAGAGAGGAAGCATCACGTGGAACTGAAAGGCATACGGGCGGTCGCCGTGGGCGGCGCCTCCGGGATGGCCCGTGCGACGGCCGAGCTGATCGGTGCCCGCGGTGGCCGGGTCGCGATCCTCGACCGCGCCGCAAGTGACGGGGAAGCGGTCGCCGCGGGCCTCAACGGCACGTTCCACCCCTGCGATGTCACCGACTTCGCAGGGTTCGAGGCGGTCCTGGACGCGGCCGTGGCCGCGCTCGGCGGCATCGACGTCGTGGTGAACACCGCGGGCGGGGCGACACCCGGGCGCACCCTGGGCAAGGCGGGCCCGCTGCCGATCGAGGAGTTCCAGCGGGTCGTCGACCTCAACCTCGTCGGCACGTTCAACGTGGCCCGGCTGGCCGCCGCACGGATGGCCACCAACGAGCCGAACGCCGAGGGCGAGCGGGGCGTGATCATCAACACGGCGTCGATCGCCGCGTTCGAGGGCCAGATCGGCCAGATCGCCTACACCGCGGCCAAGGGCGGCGTCGCGGCGATGAGTCTCACGATGGCCCGGGAGCTGGGCTCGCTGGGGATCCGGGTGAACGCGATCGCGCCCAGCCTGTTCCACACCGGGCTGACCGCGGGGATCCCCGAGGAGTACGAGAAGGTGCTGACGAAGGACGCGGCCTTCCCCAAGCGGATGGGCCGGCCCGAGGAGTACGCCCTGCTCGCCGTCGGGATCGTCGAGAACCCGATGCTCAACGGCCAGACGATCCGTCTGGACGGCGGCCAGCGCTTCGCCCCGAAGTGAGCGACCAGATGAGCATCCTCACCGACCTGACCGACGGCGCGCTCGTCGTCACCATCAACCGCCCCGAGGCCCGCAACGCCCTGAACGGCGAGGTCGGCCAGGGTATCGTCGACGCCCTCGCGCGTGCCTCGGACGATGCGGACATCCGCTGTGTCGTTCTCACCGGCGCCGGCGATCGCAGCTTCTGCGCCGGCCTCGATCTCAAGGCCCTGGCCAGGGGCGAGAACCTCAAGCCCGTCATGGACGGCCTGAACGCGCTGCGTGACTTCCCGAAGCCGCTGCTGGGCGCGGTGAACGGTGCCTGCCTGGGTGGTGGCTTCGAGGTCATGATGTCCTGTGACCTCGTGGTCGCCGTCGAGAACACGCCGTTCGGGCTGCCCGAGGTCCGGCGCGGCCTGCTGGCCGGTGGCGGTGGCACCCGACTGCCGCAGCGGCTGCCGATCGCGGTCGCCCTCGAGCTCGGCCTCACGGGTGAGCCGATTCCCGCGGCGGAGGCGCTGCGCTGGGGTCTGATCAACCGCGTGGTTCCCCGCGAGGAGTTGCTGCCCGCGGCGCTCGAGCTCGCCGCGCGCATCAGGGCCGGCGGCCCGCTCGCTGTCTCCGCGACCAAGCGGCTGATGCGTGCCGAGCTCGGCGACGACGAGGCGGCGATGAAGCCGGTCTTCGAGGCGATGGGCACGCTCATGGGGAGCGAGGACGCCCAGGAGGCCGGTCGCGCCTTCGCCGAGAAGCGGACACCAGTCTGGAAGGGCCGCTGATCGCCAGCGGGCGATAGAGCAACGCCTCTGCGTGGTCGTTCGCATTCTCTGAACCTGGATGGCGGATCCTACGACTGGTCCGCCATCCGGGTTCCCGTGGCATGGCGTCCGCTGTTACGAGGCGGGCTTGCGGTCGAAGAAGAAGGCGTCCGCATTTCCGTACAGCCAGTTGTCGCGGACCTCGTCGGTCAGCGGGAGGGCCTCGGCCTCACCGAGGCACCGCTTGAACGACAGCACGGGGTAGTCCGAGGCGAAGATGACCCGGTTCTTGCCGCGGGTCGACATGAAGTGCAGCAGCGATTCGGGCAGCCGCTTCGGCGACCACGCCGACGTCATCAGGCGCAGGTTGCGGTACTTGATCATCAGGCGGATCGCGGTGTCCCACCACGGGTCGGCGCCATGGATCATGCACAGCTTCAGCTCGGGGAACCGGTAGCAGACCCGGTCGATGTGGATCGGGTTCTGCGGTTCGGCCGGCAGCGGCGGGCCGGGGATGCCGGTGTTGACGCACAGCGGCAGGTCGAGCTCGCAGCACTTGGTGTAGAGGGGGTAGTAGACCGGGTCGGTGGGCGGGTACATGCCGTCCCCCCAGAAGCTGGGGCCGACGGTGGCGCTCACCACCGGATAGTCGCGGGCGAACGACTCCAGGGCGCGGACCGTCGGCATGGGGTGGAGCAGGTTGAAGCCGCCGATCGCGAGGGCGAACCGGTCCGGGCGGGCCTCGGCGAACTGGAACGCACGGCCGTCGGGCTTCCCGGCCTTCGCGATCAGGACCGCGCGCTCGACACCGTTCGCGTCCATGTCCTCGAGCAACTCGGGAAGCTCCGGGCTGCGGAAGAAGTTGTCGCCGCCCTTGAAGTAGTCCTCCTTCACACGGACCATCCAGTCGGGCTGCTTCTTCGTGTCGCCGAAGTCGACGTTCACCAGGCAGTCGATGGCACGGGTCATCGTGATCTCCTTTCCTTGTCGGGAGTGTTCGGCCCGCGTATTCCCCCTGCGCAGTCGCGCTGGGCCGTGGTCAGACCTGGGAGAGCACTCGGCGGAGCGCCTGGCTGACCATGTTGTCGTAGGGGAAGGTGTCGGGCATGAAGCCCATGTCGACGACCAGCTTCCCGATCCGGACCATGATGACGGTGAACCGTAGCCCGGCGAACACCTCGAAGTAGTCGAGGTTGTCGGTGGGGCGCCCGGTGATCGACTGCCAGAGCGCGGCCGTCTCGTCGCGGGAGGGAAAGCCTGGCAGCCGGTTGACACCGGGGCCGGTGGTGAGGGTCTCGTCGGCGAAGATCCACCAGCCCAGGTCCAGGAGGGGATCGCCGACGCTCGCCATCTCCCAGTCGAGCACCGCGGCGACCTCGAAGTCCTGGAAGATGAGGTTGCTGAGCCGGGCGTCGCCCCAACACAGCGCCGGGGCGCCGACGGGCGTGGATGGCTTGTTGCGCTTGAGCCAGGCGAGTGCGTCCCGGGCCAGCTCGAAGGGCTTGCCCTCCTCGGCCCAGGCCAGGAACCGTTCGTAGCGGTCGATTTCCGCGCCAACCGGATCGTCCGCGGGCACCAGCAGGCCCGCGGGGAGGTTGAGATCGGCGAATGCGGTGGTGTGGACGCCCGCCAGCGCGCGGACCCCGCTCACCCAGGCCTGTCGCTGCTGCTCGGGAGACGCCTCGGCCAGCCACCCGGCGGACGCGTAGGGCGGGGTGTCGCTGGGGATCAGGCCCGCGACCCTTTCCATGATCCAAAAAGGGGCGCCGAACCAGGAGATGTCCGGTTCGAACCAGTGCATGCGGGCCATCGGCACGCTGGAGGCCTCGGCGAGCGCGCGCATCACGTGGAACTGCAGCGCGAACGTGTCGTCGGGGAACACCACGTAGCTCGTCGGCGCGATGCGCGCGACCAGGCGATGCCGTTCCGGCCCGGCGGGGCCGGCCCAGCTGGCGTCGAACAGGACTGTCTCGTTGGATGCCCCGGTCCCGGCCGGGATGGTCGGTTCCCCGACCTCGACGTCGGTCAGCCCGCGGACGTCGGTGAGCCAGGTGCGCAGGCGGCTGGCGGTCTCGAGGGGGTCTCGTAACTGGAAGTCCATGGGCAGGCCTCACGATGGTAGCGGCTAAAAGAACTATATATTTCGAGGGTCTGTGCCGCTAGCCTGCAGCCCGCCCCGACGGTGGAAAGCCGCGCCTGTTCGCGTGCGGAAGTCACGGTACCAGCGGCGTGTGCGGCACGACAGCTCCAGATGCTGGCTGGGCTGGCCCATCGACGCGCTGGATGGGCGGGCGTCCGCCGTGGATGCCGTGCGGCCATGTATCTAAACTATTCGGACCTTCCTCGTCTCCGTCATGGCGTGCGCCTGCCCGCGCGAAGGCAACTACCTTATCTTCTAAGCTGTCTGCTTTAAGTGAGGGAGGCCTGCATCGGATGACACATCCCCTGAAACTGACCGGAGCCGCCGTGGTCGTCACCGGCGGGGGCAGCGGCATCGGACGGGCCAGCGCGCTCGCGTTCGCGCGCCGCGGGGCCCGGGTCGTCGTGAGCGACCTCGACGCGGCCCGGGCCCACGCCGTCGCGACGGAGATCGCCGCCGCCGGCGGCGAGGCGATCGGCCTGCGCGTCGACGCCACGAGCGAGGCCGACCTCACGGCGCTGCGTACCGCCTGCCTCGAACGGTTCGGCCGGGTCGACGTCGTGATGAACAACGTCGGCGTGCTGGCCCTCGGCGCGCCCGAGTCGCTGCCCGACGAGGCCTGGCAACGTGTCCTCGACGTGAACCTGATGAGCGTGGCGCGCAGTAACCGGGTCTTCCTCCCGCTGCTGCTCGCCCAGGGCTCGGGGCACGTGGTGAACACGTCGTCCGCCTCGGGGCTGCTCGCCTACGGCTTCGACCGGCTGCCCTACGTGGCGAGCAAGCACGCGATCGTCGGGCTGTCCGAAGCGCTCGCGCTGTACCTGGGCCCCCGCGGTGTCGGGGTCACCTGCCTCTGCCCCTCGGGTGTGATCACGAACATCGTGGAACAGATCGCCGTCTACGGCGAGATGGCCGCGTCGCCGCGCGCGCCCGACCACCCCCTCGTCTCGGCGGAGACCGTGGGCGAGCTGGTGGCCGAAGCCGTGGCGCAGGGGCGGTTCCTCGTCCTCACCGTGCCCGAGATCTCCGACGAGCTGGTCGCCCGGGCCGCCGACCTGGACGCCTACCTGCGGACCCGTATCGCGCAGCAGTCATCAGACGCCGCGAGCGGCACCCCGCCAACCGTTCCACCCACTGCACGAAAGGAAAGATCATGACTGTGAGTCTGCCCGCCGATGATCTCTACCGCCTGGTGATGACCGTCGAGCCGCCGGCGGTGGAGACGCCCTTCGAAGCCGCGTCCCGCCGGTTCCTGTTCGGGGAGATCTGGAGCCGGCCGGAACTGGGCATCCGCGACCGGCGCCTGGTGTCACTGGCCTGCGTCGCCGCGGCCGACGCGGCGACGCCGATCGCCGACAACGTCTACGCGGCGTTACGCAGCGGCGATCTGACCATCGAGCAGCTGAACGAGGTGACACTGCACTTCGCCGTCTACTGCGGCTGGCCGAAGGCCTCGTTCCTGGAACAGACCGTCCGTGCGCAGTGGCAGCGGCTGCACGAGGAGCGTGGGCAGGAGGCACCGGCCTCGGCGACCCTGACCGTCGAGGACCTCGGGCCCGAGGACCGTGCGGAACGGATCCGCGGCGGGCAGGAGGAGTTCCGGACCGTCAACGTCATTCCGGCGCCACCGTCCGACTCGCCGTATTTCTACGCCGGCATCCTCAACTTCGTCTTCGGCCATGTGTGGCGCCGACCGGGCCTGAGCCGCCGTGAACGACGACTTGTCACGATCCCCTGCGTGGGGGCGTCGGACGCGGTCGGGCCGATCTTCTCGCACGTCGGTTCGGCACTAGAGTCGGGCGATGTGAGCTACGAGGAGATGCAGGAGATCATTCTGCACTTCAGTGCCTACTACGGTTTCGCCAAGGGTGAGGTGCTGCACGACGCTGCTCGACGCTGGCGAGCGGGCCGGTCATGAGCCAGCCGCAGGGCACCCCGTCGAGCCATGTGCCGGGCACCCCGCCGGGTGCGATGGCGCTGCGGCTCCTGCTGACCGCGGAGCGGCTGTTCGCCGAGCACGGTATCGACGGGGTGTCCCTGCGGCAGATCGCCGCACAGGCCGGCTCGGCCAACAACTCGGCGGTGCACTACCACTTCGGCTCGAAGAGCCAGCTGATCGAAGCGATCTTCGCCCACCGGCTGCCCCAGCTGGTGCAGCGGCGGGCGCTGCTGCTCGCCCGTAGCGACCGGGACGACCTGCGGGCACGTTTCGAGGCGCAACTGCTGCCGGTGCTCGAACTGGCCGAGTCGCCCGACAACTTCTACGTGTCCTTCGTCGAGCAGCTACAGCGCAGTGAGGAGTCGGGCGCGCTCGCCCATTCGGCGGAGATCCAGCGGTCGCAGCAGGATTTCCTCGAAGACATGCGCCGGCTGCTGGCCCATCTCGATGAGCCGGTGCGCACGATGCGCATCCGCGAGGTGCAGGAGCTCAGCGTGCATGCCGCCGCGCGGCGCGAGCGGGCGATCGTGGCAGGCGAGCAGGTCAGTCCGTTCGGCCTGTTCGTCAGCACCCTGATCGACGGCTTCACCGGGCACCTCGAGGCCCCGATGTCGCCGGAGACCCGCCGCTTCCTCCTCGGGACCGACCAGGACCAGGCTTCCTCGGCCATGCCCCTGCCGATGCTCTGACGGCCTAGCGGCTGACCGCGAGAGGGAGGGATTCCCAGCCGCGCATGGTCGAGGTGGAGGACAACGCGGTGTTGTCCCAGTCGACGTCCCATGCCGGGAACCGGTTGAGGAGCTCGTCGAGGGCGATGCGGCCCTCGAGCCTCGCCAGGGCGGCGCCCAGGCAGTAGTGGGTACCGAGCCCGAAGGTGATGTGCTGGTCGATCCGGCGGCGGATGTCGTAGCTTTCGCCGTCGCTCCACCGCCGCTCGTCGCGGTTGGCGGAGGCGACGAGCAGCATCATCGCGCTGCCCGCCGGGACGGTCTGGCCGTGCAGCTCGACGTCCCGTGTGACATAGCGGGCGATGGCGTGCCCGGTGGGCTCGAAGCGCAGCGTCTCCTCGATGGTGTTCGGGATCAGGTCCCGGTTCGCGACGAGGTCGGCGCGGTGGGCGGGGTGGCGGTCGAGCAGGGCGACCAGCCAGCCGATCAGGCGGGCGGTGGTCTCGTTCCCGGCCCCGGCCAGGACGGTGACGTAGGTCAGGATCTCCTCGCGGGTGAGCGTACGGGTGACGCCCTTCTCGTCGACGAACTCGGCGCGCAGGAGCTCTGTCATCAGGTCGTCGGAGGGATGCTCGGCCCGCCAGTCGATGTAGTCGGCGAAGATGTCGGTGTCCATGAGCGCGCCGGCCGACACCTTCATCTGATGGCCGGGCTCGGTGCGCAGCTTGGCGTCGGCGCGCTCGCGGACGGTCAGCTGGTCGGATTCGGGGATGCCGAGCAGCATGCCGATGACCCGCATGGGCACCTCGTTGGCGAACTCGGTCATCAGGTCGAACCGGTCGGCTCCGTCGAGCCGGTCGAGGCAGCGGACGCAGTACTCCCGGATCTCGGGCTCCAGCGCGAGCACTCGGCGCGGCGTGAACACCCGCGCGAGCAGCCGCCGGTAGATGTCGTGGATGGGCGGGTCCTCCATGAGTAACGTGCCCGGCGGGATCTCGATGTCGGCCTTGATGACCTCGAGGATCGGCCCTTTGGCGGAGGAGTAGGTGGCCCAGTCGACCAGCCCGCCGTTGACGTCGTCCCAGCGGCTGAGGACCCAGAAGTCGTGGCGGTCGTTGTACCAGAGCGGGGCCTCGGCCCGCAGCCGCCGGTAGACCGGGTACGGGTCGCGCGCGATCTCACGGTCGAACGGATCCCAGTACACCGGGCTCGAGTCGCTCACTCGGACACCTCCTGACATGGCCGCATTTCGCGGTCGAAGTTTGAACAGTGATTCAAACTAGCGGTGAGGCTACTGTCAACATCGATTGGCGGCCGGCCGACCCTGACCGGCGGCGGGCCGACCCCGGGCGGCGGCAGGCTCGCGGCCCCGAGCGGCGAGTCGGCGATTAATAGTTTTGGTGCACCTGACGCCCGAAAATCCGTTTCGCGTGCTGTTGTCCCGCGGCCGACTATCTTGCCGCCGCGCGTATTAGACGCGCCCCTGCGGGAAAACGAACATCAGTGACCGGACTAATCAGGAGAAGGGGATCGCATGCCTGCGCTCACCGAATTCGACCGCTGGCCGGGCCGTACCGTCGTCGGCCGCGACGGGGAGAAGATCGGGACGATCTCGACTCTCTACGTCGAGCCCTCCAACACCGAGCGCCCCGCCTACGCCGCCGTGCACACCGGGCTGTTCGGGACGAAGACGACGGTCGTGCCGCTGGACAAGGCCTCCGTCCAGGGGGACAAGCTCGCCGTGCCACTGACCAGGGAGCAGGTGAAGGACGCGCCGAGGATCGATTCCGGCGAGGACATCTCGCCACGCAAGCAGGAGGAGATCAACGCCTACTACGGCTTCGGCACCGGCAGGACAGTCCGGGGTTCCGCGGCCGGTTCAGCTGCCGGTACGGCGGCGGGCGCCACGGGAGGGACCCTCGGGACCGGTGAGCGGGCCGACCAGCGAACCACCCTGGAGGCGGACGAGCGGGCGGCCAGCCAGCGGACCATGGAGGCAGGCGAGCGATCGGCCGGGCAGCGCGCCATGGAGAAGGAGCAGAGGGCCTCCCGGCAGGGCGCGTCGGCGACGGACCAGCGGGCCTCCCGGCAGGGCGCGTCGGCGACGGACCAGCGGGCCGGCTCGGCCCGGGGCGCAGCGCCGGACGAGCGGGAACGCGGCGTACCGGTCCGTGGTGCCGAAGGCGAGATGACCCGTTCGGAGGAACGCCTCCGGATCAGCACCGAGACCGTCGAGACCGGCCGGGCCCGGCTGCACAAATACGTGGTGACCGAGAATGTCCGCAAGTCCGTTCCGTTCAGCCACGAGGAGGTGCGGCTCGAACGCGAGACCATCACCGATGCCGACCGGGCCGCGATACGCACCAGGCCCGAGCTGACCGAACAGGATCAGGAGGTGACGCTGCACGCGGAGCGGCCCGTGATCCAGAAGGAGACCGTGCCTGTCGAACGTGTGCGGCTGACCACCGAGCGGGTAACCGAGGAGCGGCAGATCGAGGAGCAGCTCCGCCACGAGGAAATCAACATGGACGTCGACGAAAGCCAGGGGCGCGGCGAACAGCGGCCCCGCCGGCCCTGAAACCCACGCCGGTCGCGGTAGCGGGCGCGCCTCACCTGTGTCGGATACTCGTCCGCTACCCGGGCCGGGCCCGCACCTGCGCAGTGGGGCGGAGCCGGTGCCGGGAACCGGCGCGACCCTGGCCAGGTGCAATAGCTCTAGACATTTTACGGTCGTGCGGCCTAGGCTGCTCGCGTTACGCGTCATTTCGATCGCGGGTGCGGGGCCGTGCGCGGCCTTTGCGGCGCGCTCGTCGAGCTTGGGGAGGGTGCTGTGAAGGCAGACGACATGATCCTGGTGAGCGTCGACGACCACCTCGTCGAGCCTCCGGACGTGTTCGAGGGGCGTTTGCCGGCGAGGTTCGCGGACCTGGCGCCGAAGGTCGTGCGTACACCTGAGGGCAGTGATGTGTGGACGTTCAACGGCTCGGTGATCCCGAACATCGGGCTGAACGCGGTGGCGGGGCGGCCGAAGGCGGAGTACGGCATCGAGCCGACCGCGTTCGAGGAGATGCGGCCTGGTTGTTACGACGTGCACGAGCGGGTCAAGGACATGAACGCCGGTGGTGTGCTGGGTTCGATGTGCTTCCCGTCGTTCCCGGGGTTCAGCGGCCGGCTTTTTGCCGCGGCGGCGGACAAGGATCTGGCGTTGGCGGTGCTGCGGGCGTACAACGACTGGCACATCGACGAATGGTGCGGTGCGTATCCAAACCGGTTCATCCCGATGGCGTTGCCGATCCTGTGGGATGCGGAGCTGTGTGCCGAGGAGGTGCGGAGGGTGGCGGCGAAGGGCTGCCACTCGCTGACGTTCACGGAGAACCCGGCGACGTTGGGCTACCCGAGTTTTCACAACACCTACTGGGATCCGCTGTGGCGGGCGGTGTCGGAGACGGGCACGGTGCTGTCGATCCACCTGGGCTCGTCCGGGAAGCTTTCGGTGACGGCGCCGGACGCCCCGGTCGACGTCATGATCACGCTGCAGCCGATGAACATCTGCCAGGCGGCGGCGGACCTGCTGTGGTCGCGGGTCATCAAGGAGTTCCCGGATGTGCGGATCGCGTTGTCGGAGGGTGGCACGGGCTGGATTCCGTATTTCCTGGACCGTGTTGACCGCACCTATGACATGCATCATCTGTGGACGGGTCAGGACTTCGGCGGGAAGATGCCGAGCGAGGTGTTCCGGGAGCGCTTCCTGACCTGTTTCATCGCGGATCCGGTCGGGGTCAGGCTGCGGCATGACATCGGCATCGACAACATCTCGTGGGAGTGTGACTACCCGCATTCGGACTCGTCCTGGCCGTCGGCGGCAGAGGAACTGGAGCGGGTCACCGCGGGCGTCCCCGACGACGAGATCAACAAGATCACTTTCGAGAACGCGTGCCGCTGGTACTCGTTCGACCCCTTCGCTCACCAGCCGCGGGCGCAGAGCACGGTGGGTGCGCTGCGTGCGCTGGCCGCAGGCCATGACGTGTCCGAGCGGAGCTTCGACCAGGGCCGGTTCGAGCGTCAGATCGGCGTGCACGCGGCCGACATCGCGAAGAAGGCGTCCGCCTGATCCGCCACGAGCCGGGCTGCCGCGGGGGAGATCCCATGAGGACCAACCAGCTCGACGGCTCGACCGCGGTATCTGACCAAAGCACCTGACCGCAGTGCCTGGGCGGTGTGGCGACCGGGCCGGCACCAGCGTGCCAGCCGGTTCGCCGCACACCGGTTCGCCGCACACCGGTTCGCCGCACACCGGTTCGCCGCACACCGGTTCGCCGCACACCACGGTCAGCGGGCGCTCCCGTCGGGACGCACGCTGACCGGTGGGCGGAGCTGGGCCGGAACGGAAGCCCGCTACCCCGCGAACGTTGCCGGCGACGCGGCGGATGGCGTGTGACTGGTGGCCTGGACGGTGGCGGGTGCCGGACGTCCGAGCCCGAGCAGGTCGAACATGTTGGTGGACATGATCTTCTCGATCTCGGCCGGGGTCCGGTCGCCGAGCTCGTCTGCGAACGACAGGGGTTCGGCGAGGCCTTCGGGGTGGGGGTAGTCGGAGCCGAAGCAGACCCGGTCGGCACCCATGAGGCTGATGAGGCCGTCGAGGGAGTCCTCCCAGAACGGATTGATCCAGATGTTGCGCCGCAGGACCTCGATGGGGTGCGTGGGGAACTCCCGGGGCATCTTCTTCCAGGCGAGCTCGAGGTTCCTGGCCAGCAGGCCCACCCAGCTTCCGCCGTTCTCGACGCTGATGAGGCGAACGCCGGGGAAGCGGTCGAGCATGCCATGGCAGATGGCGGAGGCGAGGGTGTCCTGGATGGTACGGCCGCCGTCGGCGACGTAGGCGAAGGTCTTCGGCTTGAAGGCGACGTACTCGCCGGTGTTGCCTTCCCAGGTGTTGAGGTAGTCCTGGTAGCCGCTGTCGGAGGCGTGCAGGGCGACCAGCACGCCGGCTTCCTGGACACGGGCCCAGAAGGGGTCGAACTCCGGCAGGAACGGGGAGCGCAGGCCGCGCAGGCCGGCGACCGGTGCCGGACGGACCAGGATCGCGCGGGCGCCGCGTTCCAGGACACGTTCGAGTTCGGCGATGCCACCCTCGACGTCGCAGGGGGAGATGATCGGGGTGGTGATGATCCGGTCGGCGTAGCTGTACGTCCAGTCGTCGTACAGCCAGTCGTTGAAGGCCCGGATCGCGATCTGGGTGAGCGCCGGGTCGTCGCGCAGCCGTTCCTCGATGAGGCTGGCCAACGTCGGGAACAGCAGGCAGGCCGCGACGCCCTGCTCATCGAGCAGGGCGAGGCGCGCCGCCGGTTCGCGGAACGCGGGGAGCGGCCGGATGGGCTTGCCGCTGAGCTCCCGCAGGGACCTGCCCTCGGGGTTGTTGCCCGAATAGAACGCCATGTGGGCGCCGGGCGCGGCGACGACCTCGAAGGTCGGGTTGGGAATGAACTCGGTGAGGGTGTTGCGCACGACCAGCTTCTTGCGGCCGCCGAGCTCGACGAAGCGGAACAGGTCCTTGTGTCGCGCCGGTAGGTGCCGGGTGAAGGCGTCCTCCGTCTCGTACAGGTGGTGATCCGCGTCGAAGACCGGAAAGCCGAGATCCTTGCTGGTGGTCATCCTGGACATCCTGGGTGCGTAGGGGAAAGTGGCGCTTTCGAAAAATGAAATCATCACTTCGCCGCCCGCGCTGCTCCTCCGATCGCAGTCGGGCGGATCTGGCGGCGCTCACACGTGCGAGATGCCGCGAGATGCGTCGTGGACCGGCCGACGTGGATCCGTCGGTCGCGGGCGGGAGGTCGCGGGAGGTCGGGAGCGCCCCTCCTGCTCCGACCGCGCTCACCGGCCGGAGGGGCGCGGGTCTTGCCCGCGGTGCCCTCTTCGGGTTATACCCCAGGGGACGTGAAGACATCTAGATGTATTGAGGCTCTCCGGCTTGCTGGCTTCGGCACGAGCCGGGCCGCCGTGAGGGAGACCGCCCATGACGACCGACCAGCTCACGGAACTTGGCTTCTACACCCTGCCCGGGCATTCCGGCACGCCTCGTGACCTGGTCATGGAGGTCCTGGCCGGCGAGCGGCTGGGTCTTGGTGCCACGTTCGTCTCCGAGCGGTTCTCGACGAAGGACGCGGCGGTGCTGTCGGGCGCGGCCGGCGCCCTCACCGAGACGCTCGGGATCGCGACGGCGGCGACCAACCACCACACCCGCCATCCGCTGGTCACCGCGACCTTCGCGACGACCATGCACCGCCTCACCGGAGGGAGGTTCGCTCTCGGGCTGGGGCGGGGCTTCGACCGGTTCTGGTCCGCGGTCGGGCTCAGCCCGGTGACCAGCGCCCAGATCGAGGACTTCGCCGGGCTCATGCGCCGGCTGTGGCGAGGGGAGATGATCCTCGGCCACGACGGCCCGACGGGGAAGTACCCGTACCTGCAGCAGGACCCGGACTTCGACGAGGACATCCCGCTCATGCTCGCCGCGCTCGGCCCGCGCAGCCTCGAGCTCGCCGGGCGCTGCCTGGACGGCGTCGTCCTGCACACCTTCTTCTCGGACGTCGCGCTGACGGAGTCCGTGGAGGCGGTGCGCCGTGGTGCGAAGGCGGCGGGCCGGGACCCGGACAGCGTCCGGATCTGGTCGGTGCTGGCCGTCATCGGTGATCACATCCCACCGGACCAGATGCTGCGGCGCACCGTCGGGCGGCTGGCCACCTACCTGCTGGGCTACGGCGACATCCTGGTGCGGGTCAACGACTGGGACCCGGCGGTGCTCGCCCGGTTCCGGGCCGACGAGTTCGTCCAGGGGTTCCAGGGTGCGTTCGACGCGAAGGCCGACGAGCGGCAGCTGGAGCATCTCGCCACGCTGATTCCGGCGGAATGGCTGGCGGCGAGCGCGACGGGGACCGCCGAGCAGTGCGCTGCGGCCGTGGCCCGCCAGTTCGAGCTGGGGGCCACCGGCGTGATCCTGCATGGAGTCTCGCCGGACGAGGTCGCTCCGGTGGTCGAGGCCTATCGCGGGATCCGGCCGTCGTCGGTGCGCGGCCTGCCCGCGAACCCGGGCCGGCTGTCCTGACAGGCCGGCGATGCCGTACTTCCGCCAGCATGATCCCGAGTGGGCGCACGCTGCACCGCATGCACTTCACGCGGAGGGGTCGCAGGTGGACCCGGATGGTGCGGCCTCAGCGTGGTCCAGCCTCCTTTCGGTACGTGACTCGGTACGCGACTCGGTACGCGACGCGTCGGAGCACCGGGGCCCGGTGCCTGGGGTCGGACGGGGTAGCGCGGGACACACACCCCGAACGTGCGGAGCGGCCGAGATGTCGGACCCGACCACGGGGAAAGAATCGGCGGTTTTCCCGGGCCCGTCCACAGTGGAACTACGTAGACGGACTACGGAGATGTCTGACTTGACGTCCGGTTCCGCGCCCAGAAAAGGTTGGTCATGACCGCGTCCGTGCCCGGGTCACCGCAGCTGCCCGGTGCCGACCTGCCCACGGAAGTGACCAGCTTCGTCGGCCGGCGGCAGGAGCGCGCCGACCTACGGCAGCGGCTCGGGCGGTTTCGGCTGGTGACGCTCGTGGGCGTGGGCGGTGTGGGCAAGACGCGGCTGGCCCTGCGTACCGCGGCGGAGGTCCGCGGTGAGTTTCCCGACGGGGTGTGGTTCGTCGAACTGGCGCAGCTGCGTGACCCAGACCTGCTCGCGTATCAGCTCGCGGCGACGCTCGGCTGCTCGGCGCCGGCGGATCGGACCGTTCTGAGCACGCTGTCGCGGCACCTGAACGAGAGGCGGTTGCTGCTCGTTCTCGACAACTGCGAGCACCTGGCGGACGCCTGCGCAGACCTGGTCGACAGGCTGCTGCGGGCGTGCCCGCGGCTGCGTGTTCTCGTGACGAGCCGAGAATCGCTGCGTGTCGAGGGCGAGTGCACGTACCTGGTCACGCCGTTCTCAATGCCTGAGCGGCCCAGCCTCGAGGATCGCGGTGAGTCCGGCGGCGACGCCGCCACGCTCTTCCTGGAGCGGGCTCGCGCGGTGTGGTCAGGCATCGATCTCACCCAGGACGACCGCGACGCGATCGGGGACATCTGCCGTCTGGTCGACGGGATCCCGCTCGCGATCGAGCTGGCGGCCGTCAGGCTGCGGGCGCTGTCGCCAGCCGAGATCCTGCGGCTGCTCCACGAAGGCAGCGAGGTCCTGCGGCACGACGGTCGCCGGATGCCGGAGCGGCGGCGCACCCTGCGGGGCTGCATCGACTGGAGCTTCGACCTCTGCACCAGTGCCGAACAGCGCCTGTGGGCGCGGCTGTCGGTGTTCGCCGGCGGCTTCGAACTCGATGCCGTGGAGGGGATCTGCCAGGGCCCGGGGCTGCCTGAGCCGGTGGTCGACCTGATCCTGTCGCTGGTGGACAAGTCCATCCTGATGCCCGAGCCGGGCTCCGGGAACGCGCGTTTCCGGCTCCTGGAGATGCTGCGCCAGTACGGCTACGAGAAGCTGCGGGAAAGCGGCGAGGAAACCGCGATGCGCCGGGCTCACCGCGACTGGTTCCTCGATCTCGCGACGCGGGCGGAGGGCGGGCTGCTCGGCACCGACCGGCGGCAGTGGCTGCACCGCCTGCGCCGTGACCACGCCAACCTCCAGCGGGCGATGGCCTACAGCGCCGAGGCGCACGACCACGCGCAGGGGCGCACCATGGCGCGGTCGCTGCAGCACTACTGGGTGGCCGACGGGCGGTTCGACGAGGGCCGGACCTGGCTCGCGCGGTTCCTGCGCGCCGACGACGGAACCGTGCTGGATCGCCTCCAGACCGTGCATGCCGCAGGCTGGCTGGCGACCTTACAGGGCGACGCCGTCGCGTCGGCGGCGATCCTGCGCCAGGGAGCACAGCTGGCCGCCAGCAGCGATGACGCCTCGGCCGCCGCTCTGATCACCCAGCTGGACGGAATGGACGCGCTCTACACCGGGCAGCCGGTGGCGACCGAGCACCTCGAACTCGCACTGGAGCGGTTTCGCCAGGTCGGTGACGTCGACCGCCAGTTGGAGACCCTCGCCCTGCTCACCGTGGCCGCGGCGCTCAGCCCCGCCCCCGTGGAGGCCGGGCGTTACCACGCGGAGTGTGGCGCGCTGGCCAGGTCCCGTCGCGAGCCGGCACTGCGTCTGTACACGGCCTGGCCCTATGCGCTCGCGGTCTGGCGCTCCGGTGACGTGGAAGCCGCGCTGTCGAGCGCCCGGGACGCGCTGTCCTTCTCGGCCAGCCGCTCGGACCAGCTGAGCCTCGCGCTGTGCCTGGAGACCATCGCCTGGATCGAGGCAGGCCGCGGCCGGCACGTGACCGCCGCCGTCCTGCTCGGCGCGGCGGATCGACTGTGGTCGCGGATGGGGACGTCCACCGCGGCCTTCCCCGGCCTGTTCCGCTTTCGTCGTGATTGTGAGACGGACTCCCGCCGGTTGCTCGGTGATGGCCCGTTCGAGGCCGCGCGGGTTCGCGGTGCCGAGCTGACGCTGGAGGAGGCCTGTTCTCGCGGCCGCGGCCAGCATGAGGAAGGCGTCCCGCCTGGTGTCGCGAGCGGGATCGCCGACAGGGGCCCACTGTCGGCCGCGGGGCTGACCCGCCGCGAACGGGAGGTCGCCGGCCTGTTGGCCCTGGGGCGGACCAACAGGGAGATCGCGATGGAGCTGATGATCGCTCCGCGGACCGCGGAGTCACATGTCCACCAGGTCCTCAGCAAGCTCGGCTTCCACTCCCGCGCGAAGGTCACTGTGTGGTTGGCCGACCAGCTTCGTGGCGCCCCCGAGGCGACGGCCAGCTGACAGACGCTGTCGGCGGACCGACGCCCGCCTCGGATCGGCTCGAACATCGGCTTGAAACTTCTGGATATTTCGGCTAGGTTCACTCGTCGGATGATCGTCGTATGTCGGCGGCGGCTGTCCGGACTCCCGCGGTTCACCCACGACCAACAGGCCCAGGCGATCGTCGCGGTTGCCTCGAGTGCGGTTTCCTGTTCGAGATCCTCCGCCCGTCCGTATTCTGGACGCAGGGACGATGTACGACATGAAATCCACCGACGAGGCGGCGACGAAGCGGGTCACGTAACCCTCTCGAACGCGTACTTTCCCCGGTCGGCGGTAGTTGCCGAAATCCTGTGGACAGCGCCGCTGTCAACCGGAGATGAATCGGATTCCTGCCTGGCCGGCGAAAGCGGCCCCCTGCGTCTCCCAGAAGTATCTCACCTCGGTGTTTCCGTCTGCTCGGGCAGGGGTCGCCGATTCTATGGACCTCGGCGGCATGGGACAGGCCGCTGACGGCCGGCGAAGCGCCTGCTTCGTCGCGCGACCGCAATTTACGAAAGGAGCGACGTTATGACGTCGACCAAGGGCTTCCGGGTCCGGCCGCGGTTCCGAAGACTCGCATCGGTCGTGTTAGGCGCAGCAGCCAGCCTCGCGCTGGTCGCGGTGCATGCGCCGGTGGCCTCGGCGGCGACGCCCCCGGTGGTGCTGCCGGCGGACGAGTCCGCCCACCCGGATGCGGGGATGGAGTGGTGGTACTTCACCGGCCACCTCTCCGGCAAGGACGTCTTCGGCAAGAGCCACTCGTACGGCTTCGAGACAATGGTCGTCCGTAACGACGGGCTCGACACCGCGCCGACCGGGGTCATCTACAACGTGAACATGTCGGTCACGGACCTGACCAGGGGTACCTTCAAGCAGAACCGGGACATCTACAGCATCCAGAATGATCAGACCCCGGCCGGCGGCGGATTCAGCTTCGATGTCGGTGGCGTGCACATGGACGGAAAGAACGGCGTCAATCACATCTGGGGAGGCTTCCCCGACCTCAGCTATGTGTACAGCGGGCTGACGCTGAAGCAGAGCACGCCGGCCGCGCTGCACGGGGGACCCTCGGGCGTGATCCCCTACGGCCCGTTCGGTGAGTCGGCCTACTACTCGCAGACGAATCTCGACGTCTCCGGGAAGCTCTTCGACCACGGCCTGCTGGTGAACGTCACCGGAAAGGCCTGGATGGACCACCAGTGGGGCAACTGGAACCCCGGCAAGGGTGGCTGGGAGTGGTTCAGTATCCAGCTGTCCAACAACACCCAGTACATGCTCTACTTCATCCGCGACGAGAACCACAACTACGTCCAGACGGTCGGGACGCTCGTCAAGCCCGACGGCAGCACCGTGAACCTGCCGGCGAGCCAGCTCAGCGAGACGGCGCTCGGCAGCTGGACCAGTCCACACACCGGAATCGTGTATCCCCAGAACTGGAATGTCACTGTTCCGGGCGGCACGCTGACTGTGACGTCGCAGTTCCCTGACCAGGAGGTCTACAGCGACATCGTCACGGTGGGATCGTACTGGGAGGGCACCACGACCGTGTCCGGGACGGTCAACGGCCAGGCTGTGACCGGGCAGGCCTACGCCGAGGTCATCCCGTTCATCGCGATGCCGGGCCACGGCTATGTCTGGGAGCAGGTCGGAGATCTCCTGGGCCTTTAGCCCGTCGTCTGTACCCCTTCTCGGGAAAATCCGCTGACCTGGGTGGCGGGATCCATCACGGACCCGCCACCTGGTTGGCGGGGGGCTTGGTGCCAACTCCGTGGAGGAGACCCGGGTCCGCGTAGGAGCCTCGGCGCAGGGTGCGGCACCCCGGCCCCGGCCCCCGGCGCAGCGGAGAGCTGAGGGCGATGGCGGGCCGGTGCCACGGGTCCGCCATCGCCGGGCAGGTTCTCGGCCAGCCAGTGAGCGAGAACATGACCCCGGTCGACGACTTCGCGGCGGCCGCACGCGACTACCGGCCGCGTCGAAGGTCGCCACGGAAGGGTCGGTTGATACATCTACATCTATTGCTCTAGGGTTCCGGGAGGCGGTACAGGAACGCGAGGGGGTACGCAGGTCATGGAGCATCCGAAACTGTTCGCGGAGACGGCGCCTGACCGCGCGGCGGTGATCATTGGTGATCAGGTCGTTTCGTATGCCGAGCTCGAGGCGCGGTCGAACCGGTTGGCGCACGCGCTGAGATCTTTGGGTCTGGCGACGGGTAGTCATCTGGCTGTGTTGATGGAGAACCGGTCGGAGTATTTCGAGGTTGTGTGGGCGGGGCTGCGTTCCGGGTTGCTGGTGACTCCGATCAACTGGCATCTGTCGGCTGCCGAGGCCGAGTACATCGTGGTGGACTGTGGTGCGACGGCTCTGGTCGCCTCGGCGCCGCGGGCGGACATCGTGGCCGGTATCAACGCGCCGGCGTTGACGGTGCGGCTTGCTGTGGGTGGGCATATCGATGGGTTCGCCTCGTATGAGGAGACCGTCGCGGCTCATCCGTCGTCGCCGATCGGTGACGAGTGCGAGGGTAACTGGATGTTCTATTCGTCGGGTACGACCGGCCGGCCGAAGGGGATCGCGCCGGCGGTGGTCGGTGGTTCCCTGGGTGAGCCGACTGGTTTTACCGCGATGGTCCGGTTCCTTTTCGGCGGTGATGAGTCGACTGTGTATCTCAGTCCGGCGCCGTTTTATCATGCGGCGCCGTTGGGGTGGGCGACGGCGATTCATCGGATCGGTGGGACGGTCGTGGCGGTGGAGCGCTTTGACGCGGGTGAGTTCCTCGGGCTGATCGAACGTCATCGGGTGACGTTGGCACAGGTGGTGCCGACGCATATGGTTCGGTTGTTGAAGCTGTCCGAGGTGGAGCGGGCCGGGTTCGACCTGTCCAGTCTGCGGACTCTTGTGCATGCGGCGGCGCCGTGCCCGCCGGAGGTGAAGCGGGCTGTTCTGGACTGGCTGGGGCCGGTGGTCCATGAGTACTACTCCGGCAGCGAGGGCATCGGGTTCTGCGTGATCGGGCCGGAGGAATGGCTTGCCCACCCGGGATCAGTCGGGAAGTCGATGCTCGGTCCGGTGCACATTGTCGGGGAGGACGGCAACGAACTGCCGCCGCGCTCCGAGGGCAGGGTGTATTTCGAGTCGCCGAACGGTTTCGCCTATCACGGTGATCCGGAGAAGACGGCGGGGGCGTTCAACGAGAAGGGCTGGGGTACGTTCGGGGAGATCGGATGGGTCGATGAGGAGGGGTATCTCTATCTGACCGACCGGGCGTCGAACATGATTATCTCGGGTGGGGTGAACATCTATCCGCGTGAGATCGAGGACGTGCTGATCCTGCATCCGGCTGTCGCGGACGTCGTCGTGATCGGTGTGCCGGACGCGGAGATGGGGGAGTCGGTGCGTGCTGTGGTGGAGCCGGTGAGTCCGCCGGCTGACCCGGCCGTGCTCGAGGCGGAGCTCATCGAGTTCGTCCGGGATCGGATCGCTCGTTACAAGGCCCCGCGTTCGGTGGTGTTTTTGGCAGAGTTGCCGCGGTTGCTGACCGGAAAGGTCGCCCGGCGGCTGCTGCCCGCGGAGGTAACCCGCTGAACCGGCGCCCCATCGACCGGAAGACGCAGAGTGCGGGGGGCAGGGTCCGACGGCGCGGTGCTCGGTGCTGGAAAGATGTAGATATTATCCTCTAGACTCCGTGCTGCTGGACGTCCGGCGCGAACCGCAGGCGGTCATGAAGCACCGCGTTTCCGGCTCAGCCCACGGACGGATGGCGCCAGGGCCGGGCGAGGTGCGGCCTCGTTCTGGCGGCGGGCCGAGAAGACCGGGCCTCCTGCCGCGAGGAGCACCTTTCAGGGGCCTTCGGGACACGTTCACAGGGCGGCCCCCTGGCCGTCGACCCAGCAGGGAGAAACATGGATCAGACCAGCAGTACCGCCGGTTTAGGCATGGCGCAGGGCGTGCGGCGCATGGTCGCGGTGGTCGCCGTCGCGGCGCTCACGTTCGTCGGTGCCGGGTGCGGCAGCAGCGACAAGGACGACTCGAAGCCGCCGGTCGACGCGTCGGTGCTCGGCCCCGACCAGGTGGCGACCGGTACTCCGATCAAGTTCGGTGTGGTCAGCGACGGCCAGACTCCGGCGTTCGACAACACCATCCAGCTCGACGCCGCCGAGGCCGTCACCAAGTACCTCAACCAGCACCGCAACGGCGTCGGGGGACACCCGATCGAGCTGGTGACCTGCGAGACCCAGAACGATCCGAGCAAGGCCTCCGACTGCGCCAACCAGTTCGTGCGGGAGAACATCACGCTGGCGGTGTTCGGCGAGATCGCGACCATGGCACCGGTGTGGAAGCCGCTGCACGACGCCAAGATCCCGGTCTTCACCTACGCGACCACCGAGGCCGAGGCGATCCTGGACAAGGACTCCACGTTCGTCCTCGCCAGCCAGATCGCCGGGCTCGCTGACGTGGCCATCGGTGTCGCCAAGGCGAACAAGATCAAGAAAGTCACCGCGGTGGTCATCGACGTCCCGCAGGCGACGGCCTTCTACGATGCCGTTGGCAAGCAGGTCTTCGCTGACGCCGGCATCGACCTGAAGGTGGTCAAGGTGCCGGTCGGCACGGCCGACATGTCGTCGCAGATGGCGGAGATCGCCTCCGGCGGGCCGACCGAGGTGCACATCATCGGCAACGACGCGTTCTGCATAGCGGCCTTCAACGGGCTGCGCGCGATGAGCTTCGACGGTCCGATCAGTGTCCTGAACCAGTGTGTGTCCGACAGCTCGAGGAAGGCGATCGGGAGCTATCTGGAGGGCGTCTCGATGGGCTCGCCGCTGGCGATCGGCGACAACGACAACAAGGACCTCAAACTGTGGAACGCGATCGTCGCGACCTACGGTAAGGAAATCGACCTCAGCAACTCGATGGGGCCGACGATCTTCATGACGATGATGGCACTGTATTCGGCGCTCGACGGCATCACGGGCGACGTCACGCCCGAGTCGGTCATCGCGAAGATCAAGGCTGCGGGGAGCCTGCCGGTGCCGGCCAGCGGCGATCTCACCTTCCGCTGCAACGGCAAGGCGTACGCGCTCACACCCGCGGTCTGCATCCGCGGCACGCTGCTCACGACGCTCGACGAGGACGGCAACCCCACCCTGCCCTACCGGGCGACGGGCAACTCGCCGGTCGAGGACTGATCGCGGGCTGCGCACGCACCGACGCCGTGCTCCGCGGGATCCACCATCCCCGCGGAGCGCGGCCGTCGCGGTTGCGGAAACTCGGACCGGCCTGGCCTGGTGGTCGGTGGTGGTCGCTGCGGGTCACCAGCCACGGACGATCCTGTCGGCGTCATCCGTGATCAGTGCACGGACGTCGGTCTTCGCCACCTTGCCGGTGGCGGTCTTCGGCAGCTCGGCGACGACGAACAGCGCCTCGGGACACTTGAAGGCCGCCAGCCGGTCGGCTGCGAAGGCCCGCAGATCCTCGAGGCCGGGCGTGGCACCGGGGCGCGGTACGACGACCGCACAGACCCGTTCCCCCATCATCGGCTCGTTCAGCCCGACGACGGCTACCTCGACCACACCCGGATGCTCGTGCAGGACGGCCTCGACCTCGGTGCAGTAGACGTTCTCGCCGCCCCGGATCACCACGTCCTTCAAACGGTCCACGACGTGCAGGAAGCCTTCGTCGTCGAGGAAACCGATGTCGCCCGAGCGGAACCAGCCGTCCTGGAACGACGCCGCGGTCGCAGCCTCGTCGTTCCAGTAGCCCCTGGCCACCTGCGGGGAGCGGAAGCAGATCTCGCCGGTCCGGCCGGTCGGGAGCGGCTCGCCGTCCGCACCGAGGACCTGTACGTCCGCGGTGAGGTTCGGCCGGCCGACGCAGTCCGGATGCGCCTCGAACTCGACGCCGACATTGGCCACCACGGCGGATGTCGTCTCGGTGAGACCGTAACCGTTGAGGACCTGGACGTCGGGGCCGAGCACCTCGACGGCACGCGAGACGACGTCGGGGGGAACCGCGGCACCCCCGATCGAGAAGCCCCTGACGTGCTCCGCGAGCGAGGAGATCCGCGGATGCTCGAGCAGCTGCCGTGCCACGGCCGGGACGCCTCCGAGCGCGGTCACCTGCTCCGCGGCGGCCAGGCGCAGGGCCTCCTCGACGTCCCACCGGCGCATCATCACGATCTTGGCGCCGCCGAGTGGACTGGAGATGATGGTGGTGACGCCGCCGATGTGGAACATCGGGCCGGTCGAGAGCGTCGCGGGCTGGCGGTTCTCGCGCGGCACCCGGCCGGCGACGATGCCTTCGCGCAGGTTCGCGAAGGCCATGTTCCAGATGTTGGCGGTCATCGCCCGGTTCGTGCTGACGGCGCCCTTGGGGCGCCCGGTGGTGCCGGAGGTGAACAACAGGGTCACCGGGTCGTCGCGGTCCAGCCGCGCGATGGCGTCGTCGTCGATCGGCTCCGCGGCTGTGAGCTCGGCGAACGGTACGTCACCCAGATCGGAACGCACGCCGACGAGGGTCGGGCCGTCGGGCCTGCCGGCCGCGCGCACCCGGCTCAGGCGTTCCTCGTCCGCGAACAGCACCGACACCGCGGCGTCCCGTAGGGCGTAGTCGAGTTCCGGCGCGGTCCACCATGCGTTCAGCGGCGTGACGATGGCGCCGACGAGGAGGGCGCCCCAGAACGACGTCACGTACTCCGGCAGGTTGCGCATGGCGATGCCCACCCGGTCGCCGGGACGCACGCCGTGGACGGACCGCAACTGTGCGGCCACCGCCCGCGCCTGCAGCCGGGTCTGGGCGAAGGTCTGCCGCTCGTCCAGGTAGACCGTGTGGATCAGGGT
This sequence comes from Parafrankia sp. EUN1f, assembly GCF_000177675.1. Lineage (GTDB taxonomy): Bacteria > Actinomycetota > Actinomycetes > Frankiales > Frankiaceae > Parafrankia. The sequence continues at coordinate 59,839 of NZ_ADGX01000018.1, forward strand.
CTGGTGGGCGGCGCCCATGAGAAAGATGTCGTTGACGGTGCGCGGCCCGCGGGCGAAGTCGCGCAGTGGGATGCCGTGGAGCTCCACGTTCTCGACCTCGAACGCTCCACCGGGTCCGATGAGGGGAGCCAGCCGCGGATCGTCGCGATAGACCGGAGCGATACCGGAGTCGGCCAGGGTGTGTCGGGTCATCGCGGGAGAACCGCCCTTCGTGCGTGGGTCCCTGTCCGTTCCGGCCGCGGAACCGCAGGTCGACGGACCTTCCCTCGGTGGGTTGTACCGCATCCAGGCAAAAACATCGAGATGTATTGGAAGTCGGCGGTGGACGCTCCGCCGCGGTGGACGGCCCAGTCGCTGCTTCGGCGCCTGCCTGAGGGCGGGAGCATCCTGGCGCATCGGGCCCGTCGCGCGTTGTTAGATATAGATGTATTACGAGGCTGGTGTGTGGGTCCGCGGTGCGGGCGCTGGTCCGCGGTGCGGTGAGTGCCCGGGCGAGCGATCAGTTCGCACCCGGCGGACCGCCCGAAGCCCGGTGCCCGGCCGTCCACGGTTCGCGCGCCATCCGCCGTAGGTGTCCGGCGACCCCGGGCACAGCCAACCTCCCGGAGGGGTCCACCGTGACCGAAGCAGTGATCATCTCGACCGCCCGCACCCCGATCGGACGAGCCCGCAAGGGATCTCTGGTGAGCCTGGACGCCTTCGACCTCGCGGAGGTCGTCGTGCCCGCGGTGCTGGAGCGCAGCGGCGTGCCGGCCCGGGACGTCGACAGCCTGGTGCTCGCCGAGGCCTACCAGGGGGGCGGTGTCATCGCCCGCAACGTCGCGGTACGGCTCGGCCTCGACGACGTCGCCGGGGTGGCCACCAACCAGCACTGCGCCGGCGGCCTGAGCGCGGTCGCGATCGCCGCGGGAAGCGTCCGTGCCGGCATGGACAAGGTCGTCATCGCCGGCGGTACGGAGAGCCTCAGCAACAGCGCCATGACGACCACCCGCAAGGGCGCGGACGGGCAGCCGGTGACCTGGGTGTCGGCGTCGCACCCGGAGAGCCCGCAGGCCCCGGCCTTCGACATGTCGATCACGGTCGGTGAGAACACCGCCCGCGAGCTGGGCCTGACCCGTCTCGACGTGGACGAGTGGGCCGTCTACAGCCACGCGCAGGCGACCGCCTCGATCGATGGCGGGTACTTCACCGAGCAGATCGTGCCGGTGCCGGTGCCCCAGCCGGACGGCTCGACCCGGCTGTTCGACACCGACGAGTTCCCCCGCCGCGGCACCACGGTGGAGGGGCTGGCCCAGCTGCGGCTGCTGCACCCCGAGCTGCCGAACCCGACGGTCACCGCCGGGAACGCCGCCGGTCTCAACGACGCGGCGGCCGCCGTCACGGTGGCCAGCAGCGAGTACGCCGAGGCTCACGGGCTGCGCCCGCTGGCCCGGATCCGGTCGTGGGCCTCGGTCGGGGTGGCCCCGGCGCTGACCGGCCTCGGCCCCTCCCTCGCGATCCCGAAGGCACTGGACCGTGCGGGGCTGACGCTCGCCGACATCGACCTCTTCGAGGTCAACGAGGCGTTCTGCTCGGTCCCGGTGGCCACGATCCGCAAGCTCGGGATCCGGCCGGAGATCGTGAACATCAACGGCAGTGGCGCGAGCCTGGGCCACCCGATCGCCGCCACCGGAGCGCGGATGGTGGTGACCATGGTCGCCGAGCTGCGTCGCAGGGGGAACGCGCTCGGCGTGGTGTCGATGTGCGCCGGTGGTGGAATGGGTGCCGCGATGGTCATCGAGGCCCTCTGACCCCGGCGGGCTGATGGGCCGGGGAGCGGTCGGTGCCGGTGTGGCGCCCGGTCGGCGCTGGCCGCTCCCTGCTGGCCGCTCCCTGCTGGCCGCTCCACTGGCCGCTCCCTTGACGACACCCGCCACCGGCGAAATATTTAGAGCTATACGGGGGTCGGTTGCTACAGGGATTCGTGGGGGCGTGGTCGTGAGCGACGGGAACGGAACGCGGACAGGTGCCGCCCGGCTGACGGACGCCGCGGACCGGCGCTATGACGCCATCGTGGTGGGTGCGGGCTTCGCCGGCCTGTACGCACTGCACAGGCTGCGAGCCGACGGCCTGCGGGTGCGGGTGCTCGAGGCCGCCGACAGTGTCGGCGGAACCTGGTTATTCAACCGATACCCCGGCGCACGCTGTGACATCGAGAGCATCGAGTACTCCTACAGCTTCTCCCCGGAGCTCCAGCAGGAATGGAACTGGTCCGAGGTGCTGCCGGGCCAGCCGGAGATCGAGGCCTACCTGAACTTCGTCGCGGACCGGCTCGACCTGCGCCGCGACATCCAGTTCGACACCCGGGTCGTCGAGATGTCCTTCGACGAGGCCGACTCGACGTGGACGGTGCGGACCGAGGCGGGGGAGAGCTTCACCGCGCCGTTCGTCGTCGCCGCCACCGGCATCCTCTCCGCGCCGCTCGACCCGGGCATACCCGGCCTGGACACCTTCGGTGGCACGGTCCTGTTCAGCAGCCAGTACCCGCGAGAGGGCTTCGACCTCGCCGGCAGGCGGGTGGCGGTGATCGGTACCGGCTCCACCGGCGTCCAGATCATTCCGGTGGTCGCCGAGCAGGCGGAACACCTCTACGTCCTGCAGCGGTCCGCCGCCTACACGCTGCCCTCGCCCGCCCGTCCCTACGAGCCGGGCGAGCTCGACGAGCTCAAGGCGAACTACGACGACATCCGGGCCGCCCAGCTGGTCGCCCACGTGGGCGCGGCCCGCACGAGCGCCTTCTCCGTGTTCATGAACATGGGCGGTTTCCCGCCGCTGAAAACGGCGACGCGCGAGGAGCAGCTGCGCGCGATCGAGGAGAACGGCGTCAGGGGAGCGCTGTACTGGAGCGACGTGTTGTCCGACCCCGAGGCGGGGGAGCTGGCGACCGCCCTGTACGGCGAGGCGGTCGCACTGATCGTGCGGGATCCGCGGACAGCCGCCGGCCTGACCCCGACCTACCCGTTCGGCTGCAAGCGGCCGATCATCGACGTCGGCTACTACGAGACGTTCAACCGGGACAACGTCACGCTCGTGGACCTGCGCCAGGGCGCGATCGAGGAGATCACCCCCACCGGCATCCGGACCGGGCAGGGCCATCACGAGGTCGACGTGATCCTCTTCGCGACCGGCTTCGACGCGCTCACGGGCGCGCTGACACGCATCGACGTCCGTGGTCGGGACGGCGTGGTCCTCGGTGACGTCTGGCGGGACGAGGGACCCGTCGCCTACCTGGGCCTGGGGGTCGCCGGCTTCCCCAACCTCTTCCTCATCCAGGGGCCGGGCAGTCCGTCCGCGGCGTCGAACTACCTCGCGGCCATGGAGTACCACGTCAGGTGGATCGCGGACTGCGTGGCCCACCTGCGCGGCGGCGGCTACCAGACGATCGAGACGCTTCCCGAGGCACAGAGCGAGTGGATCGACGGGGTGCAGGCGCTCGTGACGGGCAGCGTGCTGCTCCACCCGAAGTGCGACTCCTGGTACAACGGCGCCAACGTCCCGGGCAAGAAGCGGATGTACACGACCTACGTCGCGGGCGTTCCGGAGTTCCTCAAACAGTGTGATCAGGTCGTCGCCGCCGGCTACTCCGGCTTCAAGATCTCCTAGGGGCTTCCGGTGGCGTTCGCGAAGGTCGGTGACGTCCGACTGTTCTTCACCGATGAGGGCACCGGCGACCTGCCGCTGCTGCTCATCCACGGCTACACCTCCGATTCGCATGACTGGAGCTGGCAGCTGCCGTACCTGGCCGCCCGCCGGCGGGTGATCGCCGTCGACCTCCGCGGTCACGGGCGCTCCAGCGCGCCTCCCGACGGCTACACGACCACGCAGTTCGCCGCCGACCTCGCCGGGCTGCTCGACCAGCTCGAGGTGGAGCGGGTCGTCGCCATCGGCCATTCGATGGGTGGCAGCGTCGCCGGCAGCCTGGCGGTCGAACACCCCGACCGGGTGGCCGCCATGGTCGGTGTCGACCCCGCCTACCTGCTCCCGGACGAGATCGCCGGTGGCATCCGGCCGCTGCTCGACCTGCTCGCGGTGTCCGACCCGGTGCCCCTGGTCCAGCAGCTGGTGGGGGGCATGGATTCCCCGGCCCGGGACCTGGCCCTGCGCACCTGGCAGGTTCGCCGCATCGCAGGCATGGCCGACCACGTGCTGCGCCAGGCGTTGGAGGCCCAGGCGACCGGGATGGCACTGCACTCGTACAGCGCGCCCTACCTGCGCAGGCGGGCCTGCCCGGTGCTGACCTTCTACGCCGACCCGACGCGGGCCGCCGCCGAGCAGGCGATCTTCGCGGACCCGCGGTCCCGGGTGGTGACCTGGGAGGGCGCCGGCCACTGGCTGCACCAGGAGCGTCCAGCCGAGTTCAACTCCCTTCTCACCACGTGGCTGGAGTCGCTCGCCTGAGGCGTTGGGCGGCTTCGGTGCGGTGGCTACGAAAGACGTCGATCTCACGCGACCGTGGACCGGTCGCGGAACAAGCGAGGTGTCATGCGCGCGGCTGTGATCGCTTCCGAGGGCCGGTACGAGATCACCGAGGTTCCGGATCCGTCCCCGGGACCCGGCGAGCTCCTGCTCCGTGTCACCGCGTGCGGGTTCTGCGGCTCGGACGTCAAAGCGCGGGCGGCGATGCCCGCGGGGGTGATCATGGGGCACGAGTTCGGCGGCGAGATCGTCGGGATCGGCCCGGACACGACGGGTTGGCGGGAAGGCACCCAGGTCGCGGTGCTGCCCGCGCTTTCCTGTGGGAAGTGCGAGTGGTGCGCCTCCGGCCGGGTGATCCACTGCCCGCAGGTGCGCCTGGTCGGGCTCGGTGGCAGTGGGGGCGGCTTCGCGGAGCTGGCGGTGGTCACCGCGGCCGCCGCCATCCCGCTGGCACCGGGGATCGATCCTTTGTACAGCGCGCTGGTGGAGCCGTTCGCGGTCGGCCTGCACATCGCTCGAACGGGGTGCCTGACCGAAGCCGACGACGTGCTCGTCGTCGGCGCCGGGACGGTGGGCCTCACGACGATCGCGTGGGCGCGGCAACGCGGCGCCCGGCGGATCACCGCCGTCGACCCGGTGGCCATCCGCCGGTCAGCCGCGGAGTCCTTCGGGGCGACCGAGGTCGTCAGCTCCGTCGAGGAGGTCGACGCCGGCACCTACGGTTTCGTCGCCGAGTGCGCGGGCAGGGCATCGCTGCTCGACGCCTGCGTGACCGCCGCGCGGCCGCGGGGCCGGATCGTGATGGCAGGCGTGACGATCGAGCCGACCCCGTTCGCGTCGGCCGCGGCCCTGATGAAGGAGGTCTCGGTCGGTTTCGCCGTCTACTACACCCCCGAGGAGTTCCGCACCGTCGTCGACGCGTTCGCCGGTGGGCAGATCGACCCGGAGCCGCTGATCGCCCGTTGGGTGGGCCTCACCGAGGTGAACGAGGCCTTCGACGATCTCGCCAACGTCACCGCGAGCGCGAAGATCCTCCTCCGGCCCTGAGCGTGCGGTCAGACCACCCGCTCACGGTGTATCACCGGACGGTGTGACCGCGCGGGGCGCCGGCGCCGTGTGCCTGCCGCCGCCCCGCGTCGTGCGTCATGCGTCGTGCGTCATGCGTCGTGCGTCGTGCGTCGTGCGTCGTGCGTCGTGCGTCGTGATTGTGATCGTGGTCGTGGTTCCGAGCGGCGTCCGCCAGGGCGGGCGCCGCCGGTGCCGCGTCGCTCAGGAACTGGCCGGACCAAGCAGGTCGAGGCAGTTGTCGCGCATGATCTTGCGGGACTCGTCGTCGGTGAAGCCGTCGAGTTCCTTGTAGAAGTCGGTGGGCTGGGCGAGGCCTTCGCCGTGGGGCCAGTCGGAGCCGAACAGGATGCGTTCGACGCCGATGAGGTCGGCGAGCTTGCGGAGGTCCTCCTCGTAGTAGGGGGTGACCCAGACGTGCTCGCGGATCGTGTCGAGGGGGTCGTCGCTGAAGGTCCAGGGGGTCTGGTTGGCCTGCTTGCGGAGGCGCTTGACGAGGAGGGCGACCCAGTCGGAGCCGTTCTCGACGCTGGCGACGCGCAGGGCCGGGTGGCGGGTGAAGACGCCGTCGATGACGAGGGAGGCGATGGTGTCGTGGATCGCGCGGTCGGAGACGAGGACACGGGTCAGGACGCTGACCTGGCCGAAGCCCTCGAAGCGTTCGGAGCCGCCCCAGGCGGTGGTGGAGGCTTCGTAGCCGCTGTCGCCGAGGTGGAAGGCGACAGGGATCGACGCTTCGGCGAGGCGGGCCCAGACCGGGTCGTAGCGCTTGTCACCAAGCGAGCGTGAGGTGCCGTTCTCGGCGGGGACCGGTGCGGGGCGCACGTGGACGATCCGTGCTCCGCGCTCGATCAGGCTGTCGAGCTCGCTGACGGCGGCCGCCGGGTCGGCGAGGGAGAGCATCGGTGCGCTGATGAGCCGGCCGCGGTAGTCGAAGCCCCAGTCCTCCTCGAGCCAACGATTGAAGGCGTGAAGGCTGGCCATGGTGGCGTCGATGTCATCTTTGAGGGCCTGTTCGACGCCGCAGCCGAGGGTGGGGAACAGCAGGATCGAGTCGAGGCCCTGCGCTTCGACGAGGTCGGCGCGCTTGTCCTTGTCGCGGTACTCGTCGGCGAGGGGCTCGACCTTCATGAGCGAGCGGGGGTCGACGCCGTCGGGGATCTGGCCGCGGAACAGCGGGTCCAGGCAGCCGGGGACGATGATCGGGTCGAAGGTCGGGTTCGGGATGAACCGGTTCACCCGACCACCCATGATCAGTTGGACGCGCTTGCCGGCCTGCACGACCTGCACTCCGCGGTGCTTGAACCGCGGGTCCAGATGCCGGGTGAACGCGTCGAGCGTCTCGTAGTAGTGATTGTCCGCGTCGATCGGCCGGTAGCTCGTCATCGGTGTCCTTTGATGAATGCGTCTGACGACATGAGGGAATCTGGTTGTCGGACGATGCGGAGGTGTCTGTCCCGATACCTCGGTGAGTGCCCGGGACGAGTGGTCCTACGCCTTGGCGGCGATGGCGGGCACGGCGTCCAGCGCGGCTTTCCGTGCCCAGGTGTAGTCGGCCTTGCCGGACGCGTGGCGGCCGAGCTGGTCGCAGATCAGGACGGCGCGAGGTGCCTTGAACCGGGCGAGGGACCGCGCGACGAACTCCCGGATCTCCCCGGGAGCCGGCGAAGTACCCGCGCGCGGCTGGACGAGCGCGACGACCTCCTGCCCGAAGCGCTCGCTCGGGCGGCCGACCACGAGCGCGTCGAGCACGTCGGGGTGCTGGCGCAGCACCTCCTCGACCTCCTCGACGAAGACCTTCTCCCCGCCGGTGTTGACGACCATCGCGTCCCGGCCGAGAAGCTCGATCCTGCCTTCGGCGGTGAGACGGGCCCGGTCTCCCGGAACGGCGACCCGCTGGCCGTCGATGATCGGGAAGGTCTCCTCCGTCTTCGTGCGGTCGTCGAGGTAGCCGAGCGGGGTGCGCCCGACGCGCGCCACCCAGCCGATCTCGTCCTCACCGGGAGCCAGGAAGCGGGACCGGTCGGCGGACAGCACCGCGGCACCGGGCGAGGGCTCGAACTCGCGGGTCTCGGCGCCCTTCCGGGAGGCACCGAAGGCCATGCCGCCCGTCTCGGAGGCGCCGTAGCCGTCGACGACCGTGAGGTCGGGCAGCAGCTCGAGGATGCCGTGTTTGAGGCTCGCGCTCGTGATCGCGCCGCCGGTTCCGAGGCGGACCAGCGAGGAAAGGTCGTAGGGACGGGCCCGCATCTGGTCGAGCAGGGGCCGGGCGTAGGCGTCGCCGACAATGGACATCAGCGTCACGCGTTCGCGTTCGATGGTCTCGAGGATTCCCGGCGCGTCGAAGGGCTTCGCGTCGTCGTGCAGGATCACCGTGGCCCCGTTGTCCAGCCCGGCGAACGCGGTCCACTGGGCGGCGCCGTGCATCAACGGTGGTGCCGCGAACCAGACGCCCGCGCCGTTTCTCGCGATCGAGGCGATCAGCTCGCGGGTGGCCCCGTCGACGCCGCCCGCCGCGGAGACATAGACGTCCGCCTGCCGCCACAGGACGCCCTTCGGGGTCCCGGTCGTGCCGCCGGTGCAGACGAGGTACAGATCGTCCGGAGACGGCTCGGGCAGGTTCTCGACGTCCCCGGCGGCGTCGATCGCCTCCTCGAAGGCGATACTGCCGGGCAGTGGCTCGACGCCGGAGCCGTCGTCGACCTCCAGCAGCAGGCACCCCGCGGCGCCGCCGGCGGCGGCGATCGCCGGGCCGAGGCGCCGGTGGTAGACGATGGCCTCGGCGCCGACCTGCTCGAGCAGCGCGCCGATCTCACGCGGTGCGTAGTGGTGGTTGACGTTGAACGGCACCGCGCGGGCGCGGAAGGCTCCGATCATCGTCTCGATGTACTCGGGGCAGTTCGACAGCAGGATCGCCACCGGGCTCTGCCCACACTCCCAGCGCTCCAGCTCCGCCCGCTCGTGCCGGACGCCGAGCCCGCGGCTCACGAAGAAGGCGGCGAGGCGCCGGGTGCGGTCCCGTACCTGCGCGTAGCTGCGGCGCACGTTCGTCCACACCAGCATCTCGCGCTCCGGCGCGACGTCGGCGACGACGTCGATCACCGCGGGCAGGGACCACTCGTTCGCTGTCATAAGGACTCCTCGAGACGCCTCGGCATGAAGCGATGTTACGAAGATGTCTAAAGCTATTCAACGTCTAGGTCCGGTGGTGGCTCTCGCCGCATCCCGGCCACCGTCGACCGCGGGGCGGTCTCCGGGGTGGACATGACCGTGGTCAAGGCGGTTCGCCGCCGCCGACGAGGTGGTGTCGGGGCGACCGCTTCCCGGGGCGGCGTCTGGCCGGCATGGTCACGGGAGCTGACGTGGAAAAATATAGATCTATCGGCTAGCATCCGCTTCGCGGCGAAAGTGGAGGTGCAGCCCGGTCAGGGGGAGCCACGGCGTTCCGTTGCTGCCGGTCCGGCTGCCGCCCACACGGTGGTCGGTCTGGCACGCGAGAACCTGGTCCGCCCGGAGAGGGAGCCGACGTTGCTCATCCCTTTTGATGACTATCCGCTGCACCAGACGGCGCTGCCCGTCGCGCACGCGGGTGACGGACACGCTGACTTCTATGATCGTTTCTGGTTCAACGGTTATGACGAGGAGATGTACTTCGCGGTCGCGCTCGGGCTGTATCCGAACCGCGGCGTGATCGATGCTGCTTTCAGTGTGGTCCGCGACGGGGAGCAGCGTTCGGTGTTCGCCTCCGGGCGGATTCCGCTGGACCGGACCCGCACGACCGTCGGCCCGATCTCGATCGAGATCCTGGAGCCGATGCGGATGAGCCGGATCGTGGTCGACTCCCCGGAACACGGGCTGACCGCCGACCTCGTCGCGACCGCCCGCACCGCCGCCTATGAGGAGCCGCGCCAGACCCGCCATGAGGGCACGCGGCTGGCCATGGATGTCACCCGCGCCACGCAGATGGTCAGCTGGTCCGGGGCGTTCTCGACGGGCGGTGAGGAGGTCCGGATCGCCGCGGGAACCTTCGGGACCAAGGATCGCTCCTGGGGGATCCGAGGCGTTGGTGACCCGGCGCCGGCGGCACCGCGTACCGTGCTTCCCCAGCTGTTCTTCGTGTGGGCTCCGCTGAACTTCGCCGACGAGTGCCTCCACTACCTGGTGTTCGAGAACGAGCTCGGGCAGCCGTGGGCCCAGACGGCGGTGGTGATGCCGGTACTGACACCCGGCGCGCCGGTGGCCGGGCCCGATCTCGGATTCCGCCAGCTCCCCGGGACCCGCCACGACATCCGTTGGGCGCCGGGGCTGCGGCGGTCCGAACGCGCCTCGCTCGTCGTTCCCGGTGCCGAGCCGGTGCAGCTGGAGCCGCTGCGGACGTTTCGCATGAAGGGCGCCGGCTACCTGCATCCCACCTGGTCACACGGCAGATGGCACGGTGAGCTCGCGGTGGGCGGCGAGGTGCACAAGGCCGCCGACCTGGATGTCCTGGCGTTCGACACGGTGCACGTACAGCAGGTGGTGCGGGCGACCTGGGGGCAGCGGACGGGCCTCGGCGTGCTGGAGCAGGCCGTCATCGGTCCGTACCGGCCCGGTGGATTCGTCGAGCTGTTGGACGGGGCGCAGGCGCGGCGCCACGACGACGAGGGCCGCTACGAAGCCGGCCGCGATGAAGTAGGCCGCGCAGAGAAGGGCGAGGAGGAACTGTCAGGTGAGTGACGGCGTGTGGGGCAGCGCCCAGCAGCACACCACGACGGAGCTGCTGGTGCGGCGGATCGAGAAGGAGCCTGACAGCGAATACCTGGACATCGGCGGCCGCGCACTGACGGCGGCTCAGGTCGGGGACGGCGCCGCGCGCCTGGCCGCCGGCCTGCGGGCGCTCGGGGTCGCCCCCGGTGACCGGGTGGCGATCCTGCTGGAGAACTCGCCGGAGATGCTGATCTCCTGGTGGGCCGCGCAGTGGGCGGGTGCTGTGGCGGTGCCCATCAACACCGCCTACAAGGGCGAGTACCTGCGTCATCAGCTGCACGATTCGGGGTCGACCGTGCTGGTGGTCGCCGGTGACCTCGCCGACCGCGCCGCCGCCGTCACCGCGAACCTGCCTGCGCTGGCCCACGTGCTGGTGACCGGGCCCGAGATCCCGACGTTCCCCGGCGCGACCGGGCATCCCTTCGACGACCTGCTGGCCGGTGCGCCGCTGGCGGAGCCGGTGGCACGCCGGCCGTCGGACCTCGCGACCTTCATCTACACAGGCGGGACGACCGGACTTTCCAAGGGCTGCATGCTCAGCCACAACTACCACGAGGCGTTGTCCCGGCAGATCGGGTACAGCTGGGGCCGTACCGCGGATGAGGTGGTGTGGACGCCTCTGCCGATGTTCCACTACAACGCGCTGGTCACGGCTGTGGTCGGAACACTGGTGTACGGCGGGAGAGCGGCGATCTACCGGAAGTTCTCGGTGTCGAACTTCTGGCAGGAGATGAACCGTACCGGCGCGACGATGACCTCGACCCTGGGCACGATGGCCTACCTCCTGGCGCACGATGTGGACCGGCCGGAGATGCCGCGCTCGGGTGCGCCGGAGGCGAACCGGACCCTGCGGCTCATGGGCGCGGCGCCCCTGCCGCCCGAGGTCGACGACGTGATCCGCACCAGGTTCGGGATCGACACGTTCTCCGGGGCCTACGGCGTGACCGAGGCGAGCCTCATCTCCTGGCAGCCGCCGGGGGTGCGTAACAGGCCGCGGGCCGCGGGTGTCATCAACACCGAGTACTTCGACGTGCGGATCTTCGACGACGAGGACAACGAGCTGCCGCGCGGCGCCGACGGCGAGATCGTGATCCGGCCGAAGCGGCCGCACGTGATGTTCGAAGGCTACTGGGGCCGCCCCGAGGTCACGGTCGAGACCAGCCGCAACTGGTGGTACCACACCGGTGACATCGGAAAGATCGACGAGGATGGCTACCTCTACTTCGTCGACCGCAAGGCCGACTACCTGCGCCGCCGTGGGGAGAACATCGCCAGCTTCGAGGTCGAGCGCATTCTCATGAGCCACGGTCAGCTCGCGGACGTCGCCGTGCACGCGGTGCCGAGCCGGCTTACCGAGGACGACGTGAAGGTCACCGCGACCCGCGTCGCCGGCTCGACGCTCACCGAGGAGGAGCTTTTCCGCTGGTGCGTGGACGCCCTCCCGTATTTCGTCCTTCCGCGCTATATCGAGTTCCGTGACGAGCTGCCCCGCAGCCCGGTGGGCAGGGTCCTGAAGCGTGAACTGCGTGCGGAGGGTCCCACCAGCACCACCTGGGATGTCGAGGCGTCCGGCATCACCTACGAGAAGCGGTAGCCCCCGACACCCCACCGCGGAGCGATCATCGGCCTGTTCTCGACTCGGTCGGTGGCCGCGTCCCTGAGGGGCAGGAACAAATGGTCAGTACACGCGTGATCACCCCTTGAAACAGCACCGGGGCTCGTTCGGTGGCCGCCGGATATTCCTGAACGGACGGTGGAAATGACTTTTCGTGTCGTGCAGTGGACGACGGGCAACGTCGGAAAGCAGTCGGTCGAGGCGATAATCGCACATCCAGACCTGGAGCTCGTCGGTTGTTTCGCCTGGTCTCCGGAAAAGGTGGGAAGAGACGCCGGGGAATTATGCGGGGTCGCCCCGGCGGGAGTCGCGGCGACCAACGACATCGACGCGTTGCTGGGCCTGCGGCCGGACTGCGTGGTCTACACCCCGATGTGGCCGGACGTCGACGAGATGGTGCGCATCCTCGAGTCGGGCAGCAACATCGTCACGACGGCCGCCTTCATCACGGGCCATTCGCTCGGGGACGGCCGCCGCCGGATCATCGAGGCGTGCGATCGGGGCCAGTCCTCGATCTTCGGCACCGGGATCAATCCGGGGTTCGCGAACCTGATCGCGATCGTGTCGGCCGGTGGCTGTGATCGTGTCGACAGGATCATCGTCACCGAGACGGCGGACATCAGCGGCTATGACTCCCCGGCGACCGAGCTGCCGGTGGGATTCGGCCGGCCGATGGACGATCCCGAGCTTCCAGAGATGACCAGGTCCGGAACCGCCGTCTTCGAGGACGCCGTCCGGCTGCTGGGCGACGCGCTCGGTGTCGAGTTCGACGAGGTCGTCTGCGAGGCCGAGTACGCCAGGACGACCCAGGACGTCGATCTCGGCTCCTGGCGGATCGCCGCCGACCATGTCGCCGGCATCGCCGTCAGCTGGCAGGGGAGGATCGGCGGGCGGACGATCGTCGACCTGAGGGTGCGGTGGCGCAAGGGCCAGACGCTCGACCCGGACTGGCAGATCAGGACCGGGTACGTCATCGAGGTCCAGGGGCGCCCGACGATCCTTACCAAGGTCGACATCGCTCCGCCGCCCGACTTCGCCTGGAAGACGCTCGGTGACTTCATGGTGCTCGGCATGATCATGACTGTGCTGCCGGCGCTGAACGCGATCCCCGCGGTCGTCGCGGCGCCGCCCGGCATCGTCACCTACACCGACCTCCCGCTCCCGTTGCCGCGCGGGCGCGTCCGCGTCTGAGCGCAGCCGGATGCAGCCAGCCGACCAGGCGCGCCCGGCGCGCCCGCGGACTGTGGACGAACAAGACGCACGACTCAGCCGAGGAGCCGGCCGTGGATGATGTTCTGACCGACGAGCAGCGGATGCTGGTGGACGCGTCGGTGCGTTTCATCGAACGCACCTGCCCGCTGGAGAAGGTCCGCGCGCAGGCCTACACCGATCCCGTCTTCGCCGGGGCGTACCGGCGTCAGGCGGCCGAGCTGGGCTGGTTCGCGCCGCTCGTCCCCGACGACCTCGGCGGCGGGTGCATGTCCGACAACGCGGTCCTCGACGCGGCCCTCGTCGCCTACCACCGCGGCCGCCTGCTGCAGCCGGGTCCGTACACCGGGACCAACGTCGTGGCCTACGCCCTCGCGGCCGCGGGCACCGGCGAGCACACGGCGAAGGTGCTGCCAGCCCTGCTGTCGGGGGAGGCCTCGGCGTCCTGGGTACCCGCGGTGCCGTCGGTGTCGGTGCCGTCGGGAACCGGGGGCGTGCCGGGCGCCCGCCCGTGGCCGAGCCGCGTCGGTGGTCCGGGAAATCCCGTGTCGGTGACCAGGAACGGCGATGGCTGGCGCCTGTCCGGGCGGGCCATCTTCGTGGAGAACGTGGGCCCGGACGGTTGGTATCTCGTGTCCGCCGCGGCCGAGGACGCCACCGCGGCTGCCGACGGTGGCCACGGCGAGCCGGCGCTCGCGCAGTTCCTGCTGCCGGCGGACACACCCGGTCTGCGGGTGCAGCCCCTGGAATCGCTGGATCTCACCCGCCGGTTCGTCAGCCTGGAGTTCGACGACGTCCCGGTCGGGTCCGCCAGCCGGCTGCATGCGGCGGAGTTCGGGGACGACGAGCTGGTCGCCCGGCAGCTCGCCCTCGCCTGCGTCCTGACCACGGCGGAGTCGGTCGGTGCGATGGACTACGAGCTCGCGCTGACGGTCCAGTACGCGAAGGACCGGATCGCGTTCGGCCGCCCGATCGGCTCGTTCCAGGCGCTGAAGCATGTGCTGGCGGACGCGAGCCTGGCGCTGGAGATGAGCAAGGCGATCACGACCGCCGCGGCGTCGCGTCTCGGCGAGGCGATCGGCCTCGCCGACGCGGACGCGTCGGGGCAGGTCGAGGAGACGGACCCGGCCGGGTGGGCTCCTGGCCCGTGGGCCTACGGCCTGGAGGCCGCGAGCATGGCGAAGGCGTATGTCGGGGACAGCGGCATCTCCCTCGCCCAGAACTGTTTCCAGATCTTCGGCGGGATCGGTTTCACCTGGGAGCACGACCAGCACCTGTACCTGCGCCGCCTGACCACCGACGCGGCGTTCTTCGGTGACCCGGGCTGGCATCGGGAGCACCTGTGCCAGCTTTCCGGGATCTAGGGCCGCGAGTACGCGAGCCCGGTGCGGGCCGCACGCGGGACGCGGGACGCGGGCGATGACGGGCGACGGGACGGATGATGCGAGGACGGATGATGCGAGGGCAGACGACGTGACGACGGGCGACGTGACGACGGGCGGGTCGATCGGTCTCGACGAGTTCCGGGCCGAGGTCCGGGCCTGGCTGGCCGCGAACCTCGAGCGGAAGGCGCCGGGTGCCGGGGACGGTGGGGAGGCTCGTACCTACGAGCAGGTCGCGTCCGCCCGCCCGCTGCAGCGCAAGCTGTTCGACGCCGGGTACGCCGGTCTGTCGTTTCCGCGGGAGTACGGCGGCCGGGGCCTGACGGGTGAGCACGAGCGCATCTTCCGGGAGGAGGCGCGGGACTACGCCACACCGCAGTTCGGCGGCGCCGGCCATGTCACCTTCACCGCGATCGCCCGGTCGATGCTCGCGCACGCGTCCGCGGAGTTCCTGAGCCGGCACATCCCGCCGATCCTGGCGGGGGAGCGGTTGTGGTGCCAGTTCTACTCGGAGCCGGAGGCGGGTTCGGACCTGGCGGGGATCCGAACCACGGCACGCCGCGACGGTGACCGCTGGGTGCTGAACGGGTCGAAGATCTGGAGCACCGGTGCCCACCAGGCCGACTACGCCATGTGCCTGGCGCGCACGGACTGGGATGTTCCGAAGCATCAGGGCCTGACCTGGTTCGCCGTGCCCACCGGCGCCCCCGGAGTCACGGTGCGGCCGATCCGGCAGATCAACGGAGCGTCCGGCTTCTGCGAGGCGTTCCTCGACGATGTCGTCGTCACCGGCGAGGACATCATCGGCGAGGTCAACCAGGGGTGGTCGGTCGCGCAGACCATGCTGGTGTACGAGCGCGGCGCCGGGAGTTCCAGCGGGGTCCGGGTCGAGCCGCGGGAGCTGGCCCCCGACCTCGTCGAGCTCGCGCGCCGTGCCGGCCGTCTCGACGACCCGCTTGCCCGGCAGGCCATCGCGACCGCGCACATCAACGACTACGCCCAGTACCACCTCGGCCGGCGGATCGCCGCGAGGCTGCGTAGCTCCGCCCAGCCGCAGCCGGCGGTCGCCGCGTACGGCAAGCTTGCCGCGGGTGTGCTCGCCCCGATCCGGGCCCGGATCGGGATCGAGATCGGTGGGTCCACGGCACTGGTGTGGCCCGAGGACGCCCAGGAGGTCGCCGCGCTGCCCGCGACCACGTACCTGAACGGCCGGATGGTCGCCATCGCCGCCGGTACGAACGAGGTGCAGCGCAACGGCATCGGTGAGCGGGTGCTGGGCCTGCCCCGGGAGCCGAGTTTCGACGCCCGCAAGCCGTTCCGGGACGTCGTGCGGGACGCACGCACCTGGGACGGCCGGATCGGCTGAGTCGGCGGCCGGACCGGTCCGGCCGACCCGACGTGCGACGCCTGGCCGGGTCCTCGGAGAGGAGGCCCGGCCAGGCGTCGTTCTGTGTGACCGGGCAGTCAGCTCTTCAGATACGAGCCGCAGGCCAGCTTGCTGGTCACGTCATACCTGTCGCCGGTGAGCTGGACGACGGAGGTGCACGGCGTGGACAGGAAGTGGTTGAGCGGCCAGCGGGACTCGGCGACCGCACCATCGACGTGGTAGCTGAAATCGCCGTTCAGGACCTTCATGAGCGAGTCGACGGTCAGATCCCTGCCCGCCTTCGTCGCCGCGGCGACGAACATGTCCGCCGCCCAGTACCCGGCCATCGTGGGCAGGCTGAGCACGGCCGCGGGCGCGTACTTCTTGATGTCGTCGGTCATCTGCCTGATCGCCGGCACGGAGACGTCGGCACCGGGCTGCCACTGCAGGGAGGTGTAGGCCCCGTCCAGGCCCGCGACCTTGGCGGCGGCCAGGCGCGGGTCGTAGCCGACGGTGTTGAGGTGCTTCCCCGTGAACCCGGCGGCGTCCAGAGCCTCGGTCAGCTTGAGTGTCGAACTGAAGTCGACGCCGTAGAGAACCACGTCAGGCGGCGAGCCCTTGCTGGCCGTCATGAGCGCGCTCACGACCGGTGTGGCGTCCGTCAGACCGGAAAGGGGCACCGGTGTCTCCTGGTACACCACGTCGAGGCCGACCGCCTTGAGCTGCCGGCCGATGGAGGCCAGCCCGATCCGGGCGGTGTCGTTGTCGCTGCCGACCAGGGCGACGGTCCGGCCGGACGCGTCGCCGTCGAACAGGGCGTTGAACATGACGCCGTAGGTGGTCGCCGTCGCCGTGACATCCTTGCCGGGCAGCAGGCATCCGGTGACGCCGAAGCCGATCGAGGTGTTGCAGAAGCCCGAGTTGAAGCCCCAGCCGAAGAACGGAACGGTCTCGTCGCAGAAGGTGTCGAGGTAGCTGGCGTTGCTGGTCATCACCGGCACCGCGGCGAAGATCTTCTCCTGATCGACGAGCGCCTTGGCCTGTGCGCCGTTGCGCGCGGGGTCGTTGCCGTCGTCCAGGGTCCCGACGTAGTTGATCTTCCTGCCGTTGATGCCGCCCTCGGCGTTGGCCCGCTCGAACCGGGCTCGCGCCCCCTCGTCCGTGCCGGCCATGGAGGAGCCGGACGCACTCGTCAGATAGGCGAGGCCGCCGATGGTGATCTCGGTGTCCGTCACTCCCCGGGTGGGATCGGACGCCGTCTGGCCACACTTCATCGTGGACAGGTCGGGCTGGAAACCGCCGTCGCTCCAGCCGGTCTGCGGCCCGGCCTTGATGTCGGCGACGTTGACTGCGGGAGCGCTGGCCGTCGGGTCGGGCTCGTCGTCCGAACAGGCGGTCATGCCGGCCATGACAGCGCAGGACGTGGCCAGTACCGCGACGACTCGGGAAGCTAATCGTGCTGCTTGCTTCATGGGGGTCCTTTGGTGTTGACCGCAGCGTGAGTCGAACATGCTGCGCCCGATGGGATTGGAAGGAGAACCGCGCCGCGGGGGAGGATCAGACACCGTGGCGACGGTCGTCGCGGCCCCTGCCGCAGCGTGAAAAGAACTATAGGTTTTGAGGTGGTGCGTCGCTAGCCCACGACCCGCTTCGATCGCAAAAAAGTCGTCGGGATCCGAGCGCGGGGTTGCGCCCACCAGCGACAAGTGAGTCGTGGCAGCTCTGTGCCTCGGTGGCGGCGTCGCCCTCCGGTCCGAGTGGGTGGCGAGACCGTGCGACTATGTATCTAAACTATTAGCGGGTTTCTGGCTAGGGTGGGGCGTCATGCGGATCGATGGTGGGATGCCGTCCGTGCTTGCCGGGGTGCCGGCTGCGGCCGGCGCGCTGGAGCGGATGGGGTACGACGGCGCGTGGTGCGGCGAGGTGAACCACGACCCCTTCCTGCCGCTCGTGCTCGCCGCCGAGCACACCACCCGTCTCGAGATCGGGACCTGCATCGCGGTGGCGTTCGCGCGCAACCCGATGTCCGTCGCCCAGCTCGGATGGGACCTGCAGACGTACTCCCAGGGCAGGTTCGTCCTGGGTCTGGGCTCGCAGGTGCGAGCGCACATCGAGAAGCGGTTCGGCATGCCGTGGGGGAAGCCGGTCGGCCGTATGCGGGAGTTCGTCCTCGCGCTGCGGGCGATCTGGGCGGCCTGGCAGGAGGGGAACCCGCTGCGCTTCGAGGGTGACTTCTACACCCACAAGCTCATGACGCCGGCCTTCGTCCCCGAGCCGCATCCGTACGGCCAGCCGAAGATCTTCGTCGCCGCGGTCGGTACGGCGATGACCCGGATGTGCGGCGAGGTGGCGGACGGGATGCACACGCACGCCTTCACGACCCGCCGATACCTGGAGGAGGTGACTCTCCCGGCCCTCGCGGAGGGGCTCGGTGCCGCCGGCCGTGACCGCGGTGAGGTCCAGGTCTGCTGCCCGGCGTTCGTGGCGACCGGACTGGACGACGCCCAGGTGGCCGCGGCCGCGGACGCGATGCGTCAGCGGATCGCGTTCTACGGGTCGACCCCCGCCTACCGGGCGGTGCTCGAACTGCACGGTTGGGGTGAGCTGCAGACCGAGCTGCGGGCGTTGTCGCTGCGGGGGGAGTGGGCGACGATGGGCACCCTGATCGACGACGAGATCCTCGACGCCTTCGCGGTCGTGGCGCCGCTGGACACGCTCGCGGTCCGGGTTCGGGATCGCTTCGAGGGTGTGGTCGACCGACTCATGCTGAGCCTGCCCGCCGGCACGCCCGCGGCGACCGTCGAAGCGGTGCTGGACGAGGTACGCGCATCCCGCGGCATCGGCTAGGAATCGTTGGGCATCCGGTTGGGCATCGCCTGGCCGGGCGATGCCCGCGTCGCCTGGACCGCACGGCGGGCGGTCCGCATCCGTTCGGGTTCAGGCTGGTGGGAGCAGATCCAGGCGGTCGAACCTTGGCTCGCGGCGTTCGATGAACGCCGTGGCGCCCTCGACGGGGTCGGGGCGTCGGAAGGACTCCCGCATGAGGCGGTCGGTCTGGTCGACGGCCTCGCCGAGATCACGCTGGAGGTGCTGGTAGACGAGCTGTTTGGACACCATCATCGAGTGCGGCGAGGCGATGCGCGCCAGCTCGGTGATGTACACGCGACATTCGTCCAACAGGCGTTCCGGTGGCACGACCCGCTGGGCGAGACCGATGGCCAGGGCCTCCGGTGCCGGGACGACCCGGGACGACCAGAGCAGGTCGAGGGCGTGGGCAGGCCCCACGAGGCGCGGCAGCAGCCAGCTGACGCCCTGCTCGGCAATCAGGCCGCGCCGGGAGTACACGGTCGTGAAGCGCGCCGTGTCGGCGGCGAACCGCAGGTCGCAGGCCGCCGCGAGCAGAAATGCCCCGCCGGCGCACACACCGTTCACGGCGGCGATCACCGGCTTGCGGATGGCCATCGGCCAGGTGAGCATGCGCTGCAGGTCCGCCATGGCCGGCGAGCCCGGGAAGGGCCCGCTCCAGCCTTCGTCCACCGGGGATGTGGCCCTGCCACCCGAGGTGACCTGGGTGTGCAGCACGGAGACATCGAGCCCGGCGGAGAAGGCGCGATCGCCGGCGCCGGTGAGGACGATGCCCACCACCCGCCGATCATGCTCAGCGAGCGTGAACGCCTGGTGCAGCTCGCGCAGCGTCTGCCCGCGGAAGGCGTTCATGGCTCCGGGCCGGTCGATCGTCACGACGGCGACCGGGTCATCGATGTCCAGGTGAACGTCCTCGAACGCGCCGGTTGCTGGCATGTGGGCTCCTGGCCTGCCTGGTCGCCTGCTTGCTGATCGTCAAGAGGTCGCTTTCCCCGTCAGTGTGTCGACGGGGGACGGAGCCGGGCGGCCGGCGGGGCGCGGGACAAGAGTCAGTGACGGCACCATGCTGCTGGCGCCGAAGCCGAGCGTGGTGGCCGTGACGTCGACGAGGTGCTCGACATCGATGAAATGGCCTGTCAGGTAGCCGAGGCGCTGCCACTCGTCGACCGCCCGACCGATGTGCTCCGGGTCGTTGCCGGTGAGCGCGCCGGTCGCCGAGTCTCCCTCGCCGCCCAGGCAGTCGCCGATCGTCAGGCGGGTGAAGCCGACGGAGGGATGCTCGACGTTCCAGGCCTCGATCATCTTGTCCAGCGCGGCCTTGCTCACCGCGTAGCCGCCGATGAACGGCCACGGAGGCCCCGCCGAGGCGCTGATCGACGACAGGTACACCGCGGACCCGTGGGACTCGGCCAGATACGGCAGCGCCGCCGCGGTGACCAGCGAGGCGCCGGTGACATTGGTGGCGAAGAGCTTGGCCCAGGCGGCCGCGTCCATCTCCTCGATGGGTCTGATGGTGATCAGGCCGGTGGAGTACACGAGGCCGTCGATGCCACCCATCGCGGCGGCGGCTCGCGCGATCGCCTCCTGGCAGGACGACTCCGCGGTGACATCGCAGGCAATCGCGACAGCGCCGTCACCTGCCTCCTCGGCCGCCGCCTCGAGACGGCCGAGCCGGCGGGCGAGCATGGCGACCCGGTGGCCCCGCTCCGCGAGACCGAGGGCGATGCAGCGCCCCAGGCCGCCGGAGGCGCCCAGCACGACAACCCGTTTCATGCGGCGCTCACGGCAGTCACAGCGCAGGCCCGGACCGGCCGCCGTCGGGCCGAGCCCCCGGCTGTCTGGTCGGGCGCCAACCGTCGCAGGCGCCGACAGCGGAAGGTCATCGCGCCACCTCCGTACTCGGGAGCCCGACAGTCACAGCGACCGCGATCCCGCTCCCGCCACTGTTCTAACGCATCGACATTTAAATATCTAGATATTAAATTCGGTGCGCGGAAGTCGCATACTGTCGCGCGGGCCGGCTACCGTTCCGTGGCCCCGGCGAGACGCGGCCAGATCGTGCGGCACAGCTCCGCCGGCGTTCCCGGGCAGTTGTGGCGGAGCCAGTCGAGGACGAGGCCGAGCAGTGCGCCGGCGTGCAGCGCGGCGGTCGGGTCGTAGGGGATGTCGGCCGGGTCGTCGGCATGGGTGCCGGTGCCGGGGCGGGTGAGGTTGACGTGCAGCGAGATGGCGAGTCGCCGGTGCAGATGGTTGATCACTCGGGCGCTGCCGTCGTCGCCCAGCAGGGCGTAGTAGAGGCCGGACTGCTCCTTGATGTGCGTCAGCACTCGGATCAGGGCATCCCGCTCGTCGAGCTGCCGGGATGGGTCGCGGCTCGGCGCGATCACCGGCGAGCTGGAGATCAGTTCGTCGAACATCATGGTGCAGGCGCGTGCCGCGAGGTCGTGCACGTCCGCGTAGTGCTCGTAGAAGGTCGTGCGGTTGACGTCGGCCCGCCTCGTCAGGTCGGCGACCGAGATCTGGGCCAGATCGCGTTCGGTGATCAGCTCCAGCAGCGCGCGTTCCAGCGCGGAGCGGGTCCGTCGGGTCCGACGGTCGAGGGGTTGCGGCATGGGCGGTCCTCCGCCATAGTTGCCAGACAGATGTCCTCTAACGGACGATAGTCCTTTCATCGGGGCCGCGCGCGGCGAGCGGCTGATGGCGCCGGAACCGATGGTGGCGCCGGAACCGATGGTGCCGCTACTCGTGATCTCCTCTCGGGCTGCCGAGGCGGACAGCATCCCCATGCCCGGCCGCGACCCTCCCGAGCTGGTAGGTGCTCCGTGAGAATGCCACCAAACAAAAGGGGCAGCATGCCGGACCTCGATGTTTCGAAAGCCAACATCATCCCGTATGTTCACCTGGCCGACGCGTCCGTCCAGGACCATTCGACGCAGGACGGGCAGTTTCCGGGCCTTCACAACGACCTGTTATTCCTCTGGGCCATGGTCGACACGGAGAACGGCAAGCGCTACGAGCTGATTCGCATGCTCTCGTCGGGCGGGACGTTCGACTTCATCGTCCATGAATGCTCGACCGACCTGTGGGCCCATCCGACGACGGTCCGTTTCCCGTACGAGAGCGACCTGTACTGGGGCCCTATCGTCTGGGCCGACTCCAAGGCCGGCAAGACCGCGATTCCGGTCAACTTCAACGCCAAGCACAGCCTTTCGATCTCGCTCGGGCCGGCGGCGTACATATGGAAGGAGGACGACGGGCTCGTCGACGTCGTCCTGACCCCGCTGCCGATGAACGTGACGGCCATCTACGTTCCGGGCCTGCCCGACGACGTCGGCTACACGAGCTCGGGGTGCGCCGTGGCGGGCAGCATCGCCGGGTCGAGGATCACCGGCGGCTACGGCGGCCTCGACCGGATGTACTGCCTGCCCGGCCTGAGCGCCTGGGTGTCGAAGATCGCCAAGCTGGAGCACTACTGGTTCGTGTGGGGGTCAATCCTCGAGGACGGGCGCTGGGAGACCGGCAACGCCATGCTCGGCGCGGGCGACTACGCGACCGCGACCTTCCGTCGTGAGGGTGAGCCACCGGTCATCGCGACCAACGGCGACGTCAGCTCGAAGGTCGTCTGGGAGACGAAGGGCGAGGTGAGCCAGCCGAGGCTGGCCAGCCTCACCTTCGGTGGCCGCACCTTCAACTTCGAGGGAACGCACAACGCGGCGGCGGCCGCGGTATCCCTGGGAATCGCCTGGCTGCACGGGACCATGCAGGAGGAAGGTGGGCCCAGGCCGGCGCGCAGCTGGTCCACGATGGAGATCATCAAATCCCGCGCGACACCGCGCGAATAGCTCCCCGTTCTGGAGGAGTCGGCCCAGGCGGCCGCCGAAGGAAATCATCGGAAAGCGGCAGAGGAGGATGGTTGAACCTGACAACGGAGCTGGCCGGAAAAGTCGCGGTCGTCACCGGCGGCGGTGCCGGCCTCGGTGCCGCCATGGCCCGGGTGTTCGCGCAGCAGGGCGCGGCGGTGGCCACCCTGGACATCGACGGCGCGGCCGCCGAGCGGACCGCGAAGACCATCACCGAGGAACTCGGCGTTCCGACGACCTCGGCACGTGTCGACGTCGGAGACGCTGAAAGCCTCGCCGTGTCGGCGCGGCACGTCAGGGAGACGCTCGGCGGGTGCGACGTGTTGTGCGCGAACATCGGCGTGCAGCAGTTCGGGGCGATTGACCGGCTGACCGACCAGGACTGGGAATGGGTCCTGAACGTCAACGTGCTCGGCACGATCCGCACGGTGCGGGAGTTCCTCCCCCTCATCCGTGAGCGCGCCGGCTGGCGTCGGATCGTGCTGACCGCTTCGTCCAGCGTACTGACTCCGGCTGTGCGGATGGGTGCCTACCAGACGAGCAAGTTCGCCGTCACCGGATTCGGGGAGACGCTGCGCGAGGAACTGGCCCCCGAGGGCATCGGCGTGACTCTCCTCTTTCCCGGTGGGATGGCCACTCGCGGCTGGAGCGCCTGCGGGTGGACTCGCTCGCCTCCGACGTGCCTGCCGTCGCCGGGTAATGCCGGTCGGCGGTCGGCGGTCGGCGGTCGGCGGTCGGCGGTCGGCGGTCAGCAGTCAGCCTGACTCTAGCCCATAGCTCTAGATGTATCTGTCCTCGACGTCCTTTGGCCGGCGGGTGCGGAGGTCGGCACGGTGCGGATAAAGATCGTCGGATCTGGTGATGTGGTGTACGCGGGCTGGGTGCGGATGCGGGCAAGTGCCGACTTTGCTCGACACCACCCAAACATCTAGATAGATTGAGCCACTGGAGGTGCCCCCGCGGTCGGCGGTGCGCTCGTCCACCCGCTCGGCCTTGCTCGCACCGGCCCACGCGAGCGGTCCTTCCGGTTGAAGGTCCGGATCCCGGCCCCGGGTCGGGTCGGGTCGGGATACGCAGAGCAGACGTTCCCGCCCCAGGAGGGGATTTCGTGATGGACTCGACGCTCGTCGAACGCAAGGACGGACTGGTCACGGTGACGTTCAACCGCCCGGAGCGGAAGAACGCGCTCGACGCGGCCAGCTGGGCGGCCCTGGACCGGGTGCTCACGGAGGTCGCCGGCAACCCCGAGGACCGTGCCCTGCTCCTCACCGGGGCGGGTGGTAACTTCTCGTCCGGCGCCGACCTGACCGGCAGCGGTAGTGGTGGTAGTTCGAGCGGGCTCACGGGCCGCGGCCGCCAGGCCATCCTCCACGAGATGCGGCATGTCGGCGAGCTCATCAACCGGTTACACCGGCTGCCGAAGCCGACGATCGCAGCTGTCGACGGGGTCGTCGTCGGGGTGTCGATGGGCCTCGCGCTCGCCTGCGACCTCATCGTCGCCAGCGACCGGGCGCGGTTCAGCTCCGTCTTCGTCCGGCGTGGCCTCGCCCTCGACGGCGGGACGTCCTGGAGCCTGCCGCGCCAGGTCGGCCTGCGCCGGGCGAAGCAGCTCGCCTTCCTCGGGGACTGGCTCGGCGCCGAGCAGGCCATGGACTGGGGGCTCGTCAACGAGGTCGTGCCGGCCGAGGATCTGCAGAAGACCGCGGCGGCTCTCGGTCAGCGGCTCGCGGGCGGCCCGACCACCGCGATCAGCCTGATCAAGCGGATGCTGGACGCCAGCGAGTCGCTGACCTTCGAGCAGGCGGTCGAGGAGGAGGCCCGGGCGCAGCACATCACCTACACCACCAAGGACATGCGAGAGGGCATCCAGGCGTTCATCGAGCGCCGCGAGCCGAAGTTCACCGGCGAATGAGCGTCCGGCTGCTGGCGGCGGCGACGTCCGAGCAGGGGATGCTCGTCGACACCACCGTCCGCTTCATCGAGGAGACGCTGCCGCTGTCCGGCGTCCGCGCGCTCGCCGAGGGCGCCGAGCCCTTGGACGCGGCCTACACCGCCGACGCGGGCTCCCTCGGCTGGTTCGGGATGCTGGTCGACGAGCGCCACGGTGGTGGCAGTGCGTCCGGCAACGGGCTTGTCGACGCGGCCGCGGTGGCCGCCGAGCGTGGCGCCACGCTTCAACCGGGTCCCTTCGTCGGGACCAACGTCGTCGCCCACGCACTGTCCGTCGCGGCGAGCCCGACCGGTGACCAGGTGTCAGCGGGTCCGGTGTCAGCGGGTCCGGTATCAGCGGGTCCGGTGTCTGCGGACCCTGTGTCCGGGGAGGCCGGGCCGCACGCCGATCTGCTGGCGCGGCTCGTCGCCGGGCAGGCCGTCGCGACCTGGGTGGCCGGTGCGGTGGGCGGCCTGACACCCGGCGCCGGCGAGGTCACCATCCGGCCCGCCGCCGACGCGCCCGGCGGTGGCTCCGCTCTGGACGGCTATGTTCTGGATGGCGAGGTCCGCCACGTCCCCGACGCCCTCGGCTGCGACGCGTTGCTGGTCACCGGGAACGGCGCGGACGGCCTGACGCAGGTCCTCGTGGACACCACCGCACCGGGTGTCGTGATCCGCGCGCTGTCCGGCCTCGACATCACCCGGCGAAGCTGCGCCGTTCGCCTGAGCGGTGTCCACGTTCCCGCCGGCGCGCTGGTCGGCGTGCCCGGAACGGCCACCGAGGAACTGTTCGCCCGGCAGGCACAGGTGGCCGCCGTGCTCGCCGCCGCCGAGTCGGTCGGCTCCATGCACCGGGACTTCGAGCTGGCCGTCGAGTACGCCCGCGCCCGGATCGCCTTCGGCCGGCCGATCGGCTCGTTCCAGGCCATCAAGCACCTGCTCTCGGACACCAGCCTGTCGCTGGAGATGGCCAAGGGCCTGGTGACCGCCGCGGCCGAGGCGCTCGGCGGCGGCGCACCCGACGGCGCCGAGCTCGCCCACGCCGCCAAGGCGTTCGTCGCGGAGCACAGCATCACCCTCACGCACGCGTGCTTCCAGGTCTTCGGCGGGATCGGCTACACCTGGGAGCACGACCACCACCTGTTCATGCGCCGGTTGGCAGCCGACGCGGTGGCCTACGGTTGCGCGCAGTGGCACCGGGCGCGGCTGGCCGAGCGGATCGGAGGAGCCGGCTGATGGGAGACACCGCCGTGAAGGGCGAGGGGCAGACCGAGGTGCCGGCCGAGGCCTCGACCGAAACGCCCGAAACATCCGAAACGCTGACCCTCGACGAGTACCGCGCCAGAGCCCGGGCCTGGATCCGGGAGAACCTCAAGCCCGCCCGGCCGGGGGCCGGCCCCGGTGGGCATGCGCACGACGGAGACACCTCCGGAGGTCATCGCCGCCGGCCGCGCGCTGCAGCGAAAGCTGTTCGACGCGGGGTACGCCGGCATCACCTGGCCACGGGAGTACGGCGGCCAGGGGCTGGGCGGGGAATACGAGCGTGCTTTCCTGGAGGAGTCACGCGGCTACCAGCTGCCCAATCTCGGCATCGCCGGGGGCACCACGTTCGGTGTGTGCGCGATGACGATGCTCGCGCACGCGTCACCGGATTTCCTGCGGCGTCACATTCCGCGGATCCTCACCGCCGAGGAGCTGTTCGTGCAGTTCTTCTCGGAACCGGAGGCGGGATCCGATCTCGCCGGCGTCCGGTCGCGGGCGGTCCGGGAGGGCGGTCGCTGGATCCTGAACGGCGCGAAGATCTGGAGCAGCGGCGCCTACTACGCCGACTGGGGCATGTGCCTGGCCCGCACCGACTGGGACGTCCCCAAGCATCGTGGCCTGACCTGGTTCGCGGTGCCGATCAGCGCCAGGGGCGTGACGGTCCGGCGGATCCGGCAGATCACCGGCGACGCCGAGTTCTGCGAGGAGTTCTTCGACAACGTCGAGCTGACCGACGACGACGTGATCGGCGACGTCAACGACGGCTGGACGGTCGCGCAGACCATGCTGATGTTCGAGCGTGGCGGCGGGCTGAGCCACGGCGGCCCGGTACGCAAGGTCCCCCAGGGCATCGCGCCGGATCTGGTCGAGCTCGCCCGGTCCGTCGGCCGGATCGACGACCCGCAGGTCCGGGACCTGATCGTGCGGGCGCACGTCGACGATGTCGCCCGCCGTGCGCTGATGGCCCGCCTTGGCAGCCTCATGCGGGCCGAACCGGGCCGGGCCGCCCACCTCGCCTCGTACGCCAAGCTGTCCTCCGGAGTCCACGACCCCGTCCGGGCGAACCTCGCGATGGCGATCGGAGGCCCGGACGCGGTGGCCTGGGAGGAGAACGACGAGGCCGCCGGGCGCACCGCGACCGGCTTCCTCAACAGCCGCTTCATGTCGATCGCCGGCGGGACGAACGAGGTGCAGCGCAACGGCATCGGCGAGCGGGTGCTCGGTCTGCCCCGGGAGCCCTCGTTCGACAGCGGCAAGCCCTTCCGGGACGTGCTGCGCGACGCCCGGAACTGGTCCGGCCGCATGGGCTGAGCCGCGCGCCGGCCGCTCCCGCGACCGGCCGCCCCGGCCTGACCTGATCCGACCTGATCCGACCTGATCCGACCTGACCCGATCCGACCTGACCCGATCCGACCTGACCCGGCCCGGCGACGGAATTTCCGGCATTCCCAGCAGGCGCGGAATGGGTATCGCTCACCGAGCGGAAACCGAGGGACGACCGTAGGGTCCGTGGACAGGGGAAGGGAGAACCGAGGTCCACGTTCTCCGACTGTGTTCTCCGGCTGCCTTTCGCCGGGGATTTCCGCGCTGCGGATGACGGTCAGACGGGCCTGCGATCTCGAGAGCGCCCCGTAGTCGTCGGTGCGGTCGTTGGGGAGCGATGTGTCAGGTCCAGTCCGGCCCAGGAGGCGATCTCGCGGTGCCGCGGCGAACGCGGTTCGCGGGGTTCTTTTCGTTGTCTCGCTGCTCGTGCCCACCGCTGTCGCGATATGCGCGGCCGACGCCGCCGCCGGACGGCCGTTCGGTGGCGACCGGGTTGTCGTCGCCAGCGGAACCGTTGGATTCACGCTCGTCGTTCGCGGCGACGGCGACGGCGGCGGCTCTGGTGGCTCGGGCGTCGGCGGTGGTGGATCCGGTGGTGTGGGTGGAGGGGAGACCGGCGGGCCCGGCTCCGGGAACCGTGGGCCGCAACCGGCCGGTCCGACCGTGATCGGCGGCGCCGGCGCGGTGGTCGGGCCAACTGGTCCGGGCGACGTGGACGGCGCCGGCGCCGGCGCGGGTGACACGGCTGGTCGTGGCGCCGAGGACGGCGTGCCGGCCGAACCGACAGGCCGGCTGCCGTTCACCGGCATGGTCCCGCTCCTGCTGGTGGCGCTGAGCGCGATGCTTGTCGGTGGCCTCGGGATCTTTCTGATTCTGGCGGTGGTGCCGAGGCCGGCCACTCCGGCGGCCCGTGGCCGTGGTTTCGGCGCGCGGCTCCGCACACGCGCGCGACGGCGACGGCGATGATCGCTTCTGGCGCCGCGGGGCCCCGTCGCGGAATCCCGAGCTTCGGATTTCCGCTGCTTCAGAACAAGAAGTGATGATTCTGGCTGTTGCGGCAACCGAAATCCGCACTTCTTGCCGATCGTCAATGCCCTGATTGTTCTATTGGCGTGAAATACCCGCGCTGTGCGGCGGTGTGGGATCACCGGTGGGTCGCCGTGCGGCGGGTGGGCACGGTCGGGATCTTGCTACCCGCTCCGGGGATCGGGAGGGGGTCGGGAGGGCGGCCCGCCGGCTGGCGGGCGATTCCCGCCGGTTCGCACCTTCCGCGATCGCATCCAGCGGGCCAGCATCAGGGGTGTTGGCCCAGCTGGAACCTGCGGGAGCGAGAATGGCTGTGAGCGATGTGGATACCGGTGACGTGCGGGTCGGTCCACCACCGCCGTTCGACGTCGAGCTGGCGGCGGCCCTCGAGATGTTCGGGGCGCTTCTGCCGCAGTCGCTGACGCTGGCAGTGATCCGGGAGCTTCGCGAGCGGATGTCGGGCATCGTCGTCTCGGACGAGCAGCTCGCCCGCGGCGGCGCGTTCACCGTGGAGACGGTCTCGTTACCGGTCGAGCTGGACGGTCCGGGTGGGTTCGAGCTGCCGCTGGTCGTGTGCCGGCCCACGTCGACCGAGACCCCGGCGGCGGCCGTCTACTTCATGCACGGCGGCGGCATGGTCATCGGCGACGCGCGCACCGGTGTCTCCGAGGCTCTCGAGTGGGCCGAGGAGCTGGGCCTGGTGGTCGTGTCGCCGGACTACCGGCTCGCACCGGAGAACCCGCATCCGACCCCCGTCGACGACTGCTACGCCGGCCTGCTCTGGACGGCGGACCGGTTGGCCGATCTCGGTGTCGCCCCGGGCCGAATCGTGGTGGCGGGCACCAGCGCGGGCGGCGGCCTGGCCGCGGCCGTGGCACTGATGGCCCGCGACCGCGGTGGCCCGGCACTGGCCGGGCAGATGCTGCTGTGCCCGATGCTCGACGACCGCAACGACACCCCGTCGGCCTGGCAGATGGCCGGGCGTGGTGTCTGGGACCGGGCGTCGAACGAAACCGGATGGACGGCACTGCTCGGCGATCAGCGCGGTGGGCCCGACGTCTCGCCGTACGCCGCCCCGGCCCGCGCCGGCGATCTCTCCGGCCTGCCACCGGCCTTCATCGACGTCGGCTCGGCGGAGACCTTCCGGGACGAGGACGTGACCTACGCCAGTCGGATCTGGCAGGCGGGCGGCGCGGCCGAGCTGCATGTCTGGCCCGGTGGCTTCCACGGCTTCGACCTGATGGCGCCGCAGGCTCCCGTCTCGCGGGCCGCGAAGGCCGCCCGGACGAACTGGCTTCGCCGCCTTCTCGCCCATTAGTGGTCGCAACCGGCTCGGTCGGCACGGCACTATTGCCCGGTGAAGGATGCCCGGTGAAGGAGCTCGCCGGCCGGCTCTCGGCGCTGGACCCCGACGCCGGCGCGGCCTTACGCGCCGTCATCTACTTCGACCGGCTGGTCGAAGGCAGGGCCGGGCTTGAGGCCATCGTGCGCGGCACGGTACTGCTGACCGGTGCGCCGGCCCGTCTCGTGGACGTCGGCAGGGGCGTGCACGTCGAGGTCGACGTCGAGGGGCGCCGCCGGGTCTCCGCCACCGCGGCGGACGAGACCTGGCCCGGAGTCGCGGTGGTGCCGGGCGGGCCGCCGACGCTGTGGCTGGAGAGACCAGGCGCCGTCGGCCCGCTGGACGCGGTCGTGCTCGAGCGGGCGGCGGCCGCCTGCCGGGCTTATTTCGACCGGACGAGCGACCGGCCGTCGGTGACGGCCGACGACGGGACCACCCGGGCCTCGATCGAGGTTCTCCTGGACGCGGCGGCGTCGCCACGGACCCGGCGGACGGTGGCCGCCCAGCTCGGCCTCGACCCGGCGGGCCTCGCCCGCGCGCTCGCGCTGTCGGACGGCACCGCGCTGGTGGAGGCCGTGCCGGCGGGGCCCTGCCGGGAGCCCGGCACCGCCCTGGACCCTGTCGCCGCCGGGGACATCGCCGCCGGCCAGCGGGGCGTCCCCGCACAGGTCGCGGATCGGCGGACGGGCGTCGGACCAGCCGTGCCGGTGCTGGAGCTCCCGTCTTCCTGGCAGGCCGCCCGCACGGCGCTGCGTTTCACCGCCGGCGGCACCGCGATGGACCCGGGACCGCGGGTGGTGCACGCGGACCAGCTCGGCGGTCTGGCCGTGCTGGCCACGGCGGTCGGACCGGCCACGCCGCCCGACTCCGACGTCCAGGCCCTGGACCGGGCCGCCTCGGCGGCCCCCTGGATGCTGGCCACCCTGGAGGCCGTCACCACCAGCCCGAGCCTTCGCGCGGCGGCCGTGGGGCTTACCCGTGCACCATTCGACCCTGCAGGAACGTCTCCACCAGGCGGAGCAGGTTCTTGGCTGGTCCGTCCACGACCCGAACGGTCGCCTGCGCCTGCATCTCGCGTTCGTGTTGCGGAGGCTGCACCGAGGAAACGCCTGACCGCCCACTTCCCGAGCTCCCACAGG
>NZ_ADGX01000017.1 GCF_000177675.1 Parafrankia sp. EUN1f
CGGACGCGCTGCGGGTTCTCGCGGCGCGCTACCGGGACCGGCTGGCCACCCTCCCGGACGATGCCTACCCGGCGTTCGCCTACACGGCGACCGTGGGCCGGGCGCGCCACGCCGTCCGTGCCCGGGTGCTCGCCGCCAGCCGGCCGCAGGCCATCGCGGCGCTCGACGCGATCGCCGCCGGCGCCCCCGCGGAGCCCGACGACGGCGAGCTGACGGAGCTGCCCCGCGCCGTCGTCGACCTGCCGCACTATCCGTGGGAGCGGCGCCGCTACGCGATCGTCCCGGCCGGTGGTGCGCAGACCCCCAGCCGTCGCCTCACCACCGTCTGACCCGCGGCGCGAACGGCCCCGTTCAGCTCGCGCGTCTTCTCGCGCAGCGCCTCAGCAGTCCCCCATCTGCGTCTGATCATGGTGCGTCACACTCCTGCCCCGCTCCGCTCGGGTATCCGAAGAATCGAAGGGTGACGAGCGAAGGGTTGAGGATCTTGGTCGTTCCGGCAGCCAAGGTCCTCAACTCTTGCTCGGCGGCAACGGTAACCTTGGCGGCGGCCCGAATTCGCGGCTTGAAGCGCTGAGGATTTTGGTCGTTCCAACAGCCGAAATCCTCAACTCTTGCTTGGCGGCAATGTCAAACTGAAGATCGCGATTCTGCTGCGGGCTCTCCGGCAACCAGAATCCTCAGGTCCTGCTCGGCAGCGGCGGCAGGAAGGAACCACTGAGGCTCAGGACACCAGCGGTCCTCGCGACGCCCAGCCTTCTGGGGGTTGCGAGGACTGTGGCGTTTTCGGGTGCGTCAGCCGGCGAGACCGAGGCCGGCGGTGCCGAGGCCCGTGGGGACGTCGACCGGGGGGCCGGTGACCTCCGCGCCGAGCACCGCGGTCAGCTCGGCGCGGGACGCCACGTTCACCTTCGCGAAGATGGCCTTGGTGTGGTCGCGCACGGTGTGCTGGGAGATCCCCAGCCTGCGGGCGATCCGGTCGGTGCCGTGCCCGGCGACGAGCAGCTCGGCCAGCTGGCGTTCGCGCGAGGTGAGGCCGTAGAGGGCCAGCATCACCGGCAGCAGGTCGGCGCGGCTCGCGGGTTCCAGCACGACGGCGGTGCGCGCCGCGCCGGCGCCGCCGTGCGCCGGCGAGGAGACCAGCACCTCGCCCTGCACCAGCAGCCAGCCGCCACCCGGCAGCGACATTCGCAGCCGCGCCGGTCGGGGCGGGCCACCCCCGGCGGCGTTCGCCTGGGCCTGCACGGCCACCATCGTGACGGACACCGGCAGTTCGGGGGGTTCGACCGGGCTGATGCGTCGCAGCCAGCGGTCCGCCTCCGCGGTGGAGGCCTCGAGGCGGCCCGCGGCGTCCAGCACCAGCGTGCCGGAGCCCGCCAGCGGGGTGCGCGGCGGTGGGGTGCGGGCCAGGCCGGACCGCAGGCCGTGGCCCAGATGGCGGGCGATCGAGGCGACGTAGCGGACCTCGGCGGCGGTGAAGTCGGGCTCGTCGTCGGCACGCCGCAGACAGCCCATGCCCCAGGTGGCGCTACCATCTCGGGCGAGCAGCCGCAGCTCGTCGCGCAGCCCCAGCGGCTCGTAGACGGACCGGTGCCGGGTGGCGCGGTCCAGCTCGCCGCCGGTGGAGGCTGCGAGGGACACCGCGCAGCGCCCGGATCGGTCGAGGTCGAGGAACCCGTTGACGCCGGTGCCCGCCAGCTCGTCGTGCAGGTCGTCGGCGCGCAGGCAGACCTTGGGACCGACGGCGTGCAGCCGGGTCGGCAGCAGCGTCTCGGGGTCGGTCGTCATCCACGAGCCGGCGTCGTAGGGAACCACGCGGCGGACGCGCTCGGCGACCTCGGCGACGAGGTCCTCCGGGGCGATGCGTTGCTCGCACAGGTCCGCGATCCCCTCGCGAACGGCACTGGCGCGGATTCCGAGGGCAGGTTTCGCCACGCCCGCCATCTTACCTCACCACACCGATCGAAAAAATCCCCAAAGTTGGGGGGGTCCGCGAGGCCCCTAGTTGCGGGATGGGCGCGCCGGCCGGTCCCCGCAATTATGACGGGTACTGAATGAGCCTTTTCCGTCGTCGGCTTGGACGCGCGGTGGCCTTGGCCGTGTCCCGTGAGATGGAAAAAGCTCCATAGAGGAGGGGATTCCTCATGGCGATCACCGTTTACGGCGCGAGTGGATACACCGGGCGGCTGGTGGCCGCCGGGCTTCGGCGCCGCGGATTCTCCGTCGTGCTGGCCGGCCGGGACGGTGACCGGCTGCGGGCGCTGGCGACGGAGTTGGCCGCCACGGAGCCGGGTGATTCCGTCGACGGCCGGGACGTCGAGATAGGGACACGCCAGGTCGGCGTCGACGACCCGGCGGCCTTGGCGGAGGCCTTCCGCGGCAGCGACGTCGTCGTCAACGTGGCGGGACCGTTCGCCCTGGTGGGTGAACCGGTTGTCCGGGCCGCGATCGACGCGGGCGTGCACTATATCGACACGACCGCCGAGCAGCTGTTCGTGAAGAAGGTCTTCGACGAGTACTCCGGCCCCGCCGAGAACGCCGGGGTGACCGTCGTCCCGTCCGTCGGCTTCGACATCGTTCCCGGCGATCTGCTGGCGAACGTGGTCGGTCGTCGGGTCGAGCGGGCGACCGAGCTCCTCGTGGCCTACGACGTGCGCGACTGGGACATGACCCGGGGCACCGTCCGGTCGGCCTTCGGCGCGCTGACCAGCGGCAGCTTCGTCTACAGCGACGGTGAATGGCGGCCCGGCGACGGCACGACGCCCTACGAGGCGGTGACATTCCCGGGGAACGCGGAGCCGACGCCGGTCATCAACTGGGCGGGCCCCGAGGTCGTCACCGTCCCCCGGCACGTGCCGACCGACCGGCTGTCGGTGGTCATCAACGCCAGCATCGTCACGCCGGAGTTCCTGCAGCTGCTCCAGCTGCCCGCCGAGACCGTCGCGACCATCATCGACGGCCTCGCCGAGGGCCCGGACGAGACCCGCCGCGCGGCGGCCAGGTTCACCATCGTTGCGGAGGCCACCGGTGCCGACGGCCGCCGTGCCCGCGGTGTCCTGCACGCCAGCGACATCTACGGGTCGACCGCGGTGATCGTGGCGGAGGCCGTCCGCCGGCTGCTCGCCGAGCCGCCCCGCGCCGGTGTGCTCAGCCCCGCCCAGGCGTTCGACGCCGCGAGCTTCCTCGACTTCCTCGTTCCGCATGGTTACTCCTGGGCCGTGGAGACGCCGGCGGACGCGCCTGCCGCGCAGTAGCGGAATCGGCCGCGGGTCCGGGCGGGGAAACGACCGCCCGGACCCGCGGCCCGGAAACTGAGCCGTTTCCATCGTCGACTCGAAACCGCGGCGCCCTGACCACGCACCGTGAGATGGAAAAGGCTCATTGGTGACATTCGCTCGAAAGGAATTCGCAACCCATGACGGAAAAGCAGGAGTCCGGGGCGGCGGTGCGGGCCGTCGACGGGCCGGCGCGCGAGCCGGCCGCCGGGAGCTCTGCGCTGTCGAGCTCGGTGCCCCCGAACCAGGCGCCATCGAGTCCAGCGTCGTTCGTCTGGACGTCCGTTCACACGATCGCGTTGACGCTGTTGTGTGTCGCGGCGATGCTCGAAACCCTCGACATCACGATCGTGAATGTCGCGCTG
Organism: Parafrankia sp. EUN1f; assembly: GCF_000177675.1. Classification (GTDB taxonomy): domain Bacteria; phylum Actinomycetota; class Actinomycetes; order Frankiales; family Frankiaceae; genus Parafrankia. The sequence continues at coordinate 3,638 of NZ_ADGX01000017.1, forward strand.
CCCAGCATCCAGGACGATCTCGGTTTCTCCCAGGGCGACCTGCCGTGGGTGGTGAACGCGTACACGGTGGCGTTCGGCGGTTTCCTGCTGCTCGGTGGCCGGACCGGTGACGTGTTCGGCCAGCGGAGGATATTCGTCGGGGGAATCGCCCTGTTCCTGGCCGGCTCGCTCGCCGCGGGCCTGTCGCAGGACGCGGGCGGCCTCGTCGCCACCCGGGCGCTGCAGGGCCTGGCCGGAGCGTTCAGCATCCCGATGACGCTGGCCATGATCGCGTCGATCTTCCCGGCGGGCCCGGCCCGCAACAAGGCGCTGGCGGTCTGGGGTACCGCCGCCGGCGTGAGCAGCGCCCTGGGCGTGGTGCTGGGCGGCGTGCTCGTCAACGGGCCCGGCTGGCGGTGGATCTTCCTGCTGAACGTGCCGGTGTGCGCGCTCATCCTGGCCGGTGCCACCCGCTACCTGCCCGTGGACCGCACGACCCGGTCGCACCGCTTCGACGTCGTCGGCGCGCTCGTCTCCACCGGCGGCACCGCGCTGCTGATCTACGGGGTGCTGCAGGCCAGCGAGCACGAATGGGGGTCCGGGCGGACGATCGGCCTGCTCGCCGGCGCCGGCGTGCTCCTCGCCTACTTCGTCGTCCACGAGCTGTTCGTCGCGGCCGAGCCGCTGATGACGTTCTCGCTGTTCCGCAACCGTTCGGTGTCCGGCGCGAACGCGGTCCAGGCGCTCGTCGCGGTCGCGCTGTGGGCGATGCTGTTCTTCGTCACCCTGTACGCGCAGGAGGTACTGCACTACTCGCCGCTGAAGACCGGCCTCGCCTACCTGCCGCTCGCCGTGACCCTGTTGGTCGCCGCGCCGTTCGGCCCGCTGCTCGTCCCGAAGATCGGCATCCGCGCCGTCGTCGCCATCGGCTGCGCGATCGTCGCCGGCGGTCTGCTGTTGTTCACCGGGATCTCGCCGGACGGCGGTCTGGGCATGAACATCATCCTCCCGTCCGTGGTCGTCAGCCTCGGGTTCGCGATCCTGTTCGTCCCGATCAACATCGCCGCGGTGACGGGCGTGCCCGCCCAGAGCACGGGCATCGCCGCGGCGCTGCTGAACGTCAGCCGCTACGTCGGGGGATCGCTCGGCTTCGCGGTCATCGCGACGCTCGCCGAGAGCCGGACGGACGACGCGGTCCGTGCCGGTGACGCGGCGGCGGTCGCGCTCACCGAGGGGTTCAAGCTCGGCTTCGTCATCACCGCGGTGACCATGGTCGTCGGGGTGCTGGCCGCGCTGCTGCTGTTTCGCGAGGACGGTCGAGGCGAGAAGGTGGACCTCGCGGCGGTGCAGTCCGCCGCGATCGAGGGCGGCGGCTGACCGGGCCCGGGTCTGGGCCCGGGCACGGACAGCCCCTGGGCGGGTCGGGACGAATCCGTGGCCGGCCCGGCCCGGGGAGGTCAGCCGGCGAGCCGGGCCATGCCCATGTGCCGGTCGCCGACCAGGATCGCCCGCTGCACGTCCTGTAGGGAGCGGCAGGGCTCCAGGCCCAGCTCGTCGCGCAGCCGGGTGCGGGCCGTCCGGTAGACATCGAGTGCGTCGGCGACCCGCTCGGCCCGGTACAGCGCAACCATGAGATGGCGGTAGAACGGCTCGTGCAGCGGGTGCTCGGTGATGAGTGAGTACAGCCTGGGCACGAGCCGGCGGTGGCGGCCAAGCTCGAGCTCCGCCTCCAGGTTGGCCTCGAGGCAGCCCAGCCGCTGTTCGGCCAGCCAGGTGTCATACCAGACGATCATCGGGCTGGCGGTCGGCCGGCCGAGCAGCTGGCCCCGCCACAGCCCGAGCGCCCGGTCGAAGCAGGCCACGGCCTCCGTGTACTTCTTCAGTCGGACGTGCTCGTGCCCGCGCGCGGCCAGGTCCAGGAAGTCGTGGGCGTCGAGCGTGTCGTCGCCCAGATCCAGCAGATAGCCCGGGGCCCGGGTCACGATCGGGCTGTCCGTCCGGTCCGGCCGGGCGAGGAACTTGCGCAGGTTCGACACCATCACGTGGATGCCGGCGTTCGCGCTCCGTGGCGCGGCCGCCCCCCAGATCTCGTTGATGAGCTGGTCGGCCGACACCACTTCGTTCGGGCGGACCAGGAGGGTGGCCAGCAGGGTCTCCATCTTGGGGGCGCTGATGAAGCAGTGGCCGTCCTGCTTCGTCACCCGAAGAGGTCCGAGGATCTCGTATCTCATTGTTGTCCCATCGTGTCTCGTGGGGCGGTGCGTGCGGGCACGAATCGGTGTCCGGTTCCGCGTGACGGCGCGGCGGAGAGATCAGGGCTCGGATGGTCTGCAGAAATCACCAGGTGTTTCGGTGCCGGCGGGCCGGAGAAAACCCGGGATCCGGGGCGCGTTGAACTGCGGCGCGACGCTCCTTCAATAATTGCCTGAGAATTGTCCGCAGGGTACCCCTGAAGACCCCCTAGGCAACCCCTATACAGCTTCTTTCTGTCGTAATGTTAACCGGAAATGTCAGGGCCTTTTCCTTCTCCCGGTGGTATGGGTAGCCGCGAGGATGAGTAGGTGACGGAATAGGTTCGCTGATGGTGACCGATGTCACGCCGTACTGGTCGCGGTGGATCGTGGATTGTGGAATATCGGCGCCGGCGCCTACGCGGGATCTTCGCGGGCGAACTGCGTGAAAGCGGCACGCAGGCCGGCGCGGCCTTTCAGTCCGAGTTTGCGGTAAACCCGGGTGAGATGCTGCTCGACCGTACTCACGGTGATGTGCAGGATTCTGGCGATCTCCCGGTTGGTACCGCCCAGTGCCGCCTGCACCGCGACCTGATGTTCGGCCGAGGTGAGTGGGTCGCCCTCCGCACCGGGCGACCCGATCCGCAGCCGCAGCAGCGCGACCGTCGCCCGTTGGACGTCGTCGGAGCAGGCCAGGTGGGCCAGCCGCAGGCACCCGGCGGCGAAGTGCCGATCGCGGTCGAGGGCCTCCTCGATCGCCCGGCACAGCACGGCGAACGCCCACGGTCCCGGCTGGCGGTGCGCGGCGATCAGGTGCGCGGCGACGGTGCGCGCCGGCGCGCCGTCGATGTGCAGCAGGCGGGCAGCTTGCTGGTGCAGGTGCGCCCGTTCGTCCGGGGACATCTCGGCGAGCACCGCGGCCCGGGCGGCCGGATGCCGGAACCGGCCCGCGCCCAGCAGGCCGGCACGTTCCAGCAGGCCGGCACGGTCCAGCAGGTCCAGGGCCCGTTCGACGGTCGGCTCGTCCGCGTCGACGAGCTGGCGTAGCGACGCGGACGAGTCGGACTCGGCGAGGATCGCCAGCCCGCGGGCGACCTGGAGCAGGTCGGGCCCGCCGCGGTGAAGGCAGGTCAGGTAGGCCTGGCCGAAGGCCGTGCCGGCAACCGGCTCGGCGACCTGGGCGAGTCCGGTGAGCTCGGTGAGCTCGGTGAGTTCGGCCGGTTCGGCCGGTTCGGGTTCGGTGGGTTCGGGGAGCCCGGTGGGTTCGGGGAGTGCGGTGGGTTCGGGGAGTGCGGTGGGTTCGGGGAGTGCGGTGGGTTGCCCGGCCACGGCGGCGGCGTCCTCGATCAGAGCACGCAGCAGCAGCGGGTTCCCGCCGCTGACGTGGTGCCAGCGCGCGGTCGGGACCGCGTCGACGGACCGTCGGAGCCGGGTTTCGAGCAACTCGGCCACCCCCTGCGGTGACAGCGGGGAGACCTGGATCCGGTGGCAGTGGGGCTGGCGCAACAGGTCGATGTGCCAGGAGGCCCGCCGAGCGTCCGTCCCCACGTGCCCGATGTTCTCGCTGACGACCATCAGCACTCGCGACGCACGCAGCCAGCCGCCGAAGTACGCCAGGCAGCGCAGCGACGCCACGTCGGCGAACTGCAGGTCGTCGACACCGATGACGACCGGGACCCGGCGCGCCAGCGTGTCGACCACCGACCACAGGTCGTGCACGGCGCTGGTCGACAGCTGGTCGGCGGGGCCCTCGTCGGTGTCGGTGCGGGCTGCGGGGGCAGCGCCGGCGGCGGCGCGCCAGGCGAGGTCGCCCTCGGGGCCTGAAAGCGGTGGTGCGCGGAAAAACTGGCGCACCAGGGCCAGGGGTTTGTCGCGTTCGGCGGGGGAGGCGAGCGCGGTCAGCACCACCGCGCCCGTCGCCGCCGCATCCTCGACCAGGGCGTTCAACAGTTCGGTCTTGCCGGTCGCGACCGCCCCGGTGAGCACTACGACGCTGCCGGCCCCGAGCCTGCCGCGGGCCAGCAGCCGGGTGAACACCGCGATCTCCGCGGCCCGTTCGATCAGGCCGTGAGGACGCCGCGCCGCCTTCCCACCTGTGGGTCCCTCTCCGACCGCCAACGCGCTAGCGGGCCATCGCCCGTGTGGTGGACCCGGCGGGCCGGGGGACGGCGGCGAGCAGCTCCCGGGTGTACGGGTGCGCGGGCTGTGCGAAGACCCGCCCGAGCTCCCCGGACTCGACGACCCTGCCGTCGCGCATCACCAGGAGCCGGTCGCCGACCTGGTGGATCACCGCCAGGTCATGGGAGATGAACAGCATCGCCACCCCGAGGTCGCGTTGCAGGTCGGCGAGCAGGTCGAGGATCTGGGCCTGGATCGACACGTCCAGGGCGGACACCGGCTCGTCACAGACGAGCAGCGCCGGCTCCGGCGCCAGCGCCCGCGCGATCGCCACCCGCTGGCGCTGTCCGCCGGAGAGGTCCCGCGGCCGCCGTCCCAGCAGGTTCGCGCCGAGCCCCACCTGGTCGAGCAGGACGGCGACCCGGTCCCGCCGGGCCCGCCGCCCGCCCCGGCGGTGGGTGCCCGCCACCGCCTCCCCGACGATCCGCTCGACGGTGTACCGGGGATCGAAGGAGCTCAGCGGATCCTGCTGGACGGCCTGTATACGGCGGCGGTGCGGCCGGCGGTCGCGCTCGAGCACCCCGTCCCCGTTCCACGGGGCACCGGCGAAACGGACCGTGCCGGCGTCCGGTGTGAGCAGGCCCAGCACGATGCGGGCCACCGTCGTCTTCCCCGACCCGGACTCGCCGACGACGCCGAGCGTCTCGCCGGCGCGCAGCTGGAACGACACGTCGTCGACGGCGTGCTGCCAGGCCCCGCCGGGGCCGCGGAACCGCTTGGAGAGACCGTCGACGTCGAGGAGGACCTCGCCGCGGGCGCCCGCGGTGGGCACGTTCGCGGTGGGCAGGCTCCCGGTCGGCACGTGTGCGAGCGGCGGCGGTTTGGCAACGGTCAGAACGGCAGCTCCGGCAGCTCCGGCAGCTCCAGCGGAACCGGCGGGACCGGCGGAACCGGCGGGACCGGCCGGTCCGAACTGGTCGGACGGGCCCGCCGGGCCGGACTGGTCGGACTGGTCGGGGGTCGGCGCGGGGTGCCAGCACAGGACGCTGTGCCCGGGGTCGGCCTCGGCCGGGGGCGGGAGCTCCGTCCGGCAGCGTTCGTCCGCCAGCAGGCAGCGGGCCGCGTACGGGCAGCCGCCCGGACCGGCCCCGGGCTGGCGGGGCACCGGGACCGCCAGCCGGCTCCGCCTGGTGCGCAGCGTGGGGACGGCCGCGAGCAGCGCCTGGGTGTAGGGATGCCGCGGGTCGCGCAGCACCTGCGCCGCTGGTCCGCCTTCGACGATCAGCCCCCCGTACATGACGGCGATCCGGTCGGCGATGCCGGCCACGACGGCGAGGTCGTGGCTGATCAGCAGGAGTGCCAGGCCTTCCTGCCGGAGCCGTCGCAGCAGATCGAGCACCTGGGCCTGCACGGTCACGTCCAGGGCGGTGGTCGGTTCGTCGGCGAGCAGCAGCCGCGGTCCGGCCGCGACCGCGGACGCGATCAGCGCCCGCTGCCGCAGTCCGCCGGAGAGCTGGTGGGGGTACTGGCGGGCGCGCCGGGCCGGATCCGGCACGCCGACGTCGGCCAGCGTGTCCCTGACCCGCCCGGCGACCTCGTCCCGCGCGGCAAGCCGGTGGACGCGCAGCGGCTCGGCGACCTCCGCGCCCACCGTTCGCAGCGGGTCCAGGGACACCAGCGCGTCCTGCAGCACCAGCCCGATGTGCCGTCCGCGCACCGCCCGCCAGCGTGCCTCGGTGAGCGTGGTCAGGTCGGTGCCGTCGAAGGACAGCCGGCGGGCGCGCACCGTCGAACGCCCACCGGTCAGGCCGATCAACGTGCGAGCGGTGACGCTCTTCCCGGACCCGGACTCGCCCACGATCGCCAGGCACTCGCCGCGGTCGAGGGTGAACGACACGTCCCGCACCGCGTGCACCCGCTCGCCACCCACCTGGAAGGTCACGTCGAGTCCGTCGACGACCAGCAGCGGCCCGTTCACCGGCCCGTTCACCGGCTCGCCCGCCAGTCGACCCGTCCGGCGAAGCGGGCCTGCGCGTACCGGCCGACGACCGTCACCGCGATCACGGTTCCGGTGATCGCCGCACCCGGGAACACCCCTGTCCACCAGGCCGTCTGGAGGAAGTCGCGGCCCTCGGCCAGCATCAGGCCCCACTCCGAGTTCGGTGGGCTCGACCCGAGGCCGAGGAAGCTCAACGCGGACGCGTACATGAGCGCGGTGCCGAACCCGACCGTGGCCAGGACCAGCACCGGGCCGAGCGCGTTGGGCAGGACATGGCGCGCGATCACCACACCGCGACGCAGGCCGAGCCCGACCGCGGCCTCGACGTAGCCGGAGCGCAGCACCACCATCGCCTCGGTGCGCACCAGCCGTCCGTACACCGGGACGAGGGCGATCGCGATCGCGATCACGGTGTTCGTCGTCCCGGCTCCGAGCACGGCGACCACCAGCAGCGCGAGCAGGATTGGGGGCAGTGCGAGCAGCACGTCCGTCAGCCAGGTGAGGATCCGCTCCGCGCCGCGCCCGCCGAGCACCGTGGCCAGGCCGAGCACCACGCCACCGGTGACGGCGAGGCCGATCGCGGCGAGGCCGAGCAGCAGTGACGTGCGGGCCCCGTAGACGACGCGGGTGAACACGTCGCGGCCGAGCTGGTCCGTGCCGAACCAGTGGCCCGCTCCCGGTCCGACCAGTGCCTGCCCGGGGTCGATGTCGGTTGGCGCGCCGTCGGTCAGCAGCCCCGGCGCGACCGCGACGAAGGCAGCCAGCGCCAGCACCGCGGCCGCGACGACAACACCCGGCCGGGGGACCGACAAGCCGCGTGGACCCGGACGCCGGGCGCCGCCCGTGACCACGGTGTCGATGCCCGCCCCGGTGTCGATGCCCGTCCCGGTGTCGATGCCCGTCCCGGTTTCGATGTCCGTCTCGGTGTCGATGTCCGTCACAGCGCCGCCGCCGTCCGCAGCCTCGGGTCGAGCGCCAGCTGCACCAGGTCCACCAGGATGAACACGACGGCCACCACCGTGGCGGTCAGCAGGACCACGCCCAGCACGACCGGCATGTCCCGGCTGGACACTGCCTGCAGCAGCAGCGAACCGAGGCCGGGGCGACCGAAGACGGTCTCCACCAGCACCGCGCCGCCCAGCAGCGAACCCGTCACCCAGCCGGTCAGCGTGAGCAGCGGGGCCGCCGCGTGCCGGACCGCGTGCCGCAGTCGCACCCCGATCCGGCTGCGGCCCCGGGCCCGGGCGGCGACGACGAACGGCTGCTCCAGCGCCGTCTCGATTCCCTCCCGCAGCACCTGCGCCAGCACCCCGGCGACGGGCAGCGCGAGGGTGACCGCCGGCAGCACCAGCGCCGTGAGGTCCTGCGCACCCGCCACCGGGAAGAGGTTCAGGCGGAACGAGAACACCGTCAGCAGCACGATCCCCAGCCAGAACTGCGGGGTGGACAGCGCCACCAGCTCCGCCAGCGTGACCACGGCGCGCAGTGCCGAGCGGCGGCCCGCCGTGACCACCGCGGAGACCACCGCGATGACCACGGCGAGGGTGACGCTCGCCGCGACGAGCTGCACCGTCGGCCACAGCTGCTCCTCGATGAGCGTGGTGACCGGCTGCTGGAGCTGGTAGGAGCGGCCCAGGTCACCCGTCACCAGATCGCCCAGGTAGTGCAGATAGCGCACCGGTACCGGCTCGTCGAACCCGAAGTCGACCCTGATCTGCTCCCGGACCTGCGGGGACGCCGACGTGGCCGGCCCCAGCATGACCGCCACCGGGTCCCCGGGCAGCAGCTGCAACGCGGCGAACGCGAGGGTCGCCGCCCCGAAGACGACCGCGCCCGCGCGGGCGAGCCGCCGCCCGACCGCGCGCAGCACGACCCACCTCCGTGGCCGAACGGGTTCGACGGCCTTCACTGAGCCTTTTCCCTCTCACGTTTGTCGAGCGCTGTATCCACAGGCCGGAGCCGACGAGGGAAAAGGCTCATTTCCGGTCGCGCCAGGCGTCGTAGAACAGCGGCCAGGCGTTCGTGTCGAAAGCGATCCCGTGGACGTGCTTGCCGGCGGCGAGGATGGACGACGGTGTGTAGACGGGCACGACCGCGCCGATCTTGACCACCCGCTGCTGGGTGCGCCCGTAGACGTCGTCCCGAACCTTCTCGTCGAAGGTGCCCGCACCGGTCGTCGTCCAGGTGTCCACCTCGGGGTCCTTCACGAACGCGGCGTTCTGGCCGCCGCCGGCCAGGGCGCTGGCCGAGTGGAAGAACAGCCGCAGCACGTCCGGCTCGAACCGGGCCCAGCTGAAGTCCAGGACCGCGTACTTGCCCGCGTACGCCTCCTTCAGGTAGGTGCCGGCGTCGAGCGACGGACGGGTGAGCTCGATGCCGATCTTCTTGAGGTCCTCCTGGAACGCCTGGCCGAGGACGTCACGCTGTTCGCGGACGGTGGCCGGGATGATCGGCCAGGCGACGGTGAGCCGGCGGCCGTCACGGGTGCGGTAGCCGTCGGCGTCACGGCCCGTCCAGCCTGCCTCGTCGAGCAGCTGGTTGGCCTTGGCCGGGTCGTAGGGCCAGCTGTTCTCGAGGCTCTTGTCGTAGGAGGGCGTGACCGCGGTGAGCGGGCTCCAGGAACGCTTGTACTGGCCGAAGTAGACGGTCTTCACGTCCTGGTCGATGTTCAGGCCACGCTGGAAGGCGACGCGCACCCGCTCGTCGGTGAACGGTGCCAGCGTGGTGTTCAGGTAGAGGCTGTACGGCGAGCCCGCGGCGTCGCGGCGCAGCACCTGCAGGCGCCCGTTCGCCTCGACCGCGGCGACGTTCGCCGGCGGCACCGCACCGGCGACGTCGATCTGGCCGCTGGTCAGCGAGCCGATCCGGGTGGAGTTCTCCTTGAGGATGCGGATCGTCAACGTGTCCAGGTAGGCGGCGCCGGTGTGCTTCGCGGTCGCCGGTGCCCAGCTGTACGCCGGGTTCTTCGTCAGGACGATGCTCTGGCCCTTGGTGTAGCTGGTGAAGGTGAACGGCCCCGTGCCGACCGCCACCGGGCCGCCGCCGCACAGCTTGTCCGCGTCGGCGGTGAGCGTCTTCGGCGAGTAGAAGCCGAGATAGGCGGTGCTGGCCGCCTGCAGGAACGGCGCGAAGGGCTGGGCGAAGTTCACCCGGGCGGTGAACTCGTCGACGACGTCGGTGCCGGTGTAGCTGCCGAGCAGGCTCGCGGCGTACCGCGACTTCGTCGTGGGCGCCTTGATGTGGTCGAAGTTCGCCTTCACCGCGGCGGCGTCGAAACGGGTGCCGTCGGTGAACGTGACGTCCTGGCGGAGCTTGAAGGTGTAGCTCTTCAGGTCCGGCGAGGTCTCCCAGGAGCTCGCCAGCCACGGGTGGAACTTGCCGGACTCGTCCTCGGCGACGAGCGAGTCGAACACGTTGCGCTGGATGGCCGCGGTGATGTCCTGCGGGCTGACGTGGATGTCGAAGCAGGTCGGCTCGGTGTCGATCGCGTAGGTGACCGACCCGCCCGCGACCGGCTTCTCGGCGGTGCCGGTGCCCGTGCCGGCGGCGCCCGGAGCGGGGTCGTCGTCGGAGCCGCAGGCGGTGAGCAGGAGTCCCGCGGCGAGCGTCGCCGCCACCGCGAGTCGTAGGGGCCGTGCCACTGGACGTCCGGGTCTGGGGAAACGCATGGGTGAACTCCGAGGGTGTTGGGACGAGCTTCGTCAGGAAGGGGAGGAGGCCCCCACGCCGAGCCGGGCGAGGAGCTCGGCGCGCAGCTCGACGAACGCCGGGTCGGTCACGCTGCGCGGCCGCGGCAGCGTGACGTCCACGCTGTGCGAGATCACGCCGTCCTCCATGACCAGCGCCCGGTCGGCGAGCAGCAACGCCTCCTCGACGTCGTGCGTGACCAGCAGGATCGCCGGGCGGTGCCGCTGCCACAGCTGCTCGACCAGGCTCTGCACGCGGATCCGGGTCAGGGCGTCGAGCGCGCCGAACGGCTCGTCGAGCAGCATCAGCTCGGGGTCGCGCACGAGCGCCCGGGCCAGCGACGCGCGCTGCGCCTCCCCGCCGGAGAGCGTCTTGGGCCAGGCGTCGGCACGGTGGGCCAGCCCGACCTCCTCCAGCGCCGCGAGTGCGCGGGCCCGGTCGGGCCGGCCCGGCAGGCCGAGCACGACGTTGCGCCACACCCGTTTCCAGGGCAGCAGCCGCGGCGACTGGAAGGCCACCGCGCGCCGGGACGCGATCCGGACCTCGCCGCTGATCTCGTTGTCGAGGTCGGCGAGGATCCGCAGCAGGGTGCTCTTGCCGCAGCCGCTGCGGCCGAGCAGGGTGACGAACTGCCCCGCCGGGACGGACAGGCTGAGGTCGTCGATGACCGTGGTGTCGCCGAAGGAGCGGCGCAGGTTGCGGACGACGACCGCGGGTGGGGCTTCGGTGCCCCCTCCGGTGGCGGTCACGCTCCGCTGAAGGCCGGTCGCCATGACAGCAGCAGCCTTTCGAGTAGTCGGACGACGGCGTCGACGGCGAGCCCGAGAAGGGCGTAGACCACGAGGCAGACGACGATGATGTCGGTGCGCTGGAACTCCTGGGCCCGGTTCATCAGGTGCCCCAGGCCCCGGTTGGCGTTGATCTGCTCGGCGAAGATGAGCGCGAGCCACGCGATCCCGAGGGAGAACCGCAGACCGACCAGGACGTTCGGCAACGCCCCCGGCAGGATGACGTGCCGGATCAGCCCGGCCCGGCCGAGCCCCACCGTGCGCGCGGCCTCGACGAGGGTCGCGTCGACGTTCCGGATTCCGGCGTAGGTGTTGAGGTAGAGCGGGAACGCGACGCCGAAGGCGACGAGGGCGGTCTTCGGCCGCTCCCCGATGCCGAACCAGATGATGAAAAGCGGGATGAGGCCCACGAAGGGAACAGTGCGGATCATCTGGACGGCGGCGTCGATGAGGTCCTCACCGAGCCGGAAGAGCCCGGCCAGCAGCGCCAGCGTGATGCCGATGAAACCGCCCAGCAGCAGCCCGGTGCCGGCGCGCCGTAGCGATACCAGAATGGCCTTGGGAAGTTCACCGTTGCCCACCAGATCGGCGAACGTCGTTACCACTGTCCACGGCGAGGCGAGAAGTTCGGTGGACGCGCTGCCGGTCCACACCGCGATCTGCCATGCGGCCAGCAGACACAACGGTCCCACCGGACGTCGCACCCAACGGGGTACTCCCCGCCGCCGTGCACCGGCGGGCACGACGGTTGTCAGAACCGGCGCCACCTCGACCGGTGTTCCCTGTGCTCCGGTTGCTCCGGGTTCTCCGGATCTTCCCGGTGAATCAGTTTTCTCAGTGCCCTCGGGGGGCGTTCCGTTCTCGCCGTCCTTGCCGGCGGGAAAGGTCTGGATGGTCACGAATTCTCCCGTCGCGGGCGCACGAGTCATCGCCGTGAAGAGCCGTCACGGTCGCCGGTGAGAACGGGAAAGAGAAAGGCGACGGCGGTAGCCGTCTCGGTGAGCCTTTTCCATCTCACGGTCCACGGGCACGGATGCCGCGGGTCCGAGTCGCCGATGGAAATGCCTAGTCGTCGGCCCGGTGCCGTGGACATGCGGCGGACTTGATCCGCTGAAGGTCAATGTGACTCCGGGTAACCAGTTGCGCCGATCTGTACACGGGAGCAACCGAAACATGTCTGACGTGCCAGGTCAATGGGGATCAATGTGTGATGCAAGTCACTTCTTCACTTTTTAGATCGTCAAAGAAGCATTACGGACAGTTCTGTACTGTGCTCGGTGGGACGCAGCCGTGGTGAGGCTGAGCCGGTCTGTCATCGCCCTGTCACCAGGTCGCCCGGTCCGCTCTGGTGTGCTGCCCGTCCCAGCCCGATTTCCTGACCTCGGAGCGTTGTGCGATGTTGCGCGTGTTCAGACTGCTCGGATCCCGGCTGCGGGTCGGCGTCGCGGCACTGGTGGCCGTCGTGGCTGTCGTGGCCGTCGCCGCCTGCGGGTCGGATTCCGACGACGGCCCGGCGGCTACGACAGCCACCGGGCGGCCCGACCTCTCCCGCGTGACCCTGCGGGTGGCCGACCAGGTCGGCCAGCTGAAGGCACTGCTCGAGGCCTCGGACGCCCTGGCGGGCGTCCCCTACAAGATCGAATGGTCTGACTTCTCCGCCGCCGCACCGCTGCTGCAGGCACTACGCGCCGGCGCGGCCGACATCGGGCAGGCCGGTGACGCGCCCATCCTCAACGCGCTCGGCGCCGGCGCGCCGCTGAAGGTCGTCGGGGCGACCCGTGCCTCCGCCAAGGGCGTCGCGATCCTCGTTCCCAAGGACTCGCCGATCCGTACCGTCGCAGACCTGCGTGGCAAGACGGTGTCCCCGTCGACCGAGGGCAGCATCGGGCACTACCTGCTGCTCGGCGCGCTCAAGGAGGCGGGGCTGACCCCCGACGACCTGACGATCTCGTTCCTGGCCCCGCCGGCGGCGTCGGCTGCCTTCGATGCCGGGCAGATCGACGCCTGGGTGACCTGGGATCCCTACGTCGCGCTCGCCGAACGCAAGGGCGCCCGCATCGTCCGCGACGGCGAGGGGATCAACAGCGGCCTGGGCTTCGTCGTAGCCACCGAGGACGCGGTCGAGGACGCGGGCACCAAGGCGGCGATCGCCGACTTCCTGACCCGGCAGCGCAACGCGTTCACCTGGTCGAACCAGAAGCCGGAGGAGTTCTCGAAGATCTTCGCATCGCTGACGAAACTGCCCGAGCCGGTGGCCCTCGACGTGGTCAAGCGCCGCCAGTGGAGCGCACCGCCGATCGACGACCAGATCGTCAGTCAGTTCCAGAAGACCGCCGACGTCTACGCCGAGGCCGGTGTGCTCGAGAAGAAGATCGACGTGAAGCCGTTCTTCGTCCGCTCCCTGACCTCCTGACGAGGGTCGCGAACGGGGCCGCTCGCCGGGCCCGCCTGCTCCGGGACGTCACCACCCCCGTGGGGCGCGCTGGCTGTGGACATGTCCAGCCAGCGCGCCCTCGGGCATGGTGCGGGCGAATCGGCCCACTGACAGCCCGGTGAGCACGGCGTGAGCCGAGATCAACCGGTGTGTGTGCAGCCGGAGACGAACTTGTCGAAGGGAAGGCTGTCGGCGCTGCCCAGGATGAGCTTGACGTTGGCGGACCACTGGTCCGAGGTCACGGTGTCGGACCAGGCGGCGTGGACGCTGTCCCAGACCTGCTCGGCGACGGGGACGGGTACGTTCAGCAGGGTTCCGATGATCTTCGCCCCGGCGGTGCGGTTCGCGTTGTCCTGAAGCCAGCTGTTCGCCTGCGTCATGGCGGTGCAGAAGTTCTTCACCACCGCCGGGTGGCTCTCGCGGAACTTGGTGGTGGTCGACCAGAAGGACTGCAGACCCACCTTGCCGAGCTGGCCGGCGGTTCCCTGCAGCGAACCGGCGAGGACACGCAGGTCGATGCCGTGGGCTCCGGCCGCGGCGACCGCGTCGGAGGAGAAGACCGTCGCGTCGATCTGGTTGTGCCGTAGGGCCAGTTCCTGGCTGACCAGGTCACCGACGGCGACGAAGGTGACCTGGTCGGGCTTGATCCCGCCCGCCTGCAGAACGTACTGGGCGAACTTCTCGGTGAAGGCCCCGCGCGCGGTCACCCCGATCTTCTTGCCCACCAGTGCGTGGATGTCGGTGATTCCGCCGGTGGTGGGCGTGACCACCGCCATGTCGAGCCGGCCGAAGGGCGGCAGGGCGACGAGCGGTTCTCCCTGCTGCATCGCGGGGAAGGCGTTGGGGGGACCGCGACGGCGATCTGGGTGGTACCCCCGATCAGCCCGGCCAGCAGTTCGGGACCGGACTTGGCCTTGACGGTCGTCACGTTCAGGCCGGCGTCGCGGAAGAAGCCCTGCTCCTGGGCGACGGCGAACGGAAGGGTCAGCGCGCTGGTCGGGAAGTTTCCCACGGTGACGGTGGTGAGCGCGGCACTCGCATCGGCCTGGGTGGCGCTCGGGGTGGAGGAGCCGCATCCGAGCAGGCTGGTTCCCAGCGCGATCAGGCTGACAGCTACGAAGGCGGACCGTCTCGCGATGTTCATCTTCTTCTTCCTGTGAGTCCGGTTCTGCGCCCGTTTCAGGGCAGGGTGAACAGACCTCCCCGGCCGCTCTTTCGGAGCAGTGGGGGAGGGCGTTGTGGGGAAGGGTCAGCCGATGCGTCCGCGGAGGTGCTGGTAGATCTCCTCGTAGCGGCGGTTCAGCGTGATCAGGGGCAGGTCCCTCGGCCGCTCGATGTCGACTTTCAGGTCCTCGACCACCCTCCCGCCGCCGATCACGACGACCCGGTCCGCGAGGGCGATGGCCTCGCCCAGGTCGTGGGTCACGAACAGCACGGTCCGGTGCTCCTCGCTCTGCCACAGGTCGACGAAGCGCTGCTGCACCGACTGCCGGGTGTTCATGTCCAGCGCGGCGAAGGGTTCGTCCATCACCAGGATGTCGGGGTCGAGTGCCCAGGTACGGGCCAGCGCGACCCGCTGGCGCATGCCCTGCGAGAGCTGCCACGGCCACAGGCGCTCGGCGTGCCGCAAATGGACGGCGTCCAGCCAGTGCAGGGCTACAGACCGGCGTTCGGCCTTTGGGACGCCCCTTAGCTCGAGGCCGTACTCGACGTTGCGAAGGGCGCTGCGCCACGGCAGGAGAGCGTCGCGGGCCAGCATGAAGCCGAGGTGGGGCCGGGCGTCGCGGGGCCTGCGACCCATGACGGTCACGGAGCCGGATGTGGGATCGACCAGACCGGCCACCATGTTCAGCAGGGTGGTCTTGCCGCTGCCGCTCCGGCCGACGAGCGCGGTGAACTCGCCCCTGGCAAGGCGGAGGTCGACTCCGTCGAGGACCTGCCGGGGCCGACCGCCGTTGGTCGAGTAGGTCATGCCCACGCCGTTGAAGGCGATGGCTTCGTCGATCTCGCGGGCCTCGCCGGGGGCTCGCCCGGCGTCCGCGGGGGCCGGCAGGGTGTGCGGCGTCATGGTCATCTCAGGGGCTCCAGCCGCGCTCGTCGCGGGTACCGGATCGCTCATCGGTCGGCGGGCGGCTGCCAGCGGAGCAGTCGACGCTCGGCAAGGCCCATCAGCTGGTTCAGCGTGACGGCGACGAGCCCGAGCAGGAGCAGGATCCCGTACACCGCCTCCATCCGGAAGGTGGACGAGTAGTAGGCGATCAACTGGCCGAGCCCGTCGCGGGCGGAGATCAGCTCAGATCCCACCACCCCCAGCAGCGAGTAGATGAGCCCCAGCCGGAGCGCCGCGAAGATCGCCGGAGTGGCGACTGGAATCAGCACTTTCACGAACAGCTGGCGCTTCCCGGCGCCCAGCACCGTCGACAGCCGAAGCCACTCCGCGTCGGTCGAGCGGACGCCGGCTCGGGCCCCCGACAGCGCGATGAAGAACACCAGGGTCGAGGCCAGGGCCACCTTGGCCGATGTGTTGATCCCGAGGGCGACGATGAACAGCGGCGCCAGGGCGATCCTCGGCATCGCGTTGGCCGCGTCGAGGTAAGGGGTCAGGACCCGCTCGACCCGGGGCGCCAGGCCCAGGGCCACACCGGCCACCGTCCCGGCCGCCCCGGCCAGCACCCACGCTGCCAGTACCGCTTTCAGGGTGGCCCTGGTGTTGCTCCACAACTCGCCGGACCCTGCCGCGTCGAACAGGTAGGACGCCGTCTGCCCGGGCGACCTGGCCAGCACGGGCTCGGGCCATCTGGCCGAGGCCGCGAGCTGCCAGAGTCCGAGCAGGAGGAGCCCCACCATGAGCTGGGCGCCGCGCACGATGAGCGTCTCACGTGACAGCAGGGACCGCCGCCGGCCGGCCCCGGTCGGCCCGATCACGTCCTCGCGCTCCTCCGGGGGCGCCAGGGAAGGTTCGTCGATGGTTCGCAAGTCCACTCCAGTCGGTTCTGCTTCGGTCGGACCGACCCCCACGGATGCGGCCTTTGCCCGGTTCTGGCGGCTGCGCGATCGACGACACACTATCGAGATCGTTTATTGTTCACTTATCCTGTCGGGACAGTTCACTTGCCTTGTCAGGACATGGGAGCGCGACGTGAGGACCGGCGGACCCGTCACGGGGCCGGGGGATCCAGCCGCCCCTGGGTGGCTTTCCATGCGCTGGGGCTGCAGCCGTACTCGTTGCGGAACCAGCGGGAGAACCCGCTCGGCGCGGCGAAGCCCAGCAGCCGAGATATCTCGGTCAGCGAGTAGCGACCGTTGCGCAGGTGCTCTTCCGCCAGCTTGGCCCGTACCTGGTCGACCAGGGTGCTGAAGGACACGCCGAAGACATCCAGGTGGCGGTGCATGGTGCGGCGGTCCATCAGGAGGCCCTGGGCGATCTGGGTCGCCGAGCACCGGCCGGCGGGCAGGAAGAGCTCGATCATCGCGCGCACCTTCTCGACGATGGTCGCGTCTCTCGGCGCCCCGAGGGGCTTCAGCAGCTGGTGGGCGTAGGCCCGCAGATGCGGGTCGGACATCCGGTTCGGGGCATCAAGGTCCCTGCGGTGGAGCACGACCCCGCTGAATGGCTGCTCGAACCGCGGGATCAGGCCCAGAAACCGCTCGTAGACCTCGCAGTCGGCGGGAGCCGGATGAGCGAAGCATGCCGAGGCCGGCCGCCAGCCCGGACCCAGGAACTCGCGCAGGATCCCGTGCAGCGCGCCGACCGCCAGGTCATAGGACTGCTGGCAGGGGATGTCCTCCCCGAGGTCGAAGCCTACCGAGATGACGGCGATGTCGCTGCGTTCGCTCAGGTGCAGCCGTAACGCCTCGTTGTAGGTGTGTTCATAGCGGATCAACATGTCGACCGCGCTTCGCACGTCCGGTTCCTCGCGCAGGACAAGGCTCAGTGGCCCGAGGCTGGAGAACTGGCGGAGCTCGGCCAGCCTCATCCCGAACACCTCGCATCCCGACGCGGCGGCCGAGTTCTCCAGCAGCCCGACGATGGACGCGGCGGGGATTCTCGTGTCCTGCATTGCCAGTCCGGACGGGTCGAGACCCACGTCGTGCATGAGCCGGGCGGCGTCGGCGCCGATCCCGAGGCTCTGGCACAGCTCCAGGTACCGGTTCAAAGAGGCGTAGCGGGCGGTCGGCTTCACCGTGCGTATCCCCTGATGTCCCGAAAGGATAAATAGGATGTCCCCGACAGAAAAGCATAATGCCAGACCCTCCTCCTACGGTGTTGACGGCCACACCACCGGCGAAACAGGAGACAAGGCGTTGGCGAAGGCGGTCCGCTTCTACCAGGCGGGAGATCCCGAGGTTCTGCGCTGGGAGGCCGCCGAGGTCGGCGACCCCGGCCCCGGCGAGGTCCGCATCCGCCACGAGGCCGTCGGGCTGAACTTCGCCGACACCTACTTCCGCACCGGCCTGTACCCGGCGGAGCTCCCCGCTGGTCTGGGGGTCGAGGCCGCCGGGGTACTGGAAGCGGTCGGGCCCGGTGTGGACGGATTCTCGGTGGGCGACCGGGTCACCTACACCGGCAGCCCCCTCGGGGCCTACAGCACAGCACGGGTGATGCCGGCGGCGTCACTGATCGGACTCCCGGACGGGATCACCTGTGAGACCGCGGCGGCCATGACCATGCGCGGGCTGACCAGCGCCTACCTCCTGCGGCGCATCCGCACGCTGCAGGCGGGGGACACCGTGCTCCTGCACGCCGCCGCGGGCGGGGTCGGACTCATCTTCACCCAGTGGGCCCGACTGCTCGGGGTGAACGTGATCGGCACCGTGTCGAGTGACGTGAAGGCCGCCGTCGCCCGCGCCCACGGGTGCACCGAGGTCATCGTCTACACCCGCGAGGACGTTCCCTCGCGGGTCCGGGAGCTGACCGACGGCGCAGGGGTGCCGGTCGTCTACGACAGCATCGGCAGGACCACCTTCGCCGGCTCTCTCGACGCACTGGCCCGCCGGGGCCTGCTGGTCTGCTTCGGTACGGCATCCGGCCCTGTTCCGCCGATCAACGCCATGGACCTGGCCGTCAGGGGCTCCCTGTTCGTCACCCGGCCGGCTCTGGCCGATTACATCGCTGATCCGGCCGAGCGCGCGGAGCTGGCCCAGGAGCTGTTCGACCACGTCCTCGCGGGACGGATCCGCATCGAGATCAACCAGCGGTACGCGCTGCAGGACGCCGCGCGAGCCCATCGCGACCTGGAGCGCGGCCGGACCATCGGGTCGTCGGTCCTGTGTCCCTGAGTAATCCCTGAGCAGCTGTATCCCTGAGCAGCCGTATCCATGGGCACCGACCGTGAGATGGAGGACACGTGCACCGCACGACCACCGAAGCCGAACAGTCTTCGGGAACCGGTGCAAGGTCGATGACGGTCACCCGGCTCACCTCATCCCTCGGAGCCGAGCTGTCAGGCGTGGACCTGGCCGACGTCGCGCGCAGCGACGTGTTGTTCGCCGGGCTGCGGGCGCTGCTACTGGAGCACAAGGTGCTGTTCCTGCGTGATCAGGACATCAGCCGGGCGGACCATGTGGCACTGGCCCGGCGGTTCGGCTCGCTGGAGGATCACCCGGTGGCCCCGAGCGACCCGGACCACCCGGGGCTCGTGCGCATCTACAAGTCCGAGGACAGCGCGCCCGAGCACTACGAGAACAGCTACCACTGCGACGGGTCGTGGCGGCGGGAACCGGCCATGGGGGCCGTGCTGCGCTGCGTCCAGACCCCTTCGGTGGGCGGCGACACGATCTGGGTGAACATGGCCGCCGCCTACGAGGGCCTACCCGATCACGTGAAGGAGCGGATCGCCGGGCTACGGGCGCGCCACAGCATCGAGGCCACGTTCGGGGCCCGCCTGCCCGTCGCGGAGCGCCACCGGCTCAAGGAGCGCTATCCCGACGCCGAGCATCCGGTGGTCCGTACTCACCCCGAGACCGGGGAGAAGATCCTCTTCGTCAACGCCTTCACCACCCACATCGTCAACTACCACACCCCCGTGAACGTCCGTTACGGCGCCGACTACGCGCCGGGCGCCAGTCTGCTTCTCAACTACCTGATCGGCCGGGCGGCCATTCCTGAATACCAGGTGCGTTGGCGCTGGAGCGCTGACAGCTTCGCCATCTGGGACAATCGTGCCACCCAGCACTACGCCGTCCAGGACTACTGGCCGGCCGGCAGGAGGATGGAGCGCGCCGGAATAGTCGGCGACCAGCCCTTCTAGCGCTCGGCTCCAGCGGGGCGATGCTGATTGGAGATCCTCCGATGCACTTTCTCGATGATTCCCTTTTTCCGGAGAACCAGGAGCCGCTGGTAATCACCGCCGCCCCGTACGGCCCGGAATGGGAGCCGGCC
This sequence comes from Parafrankia sp. EUN1f, assembly GCF_000177675.1. GTDB lineage: Bacteria > Actinomycetota > Actinomycetes > Frankiales > Frankiaceae > Parafrankia. The sequence continues at coordinate 23,256 of NZ_ADGX01000017.1, forward strand.
GACTTTCCCGAGGACATCCCGGTGACGCTGGACCAGCACGTCCAGGCCGCGGTCGACTGCTACAACGCCGGGGCCACCGTGCTCCACATCCATGTCCGCGAGCTGGATGGCAGGGGATCGAAGCGCCTGTCGATGTTCAACCAGCTCCTGGCCCGGCTGCGCGACGCCGTCCCCGAGATGATCCTCCAGGTCGGCGGGTCCATCTCGTTCTCGCCGGAAAGCGAGGGAGACGCGGCCAGGTGGCTCAGCGACGACACCCGCCACCTGCTGGCCGATCTCGATCCCCGCCCCGACCAGGTGACCATCGCCATCAACACCAACCAGATGAACGTGGTCGAGTTGATGACCGCCGACGACATCCGGGGGACGTCATTCGAGCGTCCCGCCGTCTACGACGCCTTCCGGGAGATGTACGTCCCGGCCGGCCCGGGCTGGGTCGACGAGCACCTGCGCCGGTTGCAGGCGAACGGCATCCAGCCGCACTTCCAGCTGGCGAACATCGCCCAGCTCGAGACCGTGGAGCGGATCATCCGCCGGGGCGTGTACACCGGCCCGCTGAACGTCACCTGGGTGGCCATCGGGGGCGGCTTCGACGGCCCCGGGCCCTACAACATGATGGAGTTCGTCCGGCGGGTTCCCGACGGCGCCTCCCTCACCCTCGAGGCGCTGATGCGCACCGTGCTGCCGATCAACACCATCGCCATCGCCCTGGGCCTGCACGCCCGCTGCGGGAACGAGGACAACCTGTGGGGCCACAGGGGGGAGAAGATCACCACTGTCCGGCAGGTGGAGCAGCTCGTCCGCATCGCCGGCGAGCTGGGCCGGTCGGTCGCCGGAGGCAAGGAGGCCCGCGAGGTGTACAGGCTGGGCGAGACGTACAGCAGTGCCGAGGAGACCCTGGCGAAGCTGGGTTTCCCGCCCGATCGCAGGCCCGGGCAGCGCGGCTTCACCTTCCACGCCTGACCGGACAGGGAGGCGGGGACGGGCAGTCGACCTCGACGTGTGCACACCTGACCTAGAGGTTGGTCATCGCGGCGAACCGGTGCGACCTCTCGTGGCCTCACGGAGACTGCGTTCCTGACTGGGCGGATGGCGTGGCATCCTCTCCCGCGGCCTCAGCCGTCGTATCGCCGAGAAGCGGGCGCAACCACTGGGCCGCGGGATCGGAGTCGATGAGCAGAGCCTTGGTCAGCAACGTCATCGGAACCGCGAGCAGCGCCCCGAGCGGGCCGAGAACGAACGTCCAGAAGACCACCGAGAAGAAGGTCAGCGTCGCGGACAGCCTTACCACGTTCCCGACGACCTTCGGCTGGATGAACGACTGCACGACCATGTTGATCGATGAATAGACCGCCACGACCCAGAGCATGCGGGCGACCCCGCCCTCGAGCAGGCCGAGCAGCGCAGGTGGGAGCAGGCCCACCAGGAACCCGATGTTGGGGATGTAGTTGGTGATGAACGACAGCAGCCCCCACAACAGCGGCAGCGGAATCGCCAGCCAGTGCAGCGCAAGCACATCGAGCGCCGCGACGACCAGCCCGAAGAGCGAGGAAACGGCAAGATAGCGGCGCGTGTTGCGGGTGAACGCCCGCAATGCGTCCACCAGGAGCGGCCGCGACTCGGCGGCCACGTCGAGCCGGCGCGCAAACTGATCGCCGTCGATCGCCAGGAAGAAGACCAGAGCGACGAGGAACATCAGATTCGACCCCGCCGAGGTCAGCCCGGAAAGAATGTTCTGCAGCAGGCCGGACAGTTTGGACAGGTCGAGCCGGCCGACCGTCGTGCTGGCCTGCTCCGGCGTGACGCCGAGGTCCTCCAGCCGCCGGGCGGCCTGGTTGAGCAGCTTGTCGAACTGTGCGGCGTAGTCCGGCAGCAGCGTGACAAGTCGGGCGGCCGCCGCGACCAGGGCGACCACCAGACCAGCCATGATCGTATATATGGTCGTCATCGTCACGGCGACGCCGACCCACCCGGGTGCGCCGCGGCGGCGTAGGCACGCCTGTAGCGGATGGCACGTGACGACGAGGACCAACGCCAGGAATGTCGCGGCCAGAGTGTCCCGGAAGGCCCGCATCCCGGCTATGGTGACGACCGACGACGCCAGTCCCAACAGAATAACCGTCGAACGCGCCAGCGATCCTTTTGAGGCATTGATTGACGACATCGGCACCGTATTCCGACCCTTCTACGCTCGCGCATGCTGAGAGGCGTCGACGCGATGCCGATGAGCTCTACCAGTCGGGGGCGACGGATTTCGCGACGCCGCTGACCAGGAAATGTACCCCACTCATCGAGGTAGGAAGAACGGCATATCCCGTCCATGTCGGCTCATTAACCTCGGGCTTTCACCGGGGTGATCGTCTGTTGGGGTGCCGGGAATAGGAAAGTGCTCCTGAGCTGGGAGGATCGGGCTTGCTGAGGGCCTGAATCCAACCCAACCAAGGAGCACCTTCGCGGTGAAGACTACCGCTGTGTATCCGTCTGTCCGCGTGGACGTCGCTGGGCGTGGAATCGTGTCGCACGCGGGCGGGCTGATGCTGACCGAGACGGTCCGGGCCAGCGGACTCGGGCAGGCGCTGTCGGCGGCGTTGACACCGTGGCGGCCGGGCCGGGCGGTGCATGATCCGGGCAAGGTGCTGTGCGATCTGGCGCTGTCCGCGGCGTTGGGTGGGGACTGCCTCGCGGAGCCGGCGGTGGGGGTTCTACCCGACGAGCACGGCAGGCCCGTCCAGCTCCGCGACCTGATCTTCACACATCCGTCGGGCCGACACCTGGCGCCGGAGTACCTCACCCGGGCAGATGCAGCGAATCGCGCGGCGGGTCGGCCTGCTAGGCACGGTGCGGGTGGCTGCGGAGTCCGGCGACGACCTTGTCGTTATCGGCACCCGCTACCGGCCGGCGGCAGGGGTGTGGACGCTGTACCGGGACCGCGAACCGGTCGGACAGGTGGCCGTACTCGGCATCGCCGCCCAGGGCGCACGGTCGGTGCCGCATCTGGCCGAGCCGCTCCCCGTCGACTTGAGAGTGGGAGATGAGATCGGAGAGCGCATGGTGACAGTGATCGTGGGAACCGTCGCCGGACCGCCCTTCCTCTTCGTGCTCGGTAACGTCGCCACACTCGGCATCCGCCTCGGGGTCCCGGCCTACGTCGCGATCCCCGTGGCACCCTCAGACGATCTATCCGTCCAACGATCGCCGATCAGGCCCAGGTGACCGGGAGCCTCTCCGGACGGCCGATCGGCGCAGCGAGCTCGTAGCGCAGTTCCGACACCGGCACCGCCAGGCGCAGGGTGGGAACGAGGTCGATGAGCGCGGAGAGCACCTCGGTCAGCTCGACCCGGGCCAGATGCGCGCCGAGGCAGTGATGGGCCCCGTGGCCGAAGGCGAGGTTGGCCACCGGTTCCCGGGTGAGGTCGAGCCGGTCGGGGTCGTCGTAGAGGTCCGGGTCCCGGTTGGTGGCGGCGAACGGGGCGATCGCGACCTCGCCGGCCTTGACCGTGAACTCGCCGAGATCCACGTCCTCGGTCGCGACCCGGGGGAACGTCATCGACAGCGGGTGGTAGCGAAGCAGTTCCTCGACGGCCGTCGGCAGCAGCGTCGGGTCGGCGACGAGCGACTCCCACTGCGACCGATCGGTCAGCAAGGTGGCGACCGCGTTGGTGATGACTCCGGCGGTCGTCTCGAACCCACCGATGAGCAGCGTCAGCGCCAGCGAGCGCAGCTCGGCCTCGTTCAGCCGACCGTCATCGGTGTCCTGGGTGGTGATCAGGACGTCGAACAGCTTCGTCGCCGGCTCCCCGGCGGCGAGCTGCGCCTGGCGTTCCCTCACCAGACCGTCCATATAGCCGTACAGCGCCTTCTGCCCGGCGGCGGCGGCCTCCCGGTTCTGGGCGAACCGGAAAAGCGCCTCACCCCATGTGCGGACGTTCTCCCGATCGATCTGCGGCACGCCGAGGATCTGGCAGATGACGTCGACCGGAAGTGCGGCGGCCACATCACTGCGCAGGTCGGCCGGAGCATCCTTAGCGGTCATCTCGGCGACCTGCCGGCGAGCCGTCTGCGCGACCCACGGTCGGAGCTGCTCGATGCGGCGGTGAGCGAATCCGGTGGACACGAGCCGCCGGATTCGGGTGTGATCCGGCGGATCCAGCCACAGCAACGAGTTCGGGTCGGGAATCTGCGCACCGGTCAGCGGAGGTCGGAATTCGAGCGTCTTCGTGCGGGAGAAACGGGGGTCGCCGAGCATCGCTCGGGCCGGGGCATGCCGGACGATGAGCCAGATCGGGATCTGCCCGGGGCCGAACCGAACCCGAACCGCGGGTGCACGCCGGGCGATCTCGGCCAGCATTCCCGACGGGAGCGGACTGAATGTGTCCGGAAATGGAAAGGACGGGAGATCGTGATCCTGGTGCACAGTCTCGGTAACCGACATGGGGGACGGAAATCCTTTCACGGTCAGGGTCAGGAAACACGGCGCGCCGCTCGTCCGCCCTGATGGAGGGACGACGGCGGCGCTGGTCGAGCAAGGTGCCGCCCGCCAGGCGGCGTCGGGCACGGCGGCCGCGCTGCCGCGCGGGTGGGATTCGGTGCGGGTACCGGCGGTACGTGTGGTGGGCTGCCGGCCCCTGCCCCGACCGCCGACACCGGCTGGGCCGTCCTCGGGGCGCGATCGCAAGCCTTCACCGGGTGTGTACGTGCTCGTGACTAGGCCGGGGCGGGTCGGCGCTCAGATCCTCCGGGGTGCCCTCGTCCGCGGCGGGCGTCCACCACCCAGGCGGTGTTCCGGCCAGCTTGGGTCCGCCACCGCACCCAACCCCCTCAATTCGTACAATTGATTCAAATCACCCTAACGGTGACCATTGCGGTTAAGCAAGGAGTCGAGGCATCCTGGGGAGAACCTGCCAAGCCTCGATCCGCATCCAGCGCATGCTGGTCAGATCGTCCACGGGTATCTCGACGCCGAGGACATCGCCGAGGACCGCGACCGTGGCCCACAGCCGAAGCGACCGTGGGCCGGTGAGGACCCGGTCAGCCCAGCCTCAAGCCTGATCGCGGTACGGCGGTAGCGCCGAGGCGCGACCGCCGACCTCAGCCCACGACAGGTTGCTGGCCCCGTAGGCCTGCTCGCCCCGACGCCCTGAGCGCCGTGCTGGTGCGGGCCCGGGCCTGGTGCCATTCGGTGCTCGTCGCGGCAACGACGCCCGCGACCGTGGTGATCGCATCGACGCCGGAGACGGTGTGCCCGGCGCTGCCCGTGGGCTGACCTGCGCCGCCTGGAGGTACGAGCATGCTGACGGTGACCCCGTTGGGCGCGGTGCCAAGGGTGATGTCGTCGAGGCTGGCGCCGACGACAGCGGCGCGCCAGTTCGAGTCCGCGCCGCTTTCCCGGGTGGCGATGAACTTCGTGCCCATGTAGCCGAGGTCGTAGCCGAGGGTGACAGCTGCCCACAGCGCCGTGCCGTCGCTGATACCGCCGGCGAGAACCAGCGGTCCGTCATAGAACCGACGAACGGCGCGGGCGAAGGCGAACGGGTTGGCCCAGCCGGTGTGACCGCCCGCGCCGGCGCTGAGCAGCACGAGCCCGTCGGCGCCCGCGTCCACAGCCTTGCGTGCGTGCGCGAGCGAGGCGACGTCCGCGAAGACGCGACAGCCCTCGCGGTGAAGCGGGTCGATCACCGGAACCGGGTTGCCGACGCTCGTGATGACCAGCTCGACGGAATGGCGCACGATCGTCTGGAGGTCGTCGTCGAGGCGTTTGTTCGCCCGGTGCACGATCAGGTTGGCTGCGACCGGACCCGGTGTGGGAGCGCCGGTGACATCGCCGGCGGCCGTTCTCGTGGCATGAACGGAAGCCGCGATCTCGTCGAGCCACTCGTCGAGCTCGGCGTTCGAATGACAGTTGCTGGTCGGAAACGCGCCGACGATGCCCGCGGAACATGCGGCGGCCACGAGTGGCGGGGTGGACACCGTGGTCATCGGCGCGGCGATCAGCGGCAGCACCAGCCCGTCGGCCAGGAGCGGCCACTCGATCCGTGGCTTTCTGCCTTGTGTCATGGGTGTTTCGCTATCCCCTCGGTGCGGTGGCCACCTGGCTGATCACGGCCACCACCTGCCTGCCTGCCGCGTCCACGGGCGCGCGGGTGGCGGCTTGACCGTGTGACGCAGACCGCACTATAACGGCCATAGACCTATAACGAGCATAGGCGAGCGTGCGAGGTTGGCCGGCCGTGACATCGACGACCTTCCGCGAGCGACCCTGGACAAGATCGCGAAGGTGACACTGCGCCAGTGGGCCCTTCAACGCCTTGACCCGCCGGCGGTGGGATGAGGCGTTCCCGAAGCGTGCAGGCAGCGCCGTCACGCCGGGCCGCCCGGCGGGGGCGAAGGATCCGCGGATCTGATCAGCCAGCGCGATCCGGGTTTGGTCTCCCTGGTCTCGCTCGCTCGATCGCGGCCTCGACGCCGGCGACGAGGAGGTCGATCATGATCCGCAGCTGGACGTCGAGGTCGTAGGTGCCCATGAGCACGGCGTCAGGGCCGAGTTCGGGCCGGACGAGCTCGGGCCTGACCCGGTAGGTCAGGCCCGAGCTGCCGGCCACCGGTTCCATGGACCGCGCGGTGCGAACCGCGGCCTCGGCACGGGCATAACCGAGGACCTGCAGGAGGAGGACCTTCGCGTAGGTTCCAGCATCCTCGTCGGTCAACCCTGCCTGACGCATGATCGCGAGCGCCTCGGCCGACCACTGGGTGACCGCACGCGACGTCGCGGCAGGCAGCAGATCCAGTACATGCGGATGCGCGAGCAGTTGTTCGCGCGCGGCCGTGATGAACAGCCGTAGCCTTCGGTCCCAGGTCTGATCAGGGTCGGTATCCAGCATCATGTTCGAAAGGACGCGTTCGACGACCTGGTCGAGCAGCGCGGCTTTCGATCCGACATGCCAGTAGATGGTCGGCGCGCTCACGCCCAGCCGCTCGCCGAGCTGGCGGATCGTGAAGCCGGCGACCCCGTCGGCGTCGATCAGGGCGAGCGCCGCCGTCACCACCGCGTCCGCGTCCAGCCCGACCGGTAGGTGCGACCCCGTCAGCCGCCGTGCGGCAGCGGCTCGGCGGTCAGACACACTGCGACTGTAACGGTCCATGTTTGGACCACGGCGGCGACCGCAGTGGAGGATCCGGCGCTGTTCCGGCGCGGTGGGCCCACCGGTGGGTCGGGTCGGTCAGCCCGTGGCGCGGGAGGTGCCGAACATCGTGTCGAGGGTGACGGGCTCCAGCTGGCGCTGTTCGATCAGTTCCTCGACCTGGTCGAACAGCCCGGTGATGGTGGGATGGTTCGCGTGGCCGAGCATGATCGTGCCGGGCTGGAGATAGCGTCTGGCCTCGTTCATCAGCTGCTCCGGGGTCAGCACGGCGGAGTCGCCGAAGGAGCCGTTCCAGATCATGATGTTCGTGTAGCCGAGCTCGGCGACGACGCCGTCCACGTGACTGTTGTGGGATCCGTAGGGCGGTCGGAACCAGGGGCGGCCGGTGATGCCGAAGATCCGCTGGATCCATTCCTCGTTCCGCTCGACGTCCGCCCGGATGTCCGCGTCGGCCCGGCCACGGGCGAGCAGGTCGCGGTGCGTCCAGGTGTGGTTGCCGATCTGTACCTGGCCGGCCTCGATGAGTGGCCGCAGGGCGGCGGCATGCTGGTTCCAGATCGCCTCGTAGCAGCCGTTCGGCTGAAAGCTGATCGGGATCCCGCTGCGTTGCGCGAAGGCGACGTAGGCGGCGACCACCTCGGGTGCGTAACCGTCGTCGATGGTCAGGGCGATCCGCCGCGTCTGGCCTGGCGCCTGGAAGACGACTTTCGGGCGGCCGGGGTGCGGCGGTGGGATCGGTGGCAGCGCTGGGCCTGACGACATGCTCACCGAGCCCACGGTGGCGCCCTGGTCGGCAGGCCCGCTGGCGCCGGCGGCCAGCGGTGCCGGATGCTGCGCCGGCTGACCGACCGGCCTGGTTGGACTGCCGGTCAGCGGTGTCCGCTGCTGCGTCGGCTGCCCGGGCGAGATGGATCCGGACGAACATCCGACGAGGAACTGGGCGGCACCGATGCTCAGCAGCGACAGCAGCGTTCTGCGCTCCACGTCGCGACATTAGCAATGATCACGGGTACTCCGGTCATTTGCCGACCAAGTCGGCATCAAGGGGGGCGGGTTCGAGCCCGGGTCGGGCCGGTTCGCCGGCGACGGATCGGGGCTGGACGCTGCCGGGGTGGCCGGGGTGGCCGGGGTGGCCGGGGTGGCCGGCCGGGGTGGCCGGGGTGGCCGGGGGAGAGCTGGGGGAGAGCCGGGGCCGGCGCGGTGCGGCGGCGACCACGGGCGCCGCGACCCGGCACTCCACGGCGCGGGCCGGCCACGTCCTCGGCATCCCGCGGCCTTTTGAAACGTGACGCCGGCCACGGGCTGTCCGACGATCTGCCTGTGGGTGACGGGGAAATGCGGAAAGTCAGCGATCGGGACCGTATCCGGTGACGCTGGGTGCTTGCCTTCGGGTCAAGATCCGGCCTAATGTTGTGCTCGTTCCGGTCGGGAGCATGAACCGGCCGGAGCGCGAACACCGGGCCGACGCCGAGTTCTGCCCACGGTTCCGGTGCATATCCTCTCTCATTTTCGCGGGGCAGAAACGGAGAACCTTTCCGGGGCTGACCATTTTCCATCTCACCTTTGTCGAGTGCTGTAGCCACGGGCCAGCGCCGACGATGGAGAAGGGTCATTGTTCCGGGTGGATGCGAAGAAGCATCTCCGCTGCGGGCCAGGCTTTTCGGCCAGTGTGCTCGCGTGCCCATTTCGGGCTTCCGTAGGTGTCGTGGGAAAGTGCATTTCTTGTCGATCCGACGCACAGTCAAGAGCAGCCTGCGTAACCGTCTCGCCGCCGTCACCATGGTGGGAGCCGTCACCACTGGTGTCGGGCTGATGGCTGCCTCTCCGGCGAGCGCCGCCTCCGACTCGTCCATCGCCCTGGCCGCCAAGAGCGCGGGCCTGTCCGGCTGCCGTGGCGTGCCGACGTCCACCTGGGTCGCCATCGCGCTGGCCGAGTCCGGCGGCAACCCGAGTGCCCGGCTGGCCACCAGCATCGAGGACTCCCGGGGCCTCTGGCAGATCAACACCTGGGCACACCCCTGGACCAAGGGCATCAACCTGTACGACACCCACGCCAACGCGGCGGCGGCCAGGAAGGTCTGTTCCATGCAGGGCCCGACCGCCTGGTCGACCTACAGCAACGGCGCCTACCTGAAGTACCTCGGCCGCGGCCACGCCGCGGGCTGACCCGGCTGAGCTGAAGCCGGACCGCGCCCGAACGCCGATGCACGGCTGAAACGGCGCGGAAGCTCGGACGCACGGAGGGCCTCCCTTTGCCGGGAGGCCCTCCGTCGTTTTCAGGGCTCAAGGCGCGTCGACGGATACCGTGGGCGGCTTTCGGGCGAGCGGCGCATCCTGGGAGGCCGCGGTCATGCGGGGTGACGCGCTGATCAGCCCGTTCGCGGCTGGTGATCTTCGCCCTGACCGCGGCGGTCGGGGACTCCGGCCGGGTGGCGATCTGACTGCTACTCGGACGATCCTGGCCGCGTGGACTGCGGACCGAATGTAGGACATGATGTTCTACACTCGGCGCATGGACCGGGTTGGCGTGCGGGAGCTCAATCAGAACACCAGTCAGGTCATCGACCGTGTTCGGCACGGCGAGACGATCGAGGTGACGGACCGTGGCCGTCCGGTGGCGCGGCTGGTGCCCATCGGTCGCGGCACGGCGGCGCTTGACCGCCTGGTGGCCGAGGGGCGCGCGATACCGCCGGTGACAGGTGGGCCTGTGCCCATGCCGCCACTTCTCGGCAGCCCCTCCGTGAGCGCGACCGATGAGCTGATCGCCATGCGCGACGAGGAGCGCTGGTGATCTATCTGGACTCGGCGGCCGTGGTGAAGCTTGTCGTGGCCGAGCCCGAAAGTGCGGCACTCGTCGACTGGCTCAACGCCCGCGACGACCTGCCGCGGTTCACCTCCGCGTTGGCGGAGGTGGAGGTCGCGCGCGCGATCAGGCGAGCGGCCCCGGAGGCATCGGGACGCGTGCCGCGAGTGCTGGACCGGATGTACCGCCTGGAGATCGATGGCCGCGTGCGGAACGTCGCGGCTGCTTTCGATGACCCACTGCTGCGGTCCCTTGACGCCATCCACCTGGCCACCGCGCTTCGACTGGTAGACGCGAACGACACCCAGCTCGAGGCGTTCGTGACCTACGACAAGCGCCTGCTCGAGGCCGCGCGTCGAGCCGATCTCCCGACCGCGTCGCCGGCCCCGCCCTCCGCCTCGGCAGGCTGACCGGCCGGCCTACGCGATGCCAGGTGGCGGAAACACGGCAGGTGCCGGAATCAGAAACAGGTCAGGTGCCGGAATAGGGCAGCCGCATGCCGATGGTGTGCGCGTCGCGCGCGGCGGCCCGGTCGAACTGTCGGGCTTCGTCAGCATGCCCGGCGCGGCGTAGCGCCTGGGCGAGCCGCCGCCGGGTACGGATCACGAACGGCACCCCACCGGTCTTCTCGGCAAGCACCAGCGACGACCGCAGGTCGGCGATGGCCTCGTCCACCCGGCCCAGCGCCAGGGCGAGGCCGCCCCGGTACAGAGCGGCGGGGCCCATGCAGGTCAGGCCGAGCACAAAGGTCACCAGCGTGTCGCCGTACCTCGCGATGCGGTCCGCGAGGCCGGCCGCCCACTCGGCCATGGCCGGGACGGCGTCGACCAACTGCGCCACGATCTCGGCGAGGAGCACGACGTAGACCGGTTCCATGGCACCAGGCGCGACGTCGGCCAGGTCCGGCTGGACGAGGCGGCGGACCTCACGGGCCGCTGACTCGGGGCGTCCGGTGTCCGCGAGCGCGAGGGCGCGGATCAGCGCCCACTCGGCGATCACCTGTTCCTCCATGTCGTCCACCTGTGGGAGGAAGTCGCCCATGGTGCCGCGGTCCCAGGCGGTGATGCCGTGGATGGTGGCGGCGGACTGGGTGAGCGCGTTGATCGCCCCGGGCGTCACGCCCGGCATCGGCCCGCCCAGAACTGCCGCGACCTCGGCGGCCTGGTCGTACCGCCCCGCATAGAGGTGATGCATCGCCTGCCAGCACCGGTCCAGCAGGTCGAAGTCAGGGTCGCGCACCTGGCGCAGCCGCCGGCTGAAGGCGGCCGACTCGCCCTCGGCGGCTTCGACCTCGCCCAGCTCCCACAGGACGGCCCGACGCAGGTGCCGGGCCACCAGCTCGCCGCTCGGCGGGCCCTCGACCGTCGCCAGCAGCGTGTCGGCGATCGCCAGCCGAAGGCCGGTGTGCGCCGGTGTCCAGGCCGCGAGCGCCCGGGCGATCAGCAGGCCGGCCGGTTCCTCGGCCGCCCCGGGCCGGGTCGTGCGCTGTTCGGCGAGCACCTCGGCGGCCCGCCCGATGAGCCGGCTGGCCGCCGCCGGCTCCCCATAGCACGCCCGGACGGCCGCCGAGGTGAGCAGCCGGAGGCGGAGGTCCCCTTCGGCCGCGGGCAGGGCCGCCGCCGCGGCGTCCAGATCGGCGATCAGGCCCGGCACCGGGACGTAGAACAGGGAGCTGTAGCCGCCGACCGCGTCGCCGGCGCGGGTCAGCGTCGCGAGGCCCGCGCGGACGGTGTCGCCGTGCGCGGTGGCGATCCTGGCTGCCTCGGTGAGGACCTGCTGTGCCTCCGCGAAGTCGGCGGACCGCCGTAGTGCCTCGCCGCGGATCACCATCAGGTCGACCCGCAGGTCGGGATGGTCCCCGGGGACGAGGTCGAGACCGTGGCCGGCGAGGGTCGCCGCGTCCTCGAACGCGAACTGCGCGAGTGCGGCCCTTGCCGCGGCAGCCTGCGCCTGGGCGGCGCGCAGGTCGGGATGTCCGGCCGCGGCTACGCGGAGGTGGTGCGCGAGCACCGCGGCAGGCACCGACGCGCCCTGGTGGGCGACCAGGGCGTCGGCGACGAGGCCGGCCAGCCGGGCCCGCTCGGCCGTGCCCATCCCGACCAGCACGGCCTCCCGGACGATGTCGTGGGTGAACCTCAGCCGGCCAGGGGCGGGCACGTCGGCCAGCCCGGCGGCGACGGCGATGTCCACCGCGTCGAGCGCGCCGGCCTGGGGCAGCCCGGCGGCGGCTGACACCACCGGCAGAGCCGCCTCGCGGCCGACCACGGCGGCCGCGGCGAGGAGGCTTGTCAGGCCGGCGGGCATCGCGGCCAGCCTCGCGAGCACGGTGTCGCGTACCCCGGTCGGCAGTGTGCCGGCCGCCGTGGCCTGGTCAACAGCCGTGGCCTGGTCGTCTGCCGTGGCCTGGCCGGCGGCCGTGGCCCGGCCGACAGAGGTGGTCGCCGCCAGCCGGGCGAGCTCGACGACGAAGAAGGGATTGCCGGCGGTGCGGCGGCGGACCGCCGCGGCCTGCTCGGGGGTGGGCGCCATGCCGCTCACGGCGCCGAACAGGCGGCCGACGTCCGTCGGCGGGAGCCCGGCCAGCTCCACCCTGGTCAGGGCGGGGTGACGGGCGAGCACGCCGAGCAGCCGGCGGAGCGGCTCGCCGTCCTGGCCGTCACCGGCGGGGTCGCCTGGGGCGGCCGTCCCGGCGCGCCCCGGGCGGAAGCTGCAGACCAGCAGCACCGGGACGTCTGTCAGCTCGCTGGCGAGGATCTCCAGCATCGCGGTCGAAGCCGGGTCGGCCCAGTGGAGATCCTCGAGCAGTGCCAGCACCGGACCGGCGGAGGCGAGCTCGGCCAGATGGCGGCCGATCGCCAGCGCCACCTCGAACCGGACCGGACCGTCACCGTCCCGGACCGCCCCGAACGCGCCCACCACCTCCGCGGGCAGTCCTCGTAGCAGCTGCCGCCATGGCCAGTAGGCCGGGGCGCCGGAGACCTGCGTGCAGCGGCCCCACCGGGTCTGCGCCGGTACCCGCCGGGCGAGTTCCTCCAGCAGCCGGGTCTTGCCGATGCCTGCCTCGCCGGAAAGCAGGGCCACGCCGGTCGTCAGCCCGGTGGTGGTCCGCTCCCACGCCTGTTCGAGGGCGGCGAGCTCCCGGTCTCGGCCAAGCAACGGCAGCTGCCCGCCGGCGGCCCCGGCTCCGGCGGCCCCGGCCCTGGGGGTGGCGGGCGCGGGGGCGGTGGCGGCCGGGGCGGCTAGGACGCCGGTGTGGGGGACGCCGGGGCGCGCCAGCCCGGCATCGTGGCGCAGGATCGCGGTCTCCAGCTCCCGGAGATCCGGCCCCGGTTCGAGGCCCAGATCATTCGCCAGGGTCTGCCGTGCCTGACGAATAACGGTGAGCGCGTCGGCCTGCCGGCCGCCGCGGTACAGCGCGGTGGCGAGCTGGGCATGCAGCCGCTCCTGCAGCGGGTGCTGGCTCGTCAGGACGCGCAGCTCACCAATCACCGCATCGTGTTCGCCCAGGTCGAGCCGGACGGCGAGAAGGTCTGCCCGGACGGCCATCTGGTCCTCCGCCAGCTTCACCCGCGCCGCTTCGGCTGTCGGGTGGTCCGCCAGGTCGGCGAACGGCTCACCCCGCCAGAGGGCGAGCGCACGCTCCAGATGAGCGCGGGCACCGACCGGGTCCCCGTCGTCGAGCGCCCGCCTGGCCAGGGCCCGTGACTCGTCGAGGCGCCCGGTGTCGAGATCGGCGGGGGAGACCGCGAGGGCGTAGCCCGAGCCTCGGGTGACGAGCAGCCGGTACGGCGGGCTGGCCCCGGGCTCCAGGACCCGGCGCAGCACGGACAGATGCGCCTGCAGCGTGGACCGCGCGGCGGGTGGCGGTTCGCCCTGCCACAGCTCGTCGGCCAGTGCGTCGGCGGTGACGGTGACGCCGGGCCGCAGCAACAGGAGGGTGACCAGCTCCCGGCGCCGCCGCGGGCCGAGCTCCAGCGGGGAGCCGTCGCGGGCGGTGGCGATGGTCGGTCCGAGCACACCGAACCGCACGGGAGAGGAGCCGCTCACCGCTCCGATCGACCCTCCCCGATTCGCCGCCGGCTGGGCACCAGCCGGACGCAAGGCGCACGCAAGGCATTCACCGCAGGACGGCCAGCGTAGTCGGCAACAGTCGTCCCTGGTGAAGGGATCGGCACCCGGCCGCCCGGTCATGAAGGAGAAGCCATGTCCGCTCTGGAGTCACAGCCACTCGCCGGCGCGCCGCCGGAGCCGCGCCCGGAGCCGCGCCCGGAGGCCGCCGTGCCGGCGTGGCCGGATGACACGACGCTGCGCCGGGTGCTGCTCGGTGCCGGCGGTGTCCTGTTCGCGCTGGGAAACCTGCTGCACCCGCTCGAGCACAACGAGGCGGCCGAGCAGGCGGCGACCTGGTCCGCCGCCCACCTGCTCTTCGGAGTCGGCGGTGTGCTGATCGCCGCAGGGCTGCCGCTGCTGGCCGGCCGCCTCGGGCCTGGCCGGCTGGCCCGGGCCGCCTACGCGCTGGTCTGGATCGGGTTCGTGACGATGCCCGCGAACGCCTACATCGAGCTGTTCGTCGCACCGAACATCGACCACCACACCCTGCACGAGATCGAGTCCGACATGACGCTGGTCGCCCTGCCGGTCGCGTTCGCGTTCATCATCGGAGTTCCGCTGCTCGGCATCGTCGGGTGGCGGGCCGGCGGGCTGTCCAGGCCGGTGGCCGCGGGTCTCGTCCTCGCCGGTGTGACGCTCCTGTTCGGGCAGGGCCTGCCGGTGAAGGAAGGCTACTGGATCATCCCGGCTACCGTCGTCGCAGGCCTGGCGCTGGCGGCAACCACCCTGCCGTGGAGCGACAGCAGCCGGCCGCGACGAGGCGGGAGCTGAACGAGTGCGCCCGTTCCACACCACCTCCGGCACCGCCGGGGGTGGCCCGCGGACGGTCCCACCGGGCAGGCCGGCGCCCGTGCCGCTCGCCACCGCGACGACGACCGGCGGCTCCTACGGCCTGCTCCGGGTCCGGCTGCTGCCCGCCGACGAAGCGCCGTACCTGATCCACCACGGCGAGGACCGGTCGTTCGTCGTCCTGGACGGACGGATGCGGGTCGAGGCCGCTTCACGCCACTTCACCGCCGTCACCGGAGACCTCGTCTTCGTCCCCCGCGGCCGGCCGCACCGGTGCCTCGCCCTGGACGGGCCGGCCGACGTGCTCATGCTGTTCACACCGGGTGGGGCCGAAGGGCTCTACCTCGCGCTCTGGCCGCCGGGGCACGACGCCGACCTCATCGTGCCGCTGTCGGCCGAGTACAACGTCGACGTGCTCGCCCTGCCTGCCCAGGCGCCGGACGAACCGCACCATCACGACGGTTGATGTGCCTCCATCCGACACCGGCCCGGCGACTCCACGGTGCGGGCCGGCCACGTCCTCGGTATCCCATGCCACCGGTGATCAGACAGCGCCCCGCCCCGAGTAGGCGGAATCCAGCAGTGCGAGCAGACCGCCTGTGAGCTGCCCGGGCTCGGTGATGCGGGCTCGGTGGGTGACCATCGAGTTCCATGAGCCGGATGGTTCGAGCGCCGGATCGACCAGACCGGGGTCCAGCCTGAGCCCGAGGTCGAGGCGATCACCGGTGGGTGCGACGATGGCGAACTTCCGTCCGCCGCGGGTGAAACCGACGTACTTCGTCGTCGGCGCGATCCCGGTGTCGTTTCCGAGCCCCTGCACGTGCTTGAGCAGCGCCTCGTAGGTCGGCGCCCAGACAGTGCGAGGCCCCGAGAAGAGCGTCGCAACGCTGTCGCTGGTCGCTCCTGTGACGCTGATGGGCAGGGCTTCCTTCAGCACGGCGACGATGGCCATCGCATGGCCCCGACCCAGCCCGTGGTCCGCCGCGAGCCAGGAGATCACGTCGCCGGGTCTGATGGCCACGTCGAGCAGGCCTCGCTCGCCGGCGAGGCGGACGAAGTCGTCCGGACCGAGCCCGGTCCTGTCCCTGATGGTGTTGAGATAACCCTGGAAACTCACCGGTGTGCTCCTTCGGAGGATTCGAGCGGGATCGGCGCGGGAGGGGTGCCGGGCATGGATTGGTCGCGACCGAGGTCAACAGCAGGCCGGCGGCGACCTGGGGTCGGTTGCTCATGGCGCTGCGCCCTCGTCGTCGGCCGGGTCATCGGCGGGGCGGATCAGGGCGTCGAGTCCGGCGAGTCGCCGGGCCAGGAGGGCCTTCTCGGGCTCGTTGTGCGTCGAACGGATTGCCCGGCGCAGATAGTCGGCGGCCAGCAGCGGGTTGCCGTCGGCTGTCTCGATCTCCGCCATCGTCGCCGCGAGATAGGGGTAGTCGGTCATCCGGGTGTCCGCGAGAAGCGGGGCAAGGATTTCGCGTGCGGCCGCGGTGCCATAGGCCTTCCAACGCGCGATGCCGCGGCTCAGTTCGGCCACCGGGCTCGGGTGCCGTTGGAGGTAGGAGTCGTACAGCTGCGCGATCCGCCGCCAGTCTGTCTGCTCGTAGGTGAGTGCCTGGGCGTGACACGCAGCGATCCCGGCCTGATGGGTGTACGGGCCGCCGCCCAGCCGGATCGCCGTAGTGAGGGCCTGTAACCCGCGGCGGATGAGCAGGCGATCCCAGCGCATCCGGTCCTGGTCCGCAAGCAGGACAGGTCCGTCGGCACCTCGACGGGCCCGGAAACGGGAGGCGTTCAGTTCCATCAGCGCGAGCAGACCGTGTGTCTCGGCCGCGTTCGGCAGGACGTGGACCAGCATCCGGCCCAGTCGCATCGCCTCACCGGCGAGGTCGGGGCGGGTCCAGTCCGGGCCGGACGTGGCCGTGTAGCCCTCGTTGAAGATCAGGTAGATGACCTCCAGGACTGTTGGCAGCCGCTGGAGCTGCTCAGCCGTCGTGGGGTTCTCGAACGCGATTCCCGAGTCGCTGATGGTGCGTTTCGCGCGAGAGATTCGCTGGCCCGCGGTCGCGGACGGGATGAGTTGGGCGCGGGCGATCTCCTGCGTGGTCAGTCCGCCGAGGAGGCGCAGTGTCAGTGCCACGCGTGCGTCACGTCCGAGAGCAGGGTGGCAGCACACGAACATGAGCCGCAGGATGTCGTCGTCGATATGGCCGTCCGCGCGGTCCTCCATCGAGACCTCCTCGTCCGGTGCCTGGTCATGTGCGATGCGCTCGTACTTCGAGCCCAGGTCGACGATGCGGCGGAGCTGAGTGATCGCGATGCGGCGAGTCACCGTCATCAACCAGGCACCCGGCCGGTCCGGAAGTCCGTCGACGGGCCACTGCTCCATGGCAGCCACGAAAGCGTCCTGCGCGACCTGCTCCGCCAGGCTGGGATCTCGCAGGATGGCGTGCGCTGCCGCCACCAGGCGAGGGAACTCGATGCGCCACTGGTTCGCGACGACGTCGGGGTCGACAGTCCCCGGGCCCGCGGTCGGGTCCGCGGCCGGGTCCGGTGACCGCGCTGGGGCCGGTTCGGTGTCCGGTTCGGTGTTCAGCTCGCGTCCCCCGGCCCGCCGGCGCCGGTGACCTGACGAATCTCGACGTCGCACTCCCCGTCATGCGCGATCGCGAACCGACGGCCCCACTCCTTGGCTTCCGCCAGACTGCGGGCCTCGATGAAGGCGAATCCTCCGACGACCTCCTTCGCCTCGGGGAAGGGCCCGTCGGTGATGCTGACCTCGCCGCCGTGGGCCTGGATGCGGGCTCCGTAGGCGCTTGGGAGCAGGCCGTCGGCCTGGAGCAGCACCCCGGACGCGGCGGCCTCCCGGAGGAACTCGCCCATCCGTCGCATCAGTTCGGGACTGGGCAGGTTGCCGGCTTCGAAGTACTCGTTCGACTTGCTCATGATCAGGAAACGCATCGGTCGTTCTCCTCGTGTGGACCGCTCCGGCGGACTCGCGCCCTCGACGGCTGTCACCCCTACGTCGCGTGAGTGGGCCGGTTTTCGACATGCGGCGAACAGATGTTTCCAGGCCTTGACGCAGGGCGGCGGGCGTTGGGGAGCAGGCTACGGCGCCGGCGGTGGTCGCCGGCGCGGGTCGCCGGCGCGATCTTCCGCCTTCCGCCTTCCGCCTTCCGTCGGTTGCCCCGCCCGGGCAGGTTCGTCGCGGCGCGGTGTCGAAACCGCCAGGCCGCCGATCGACGTACCGGTGCGACTGCCGCCGCAACATCACCCGTCAGATGCACCACATCAACATGAACAGGACCTGCCATGCGCCTTCTGACCGCCAGCTACTTCATCTCGCTCGACGGCGTTGTCGACTCTCCGCAGACCTGGCACCTCCCGTACGCCAACGAGGAGGTGATGCAGGTCGTCGGCGAGGCCATCGCGGGGGTCGACGCGCTTCTCCTTGGCCGTCACACGTTCGAGGAGTGGAAGGCCTTCTGGCCCGGCCAGAGCGGCTACCCACTGGCCGACTTCATCAACGGTGCGCACAAGTACGTCGCGACCGACACCCTCACCGATCTCGGCTGGGCACCGTCGACGATCCTTTCGGGGGACGTGGTCACCCGGGTCGCCGACCTGAAGAGCTCCCCGGGCGGTGACATCGCCATCAACGGCAGTGCGACCCTGACCCGGCACCTGCTCCAGGCCGGGCTCGTCGACGAACTGCGCCTGCTCGTGCACCCGCTCGTCGTCGGCAGGGGCAAGCACCTGTTCGAGACCGGCTCGGCGCCGGTCGGGCTGGCGCTGGAAAGCCAGCGGACCTTCGGCAACGGAGTGACCTACCAGGTCTACCGACCGGCTCTCGCCGCCAACGCCGCCAACGCCGCCTGAGCCCACCGGCAACAAGCGATCTTCCGTATCTGGAGGGAACCATGAGCACCACGTCGGCCGGCACCGGCTTCGAAACCACTATGGTCACGTCACGCGACGGCACGGTCATCGCCACGGATTCGATCGGCTCCGGCCCGCCGCTGATCCTTGTGGGCGGAGCCTTCAGCTACCGGCGATGGAAGGGCTTCGTCGACCTCGCGAGGCGGCTGTCCGACACGTTCACCGTGTTCGGCTATGACCGACGCGGGCGCGGCGAAAGCGGCAACGGCCCGTCGGACGCCGCCACCGACCTGGTGGCCCGAGAGGTGAACGACCTCGCTGCCGTCGCCAGGCTCGCCGGCCGCGATCCCCTCATCTTCGGGATGTCATCGGGTGGTGTCCTCGCTCTGCGCGCGGTCGCGGCTGGCGTGCCTGCCCGCGGGGTGGTCGTCTACCAGCCGCCGTTCGTGGTCACAGATTCGGGCACTGTCCCACCGGCCGACTTCGGATCCCACCTGGACGGGCTCATCGCCGAGGGCAGGCGCTCGGCAGCCGTCCACTACTTCATGACGAGGGGCATGGGCGCGCCGGTGCCGATCGTCGCGTTCATGCGGTTGGCGCCGTTCTGGAAGGACCTCAAGGCCGTCGCGCACACCCTTCCCGCCGACGTCGCCGTCATGGGCGGGACGGTCCAAGGAATGCCGCTCGACCTCGACCCCTGGAACCGGGTCGAGGTACCCGTGCTCGTCCTCGACGGAGGCAGGAGCCCGAAAGGCACCGCGCTCGCGGCGTCCCAACTCGTCAGCCGCCTGCCCGCCGCGGAGCGAGTCACCCTGACCGGGCAGGGGCACAACGTGTCGATGGCGGCGCTCGAGGACGCGATTCGCGGGTTCGGCGCCGGACGCACGCCCGACTCCTGAACGGACGGCCGCAGGGGCAGACAGCCGGCGCTGGTGTGGGCCGCACGGAAGATCCGGCGACGGGTGCACTGGATGTCGAACGGGTGAATATAGATTGAAGTCGGTGTCGGGGAATCGGCGACAAAATGCGTCGGGAAGTACTGTGGCGTGGACAGCAGCTCGGGCAAGAAATGAAAGGACAGCAATGAGGCGCGTCTTCACGTCATTTCGGCTGGTTGCCCTGTTCGTGGCCGCTTTTGTCGGCATGGTACTCGCTCCCGGAGCGGCATTGGCGGCCGCTCCGGAGCCCACCGGTTCGTTCTCCGTCGTCGCGGACGACTGCCTGTTCGGCTACACCAAGGGCGAGCTTTCCTGGCGCACCCTCGGCACCCCCGGAGTTCCGGTCGTGGACGTCAGGGGATCGGTCTACGACATGTACAACAACGTGTGTCTGCCCATCCGCGACGACGGGCTTCGTACCACCGCGTTCTTCACCGCCTACAGCGGCACCGTGCCGGTGGACCTGGCGGCACGGCAGGTGGACAACGGGGAGCGCGCATTCGCGTTCACGCTCCAGCCCGGTGGCCTCGTGGGCACCATCGACCACGTGACCATCCGGGTCTGCCGTACCGCCGTCCCCGGCGCGGTGGCTCCGTCCTCCAGCTACTGCGGCGCGCCGCAGACCTTCTACGCCCCGACCCGGTAGTCACGGCGCGGTGTCCGGCGCACCGGGACTGGCAAAGGCCACCGAGACGGCCTGAGGCCTTGGATGAGGGCGACCACGGCCTGTCCGTGGTCGCCCCGGGCACTACGAGATCTTCGCGATGGCGCCGCAGGAGAGGGCCGGCGCGCTCCACTTGCCGTCCTTGAGGTGGGCGAGTGTTCCGCAGGGTGATGCGGCGACATGGTTCAGCGGCCAGCGGGTCTCCGGTACCGCCCCGGTGACGTAGTTGGTGTAGTCGCCGTTGAGGGTCTTCAGCAGCGCATCGACGGTGAGGTCACGCCCGACCTTCTGCAGGGCCGTGACGAGCATGTCGGCCGCCCAGTAGCCGGCCATCGCCGGCAGGCTGTCCGGCAGGTCCGGGGCGTACGCCTTGAAGTCCGTCAGCATCTGGTTGATGCCGGCGATGTCCGTGGACAGACCAGGCTGCCACTGCATGACCGCGTAGGTGTCCGCGAGCTCCTTCGCCCCGGCCAGGCGCGGGTCGTAGAAGGGGGTGAGCAGGATTCCGTCGTACCCGGCCGCGCGGAAGGCGCCGAGCAGCTTCACGGCGTCACCGACCGGCGTGACCATGAACACCGCCGCCGGCGGCGCACCCTGGTCGGCGGTCATGACCGCCTGGACGATCGGAGTCGGGTCGGAAAGGCCGGAGACGGGGATCGGTGTCTTCTCGTAGACGACGTCGAATCCGGCGGCCTGGAATCCCTGGGCCACGGTGATGTTTCCCTGGCGAGCGGCGTCGTTGTCGATGCCGATCATCGCGATGCTCTTCGGGGATCCCGCTGGGATGAGGGCGTTCACCATCGCGGGCGGCCCGGTGTTCACCGAGATCCGCTGCTCGGCGGTGGGTGTCTGACAACCGACGATGCTGAAGCCGATGGCGTTTCCGCAGAAACCGCTTTCGGTTCCCCAGCCGAAGAACGGTGTGACCTCTTTGCAGAACGTGTCGAGGTAGCTGGACGTCGTGGTGAGCACCGGTGCCGCGGCGAAGACCTCCTCCCGCGACACGAGCGAGGTGGCCTGGGCGGAGTTGCGCGCCGGATCCGAGCCGTCGTCGCGCACGCCGATGTAGTCGATCTTGCGGCCGGCTATCCCACCCTCGGCGTTCGCGCGGGCGAATCGCGCCTTTGCGCCCGCGTCGGCGTCACCGAACGCGATGCCGCTGGGGCTCGTCACCGTCGCCAGTCCACCGATCTTGATGGACGTGTCGGTGACACCGCGAGTGGGGTTCGAGGCCTTGCCCTGGCAGTCCAACGAGGCCGGGTCGACGGTGACGTCGGTCTGGTTCCAGCCGTGGTCCGCGCCGAGCTTGAGCAGGGCCGGATCCACGGCGGCGGTGTCGTTGCCGCTGTCCCCGCCGCCGCATCCGGCGATTCCGACAACACCTGCCACAGCCAGGATCAGCACCGATTTCCTGAATAACCTTCGCACCTGGTTTCCTCTCTTCTGTGAAACCGGACATCGTGTGTCAGGGCCCTGCCCGTCGAGGGCCAAGATGCCCGCGGCGCCGTCGTCCTCGCCGCGAGCCCCGGTCGTCATGAGCCTTTTCCGGCGTCGACGCGGACCTGCGACGACCCTGAATGGCAAACGTGAGATGGAAAAGGCTCAATGGTCATGGGATGACCACCGAGCGCAGGACGTCTCCGGTGTGCATCCTGGAGAACGCCGCTTCGACGCCGTCCAGCGAGATCTCCTCGGTGACGAAGGCGTCCAGGCCGAGCCGGCCCTGAAGATAGAGATCGATGAGCATCGGAAAATCCCGCGACGGCAGGCAGTCGCCATACCAGGACGACTTCAGCGCGCCGCCGCGACCGAACACGTCGAGCAGTGGCAGTTCGAGAGTCATCTCCGGCGTGGGGACGCCGACCAGGACGACGGTGCCAGCCAGGTCGCGGGCGTAGAAGGCCTGTCGGTAGGTTTCCGGGCGGCCGACGGCGTCGATCACGACATCGGCACCGAAGCCGTCGGTGATCTCCCGGATGGCGGCGACCGGGTCGAGTTCCTTCGCGTTGACGGTGTGGGTCGCGCCGAAGCCCTTCGCCCACTCGAGCTTGCGGGGATCGGTGTCCACCGCGATGATCTTGGCCGCGCCGGCGAGGTGGGCGCCGGCCACCGCGCCGTCTCCGACGCCGCCACAGCCGATCACCGCGACGCTGTCACCGCGGGTGACCCCGCCGGTGTTGACCGCCGCCCCGATACCGGCCATCACTCCGCAGCCGAGGAGCCCGGCTACGGCCGGGCGTGCGGCGGGGGAGACCTTCGTGCACTGGCCGGCGTGTACCAGGGTCTTCTCGGCGAAGGCGCCGATGCCCAGGGCCGGTGACAGCGCCGTCCCGTCGGGCAGCGTCATGGGAACGGAGGCGTTGTGGGTGGCGAAGCAGTACCAGGGCCGGCCCCGCAGGCAGGCGCGGCAGGTGCCGCAGACCGCCCGCCAGTTGAGCACCACGAAGTCGCCGGGGGCCACGTCCGTCACGCCGGCGCCGACCGACTCGACCACTCCGGCGGCCTCGTGCCCCAACAGAAAGGGAAAGTCGTCGTTGATGCCACCGTCGCGGTAGTGCAGATCGGTGTGACAGACCCCGCAGGCCTGTATCCTGACGACCGCCTCGCCCGGGCCGGGATCGGGCACCAAAATGGTGGTCAGTTCTACCGGCCTGCCTTTTCCGCGGGCGATCACACCACGGACTTCCTGCATTATCGGTCTCCTCGGAACCCTCAGAATATTTTCCGTCTCACGGCGCGGGAGTGTCAGGGGCGCCGCAGGCGCGAGTCGACGATGGAAACGGCACCCGACAGATCCGCCCCGTGC
Organism: Parafrankia sp. EUN1f; assembly: GCF_000177675.1. Lineage (GTDB taxonomy): Bacteria > Actinomycetota > Actinomycetes > Frankiales > Frankiaceae > Parafrankia. The sequence goes on from NZ_ADGX01000017.1 coordinate 46,378, forward strand.
CGCCATGCCGCCTTGTGAGACCCGCTGGCGGCCGGTCCAGGAACATCTGCGCATCGCGTTGAATCACCACCTCGGGCCGGTGGATAACGGGAATGTGGAACGAGAAAAATCGGCAAGCACAGTCGTGGAATCGCGGGAACGAGAGAGCTCGGGGTGCGCGGCCGTGGCGGGGCGAGGCCCGCGCCACGGCGAGCCTCGCGTCGTGCCACGCGCAGCCCGCACGTCGCAGTCGTTGCCCCGGTCGCTGCCTCGGCCTCCGCTCCGCGCGTCGCCGTCGCTGCCCCCGTCGCGGTCGAGATCGCCCCTGACGTGCTGTGCCGGCAGGGCGGTCACTCATCACCAGCTTCCAGAGGGGACAATGACACATATGATGGATCGATGTTTCTTCTGGGGCAACGTCCAATCCGGAGATCGATCGATCGCTGTGCGTAGTGGTTTTCTGATCCGGTCGCCTGGAGGATGGTGAGGTGACCGGTGCCGACCGGACGGCTCGGTGGTGCTCCGCGTCTGGCGGGGCCAGGAGGGGCGCGCGGCAACGGGCGGGCGCAACCGGGGTTACAGAGTGCAAGAACACTTCTTGACCCGCGGGGCCGCCGAGGGCGGGTAGGACAGTCCGGACGGGCAGGGCACAGGGCCGTGGTCAGGCAGCAGGGAGTGGCAGGCATGGGTCGCAGAGGGTGGGCCGGCGTACCGCCGGCCGACGACGCCCAGGCGCGCGAACGCATCATCGACGCCGCGATCCACAGCGTGGCGCTACGCGGGGCGGCGGGAACCACCCTGTCCAACGTCGCGACCGACCTCGGTGTCATCCGTAAGACGGTCTACCGCTACTTCACGAGCACCGAGGAACTCTTCGCCGCCGTGTCAGACGCCGCGGCGGAACGCTTCGTGGCACAGTTCGAGGCGAACTTTCCCACGGACGTCGACGACATCGCCGATTTTCTGGTCGAGGCGATGGCGTTCATCATCGAGCGGTTCCCGGACGAGCCGCTGCTCATGCTGCTGCTCGCCGGCGGCTACCCCACCACGTTCAGTCGGCGGATGATGGCGCCCGCCCAGATCGCCCGCGTGCGCACGATCCTTGTCAACCGGCGCGTGAACTGGGCGGAACTCGGCTACGACGATGAGATGCTCGATCAGCTCGTCGAGCACGTGCTTCGGATCATGCAGTCACTGATCCTGGCCCCGCCCGACCCGCCCCGGACGGGACAGGAGCTGCGCACCTACCTCCGCCGCTGGGTGGGTCCCGTCCTGTTCCCGGCTTCGCAGCGGGTCCCGCGTCCCGTCGGTTAGCCGCCCGGGGTGTGCTGTCACTGCTGCCGACTCAGGCCGCCACCCGGAATCCGATGTTGCCGGCTGAGCTGTCGGGGGTGTTCGAGCTGCGCGCGGCGACGCGATAACGGTTGCAGTAGGACGAGTGACACATGTGCGAGCCGCCGCGCATGACCTTGGCGAGGCCACCGGGCGGCCCGGTCGGATTCGTACGCGGGCCGGTGGTGTGAAAGTCGGCGCTGAACCAGTCCGCGCACCATTCCCAGACATTGCCGACGACGTTGTAGAGGCCGTGGCCGTTGGGACGGTAGGCCTTGGCCGGGGCGGTGCCCAGGTAGCCGTCCGCCCCCGTGTTCACCGTCGGGAAGACGCCCTGCCAGATGTTGCACTGGTGCCGACCCTTCGGCATCAGTTCATCACCCCACGGGTAACGGCGCTGCTCCAGGCCGCCGCGCGCGGCGTACTCCCACTCGGCCTCGGACGGCAGGCGGGTGCCCGCCCAGGCGCAGTAGGCCTGCGCGTCGTTCCACGAGACGTGCACGACGGGATGGTTCTGGCGCGATGCGATGGACGAGCCAGGTCCTTCGGGGTGTTTCCAGAACGCCCCGGCCACCGCGTGCCACCAGGGCACCTCGTGGACGACGGGCGAGTTCCTGCTGACCTCTTCGGAAAGGAAGCCCTCGAAGACGAAGGAGAAATCGTGACGCTCCGCGTCGGTGGCGTACCCGGTCGCCTTGACGAACGTGGCGAACTGGGCGTTGGTCACCGTCGTCGCCTCGATGGCGAAGGGGCTCAGGTCGATCTCCCGGACCGGCCCTTCGCCGTCCGCGGGGTAGCCCTCCTCATCCTCGGTACCCATGAGGAAACGCCCGCCGGGAAGCTTGATCATCCGCGTCGTGCGGGCGCCGGCTGCTCGGATGGGCGCCGCCGCGCCTCCGGCGGTGCCGGGATCGCGGCCGGGGGTGCAGCAGGAAGCAGACATGGGTTTCTCTTCGTTTTCTCGTCGTCGGACCGGTCGCGGTGGCCCGTCCCGTGGGGTCGGACCACCGCCACCAGTGACCCTTCTCCGTCTCACCGCCCACAGCCAGGGATTCCGCGAGTCCGCGTCGACGACGGAGAAAGCTCCGGTGAGCCTTGCGCGGGCCGTCAGGCCGCGCGGTCGGCGGTGAGCTGGGCGGCGAGGGCTGGGATTCCGAGAGCCTGCTCCTGCGCCGGCGTCGCGTTGTAAAGGAGATTCACCAGCTGGCCCGGGTCGTTCACCAGGTCGTAGTACTCACGGAACAGCACCTGCCCCGTCCCGACCTGCTGGCCGCTGGCATTGGCGTGCAGGTCGTAGTACTCGACGTACTGCCTGGTGGTGCTGACATAAGAGGCCCAGGTGGGTACACCACCGGCGGCGGTGCCCTTCTTCCAGAATTCGGTCAGGATGTGGTCGCGGCTGGAGGAGGAGAGCAGCGAGAAGCCGTTCTGCGGGGTGGTCGGCGTGATTCCCGCGGCGTCGAGGATCGTCGGGGCGATGTCGATGTGCGCGACGATGCGGTTGTCGACCGTTCCGGAACCCAGGCCGCCGCCCGGCCAGGACACGTAGAACGGCAGCTCGTGGGCCGGCGTGTAGGGAACCGACTTGGCGACCCGGCCGTGGTCGCCCCACAGGAACCCGTTGTCGGGGACGTAGAAGACCAGCGTGTTCTCCAGCTGCCCGAGGGCCACCAGCTTGTCCCGGAAGGCCTGCACCGCGTCGTCCACGGACAGCAGCGTGCGCAGCTGCCGCTCCCGCACCGCCTGGCCGTCCGCGAGGGTGCTGGTCGAGTTCTGCACGTAGGGCGGCTTGTCGCTCTTGTCGGTCTCGTGCACCGCCGGCCGGCCGTTCCACTCCGGCACGACCGTGTCGGCGTACTGGGCGGCCGGCGTGTTGGGCCCATGCGGGGCGTACGGAGCGACGTAGGCGAACCACGGCCGCGTGTCGGTCGCGGCCCTGTCGAGGAAGCTCAGCGTCCGGTTCCTGAGGACGTTGGTGGTGTAGCCATTGATCGTCTGGACCGTGCCGTTGACGTTGTAGGTGCCGTCGACGTAGCTCGGCTTCAGCAGCGCCCATTCCTCGAAATGCGGCGGGCTGGCGTTGATGTCCCAGCCGTTGAGGTACTTGCCGAACAGCCCGGTGCGGTAGCCGGCCTGGGTCAGGTAGCGCTGGACGGTGGTGTTCTGGCCCAGGTTTCCGGGGTTCGCGTTGACCCGCACCCCGTGGTTGTGGGCGTAACGACCAGAGAAGATCGACGAGCGTGAGGGCGCGCACAGCGGGGTCGTGCAGTGGGCGTTGGTGAACCGGACACCCTGCTCGGCAATCCAGTCGAAGGTCTTCTGCGTCGCCCACTGCGTCGCCTTGGGCTGGTCATCCGTGACGATGACCAGGATGTTCGGCCGGGTGGCCGCCGACGCCGGCGAGACGAGCCCCGGGATCGTCGACAGGCCGGCTGTCGCCGCCGCGGTCGCCGCCGCCAACGACCCGGCGAGAAAACCTCGACGGCTGGTCGATCCCGGCGCGTGTTCGGAGCTCTCCGGATTTCCCTCGTTCATTCTTCGCGTCCCTTCCTGGGATGCTCAGGCCCGTCGGCCGCTCCAACGGGCGATTTCGCGCCCGCGCCGACTAGCGGAGGTTGATCCGGCGCAGGTCGTAGGCGGCGACGGTCCGGCCGAGCTCTGCGCCGACCTCGTCGGTGTGGCGGAAGTGGACGCCTTCCCAGACCCGGGCGTCGATGTTGTCCTGGGTCGCCTGCCGCCACGAGCTGTAGGTCCGGGTGACTCCGGGCGCGGTGGCGCTGGTGACGGCGATCGGCCGCGCCGGGCCCGAGCCGGTGAACGCCTCCAGCACCCGCTGCGCGGCACCGGCATAGGTGGTGTGGCCACTGGGATATTCGGGATGCGCCGGGGTCGCGATGAGCGGCGTCCAGTTCGGATCCGCGACGGTCGTCGGGTCGCCGTCGGTGTCGGCGAAGCGGATGGCCGTGACGGGACGCCAGCGGGTGTAGACGTACTTCGCCTCGTACCCGGCGATCTGGGCGTCGATGGTCACCTGGTGGAACGTGGCGACCAGATGCGTCCTCCAGGCCAGCGGCCGCGCGCGCTCCTGCTCGACGAGTCCGCGCAGGATCGCGGTGTAGCCGGCGAGGGACGACTGGGCCCAGAACTTCGCGACGTCGGTCTGCTCCGCGGTGCGCACCGTGCTGTCGACGGACCCGACGGCCCGGACCTCGGCGAGGTCGCGCTGGTAGGCCGGCGAGCCGAGCGGGTCCGGCGGCCCGGGACGGAACCGGTTCGCCGGGCCGAGCAGGAACGTCCGCCCCTTGCCCTGCCCGGACCCGACGGCGGGAGCGTAGGCCGGCGGCGTCGGCCGCCAGACCCCGGGTGCCTCCGCCGGCGGGGTGTAGGGGGCGTTCACCGAGGCGACGTCCAGCCCGTCACCGGTCCGCTCGGCGAGCAGGGCCCGGGCGGCGCGGTGCCCCGCCTCGACCCCGGCGGTTTCGTCCTTCCCGTCGGGGACGTCCGCCAGCGTGGCGGCCAGCGCCGCGTCCAGCTCGGCGGTGCGGGCGGGAACCTGCGCGGCGAGCCCGTCGTGGATGGCGGTCGCGAATGCCGCCGTCGCGAAGTCCGTGTCATTCCGGCCGGGGCTGGCATGCCCGCCGTGCCCGCCGGAGCCTCCGTGCCCGCCGGAGCCTCCGTGCCCGCCGGAGCCTCCGTATCCGCCGGGGCGGCTGGCGATGGCGCGGTCGGCGGCCAGCCAGCTCACGGCCCAGATCCGGCTGTTGGCGACCTGGGCTGGCAGGGCCGCCGCGGCGACCGTCTGCGCGGTGACGTCGTACCAGTCGAGCACGACATCCGTGCCGGGCCCGGTGCCTGTGCCGGCGGGCGCCGGTGCGGCGACGGCTCCGGTCGTGGTGGTGCTGGCGAGCATGGCGGCGGCCAGCGTGGCGGTGAGAAGGAGGGCCCGCGCAAGCGGGCGGGTACGGGCGCGCGACAAGGGCACGGTCGTCTCCGTGAAGGCAGGAACGAATGCGTCTTCGGGCAGTCGGCATCGAGGGCCGGAGCTGACGGGGGAGCGGCGAGGTGCGTCAGAGGCCGTGACAGGCCGCGCTCGTCACGCGTCCGAAGTCGACATACAGCCGACCCACGAGGAGACACGAGCGCATACCCGGACTCTCCCATGATCCGTGCCCGCCCGACGGCAATTCCCGACTTTTTCGGTCGACATTTTGGTGAATCGCTGTCGTGCGCTAACCGCGCGGAGCCGAGGGGTCTGGTCGAAGCGGATGGGTGGGAACGGCCGAGATCGCCGCTGCCGGGCGACCCCGGCTGGCCGGCTGCTTCCAGGCGAGAACTGAGGATGTTGGCGTCGGAGGGCGTGTAGCAAAATCGCGAGAAGCGGCGAGGGTCCGGGGCCACCGGCATCGGCCTGACGGCCCGTGTCCACTCGCCGCCTGGCCACCCTTCAGGGACCCGGCACCGTTCGCGCCGCGCCGGCAATTCATCTCAAGAGAGACAAAAGGGGCGAAGGGTCGCTTGATAATCCGCAAGAGTTGAGGATTTTGGTTGTCGGAACGACCAAAATCCTCAACTCTTGCTCGGCAGCAGCCAAAGTCCGAAGCTCGGGATTCTGCTACCTGCTCCAGAGCGACGAATATCTTCAGGTCTTGCGGACTGGTAAATGCGCAGCCGGCGAGTTGGCCTGCGCCGGGGACGGGACCTCGGCGGGCGAGCCGAGCCCGAGGCCGGCCCGCCCGCCCGCCCGCCCGCGAAGCCGCGTGCGCTCAGTGGGAGGACGCGAGGCTTTTCGCGGTGTCGGCTGGCGTGGGTTGCGCGGGTGGCGCCAGGGTGGTGTGGCTCTCCGGGGCGAGCCGGATATTGACCGCGGCGCCGACGTCGAGGCCCAGCGCGCGGAACTCGTTGCGGGTCAGCGTCACCACGACGGCCTGGCTCGGCTCGCCGGTGGTGGCGACGTCGACGCGGATCTCGAAGCCGATCCGGTTGATGCGGGCGATCTGCCCGCTGATGTCGCCCGCGGCCGGATCCCCGCTGTGCAGCTGCAGGTCGTGCGGCCGGACGAGCCTGTCCCCGAGCTGGGTGACGGGGCCGAGGAAGCTCATGACGAAGTCGTTCGCCGGCCGGTCGTACAGGTCGTCCGGGGACCCGATCTGCTCGATCCGCCCCTCGTTGATGACCACGATCTCGTCGGCGACCTCGAGGGCCTCCTCCTGGTCGTGGGTGACGAACACGGTGCTGACGTGCACCTCGTCGTGCAGGCGGCGCAGCCAGTCGCGCAGCTCCCGGCGGACCTTGGCGTCGAGTGCGCCGAACGGCTCGTCGAGCAGCAGCACCGTCGGCTCGATGGCGAGTGCGCGGGCCAGGGCCATCCGCTGGCGCTGACCGCCGGACAGCTGTGAGGGAAGCCGCTCGGCGAACTGCTCCAGATGCACGAGGGCGAGCAGCTCGTCCACCCGCGAGCGGATCTCGGCCTTCGGCCGTTTGCGGATCTCCAGGCCGAAGGCCACATTGCGCCGCACCGACAGGTGCTTGAACGCGGCATAGTGCTGGAAGACGAAACCGACGTTGCGTTTCTGCGGCGGCAGGCCCGTCGCGTCGACGCCTTCGATCACGACCCGTCCGGTGTCGGCCTGCTCCAGTCCGCCGATGATGCGAAGCAGCGTGGACTTGCCGCCGCCGGACGGGCCGAGCAGTGCCGTGAGCTGGCCGGTCGGAATGCTCACGGAAACGTCGTCGAGCGCCACGAAGTCGCCGAAGCGCTTGTTGACATTGGTGATCTCGATGCTCACCGCTTTTCCTTCGGATCCTTCGGACGAATGAGGGACACGACGACGATGCAGGCCACCGCGACGAGTGCGAGCAGGAAGGCGGTGGCGTAGGCACCGCCCCGGTCGAAGTTCAGGTACTTCTCCTCGACGACGAGGGTGGCGGTTCGGGTGTCGCCGGAGACGTTGCCGGAGACGACCTTGACGGCGCCGAACTCGCCGAGGGCACGGGCCAGGCTCAGCACGACGCCGTAGACCACGCCCCATTTGATGGCGGGAAGGGTGATGCGGCGAAACGTCTGGACGGCGTTCGCGCCGAGGCTGCGGGCGGCCTGCTCCTGCTCGTCCCCGACCTCCTCCAGGACGGGGACCACCTCCCGGATCATCAGCGGCAGGGCGATGAAGGTCGTGGCCAGGATCATGCCCGGGGTGGCGAAGATGACCTGGAGACCGGCGTCCTCGAGGGTCGGCCCGAACCAGCCGTCCCGGCCGCCGTAGACCAGGATCAGTGCGAGCCCGACCACGATCGGCGACACCGACAGCGGGACGTCCAGCACGGCGTTGAGCAGCCGCTTGCCCGGGAAACGGTAGCGGACCAGGAGGAACGAGATGCCCACCCCGAACACCGTGTTGATGATCACCGAGGTGACCGCGATCGTGAGGGTGAGCCGCAGCGCGTGGACGGTGTCGGGGTCGTCCAGAATGGCGCTCAGGTCGTCGAAGCCGTCCTTGAACGTGTTCTGCGCGACGAGGTAGAGCGGCCACGCCACGAGCAGGAACAGATAGGCGATCACGACCAGCCGCAGCGCGTACCGGCCCACCGGTGGCCGGCCGCGCCGCCGGGCCCGGCCGGGCAGCGGCGCGTGCTCGGCCGGGTGGTCGGCTGTCGCTTCGATCGTCGGTGTGTCAGCCACGGCGCACCATCCTCCGTTGCAGGACGTCCACCGCGACGATCACGACGAACGAGATCGCCAGAAGGACGACCGCGACCGCCGCCGCGTTCTCGGGATTGTCGTTCTCGATGCTGCTGAGAATGCGCACCGACGCCACCTCGGTATGCATCGGCAGGTTGCCGGACAACAGCACCAGTGAGCCGTACTCGCTGACGCCGCGGGCGAACGACAGCGCGGCTCCGGCCGCGATGGCCGGGGTCAGGCCCGGCAGAATGATCCGCCGGAAGATGGTGAACCGCCGCGCGCCCAGCGAGGCCGCCGCCTCCTCGGCCTCCCGGTCGAGCTCGGCCAGCACCGGCTGCACGGTGCGGACGACGAACGGCAGCGTGACGAACAGGAAGGCCAGGAAGACCGCGGTGCGGGTGTTGGCGATGTTCACACCCAGCGGGCTCTTCGGGCCGTAGAGGGAAAGCAGCACCAGCCCGGCGACGATTGTCGGCAGCGCGAACGGGATGTCGATGAGGATTTCCAGGACACGCTTGCCGGTGAACCTGTCCCGCACCAGCACCCAGGCGATCGCCGTGCCCATCACGATGTTGACCAGGGTGACGAGGAAGGCGGTCCCGACGGTGAGCTCGATAGCGGCGGCGGTCTGCTCCTGGGTGACCGTGCGCCAGAACTGGCTCCAGCCACCTTCCGACGCCGTCACCGCGACCGCCGCCAGCGGGATGAGAACGAGCAGGCTGAACCACAGCATGGCCACGCCGAGGCCCACACCGGACACCCGGGTCAGCGGCAGCCCGCCGGGCGCCGACCCGCGGTCTCCCGCGGATCGGCGCCCGGTGACGGTTGTCGATGTCACAGTGCTACTTGGCCTTGCCCGAGGCGGCGATCACCTTGACCACGATGCCGGTGTCCTCGGCGAAGAACTTCTTCGACAGGGCCGACCAGCTCTCGAAGTCGTCCTTGACGGTGAGCAGCTTCTTCGGCGTCGGGAACGGGTTCTTCGGGTCGAGCGCGCCTTCGACCTCATCGACCTTGACTCCGTCGATGACCGGGCGGAAGCCCTTGAGCGCGAACTGGCGCTGGCCCTCCGGGCTCAGCACGAAGTCGTACCACTCCTTGGCCTTCGGGTCGGCCTTGGTGAGGACGGCGCCGGGGTTCTCGATGAGGATGGTGGTGTCAGGGACGACCCAGTCGAGCTCCTCGCCGCTCTGGCGGGCCAGGATGGCCTCGTTCTCGTAGGCGAGCAGAACGTCACCGGTGCCGCCCAGGAAGGCGGTGGTGGCGTCACGGCCGCTGCTCGGCAGCGAGACCACGTTCGCGAAGAGCTTGGTCAGGTACTCCTCGGCCTGGGCGTCGGTTCCGCCGTTCGCGGAGATGTGCCCCCAGGCGGCCAGCGCGTTCCACCGGGCGGAGCCGGAGGAGGCCGGGTTGGGGGTGACGATGCCGATGCCCGGCTTGATCAGGTCATCCCAGCCCTTGATGTTCTTCGGGTTGCCCTTGCGCACCGCGAGCACGACGACCGACGACGACACGATGCCCTTGGTGGGGCCGTCGTCCCAGGTGTCGGCGACGAGCCCGGCGTCCACCAGCCGGGTGACGTCACTGGCGACGGAGAAATGGACGTAGTCGGCCTTCAGGCCTGACACCACCGCGCGGCTCTGGTCGCCGGAGGCGCCGTAGGACGTCTCGAACTTCACGCCCTTGCCGGCTTCGGTCTTGTTCCACTCGGTGGCGATGGCCTTGTTCGCCGCCTCCGGCACCGCGAAGCCGACGATGTGCAGCGTCGTGGACGAGCCCGAGCCGCCGCTGCTGCTGCCCGCCTCGTCGTCATCGCCTCCTCCGCACGCGGAGATCGCCAGGCTGGCGACCAGGGCCAGAGCCGCCACCGCTCTGAACCGGATATTCATGGGAAACCTGGCCTCCTCTGGTGCCTGCTGTGGCACCTGTCTGCGCGCGTGCGAATCTCCGAGCCCGAGGCTCGGCAGAAACCGGATCTTGATGGTGTGGATGGACACAGGGAGCTGTCCGTAGGGCCGCGTTGCCGCGGCCCGCGCTGGAAGAGCGACAGGCGAGATGACGGTGCCGCGCAGGTACACCTTGCGGTGTACCTGCGTGACAGATCGGCTCGCCCGTGCTGACCAGGACTAGATATCCCACCTAATCGACCGACTTGCAAGAGTTGGTTGGTAAGGATGTGAAGCTAGGTTTCCAGTGGTGGCGAACTGGATGCTGTAGGTGACGAAACCCCGCCCTTCGGCGGGGCGAGATCGTGTTCGGTAGTGATTAGACCACCGTGGCGGCGATCCGACCCGTTCGGGTGGCCTGGCGCCGGACACCAGGCGCCAGGCGCCTGGTGTCCGGCGGCTTCGGCTAGACGGAGACCTTGTCGGCCAGCACGTCGGCGAGGGTGGCTCGATCGAGAACCTCGTGGATGGCGGCGTCCACGGCCAGCCAGACCCGGCTGAGCCCGCGGGCGGCCCCGCCGTAGGTGGCCCGCTCGGCCGGCTCGCCGCGAACGCTTGTCAGGGCTCCGCCGGTGGCCCGAAGGATGTCGCCGACGGTGATGCTGTCGGTCGGGCGGGCCAGGCTGTATCCGCCGTCAACTCCCCGTCGGTTGAACAGCAGCCCGGCTCGACGTAGATCCAGCAGGATCGCCTGCAGATAGGCGAGCGAGATCTCCTCGCTCGCGGCCAGTGCGGGGGCGGCGACCCGGTCCGGGTGCGCGACGGCGAGGGCCAGCATCGCCCTGATGGCGTACTCGGCGCGAGCGGAGATGTACACGGCTGTACTCCTCGCGTGGGTTGTTCATGATCATCGGCGATCAAGCCTGGCATGGCTGCCAGGCTTGTCTACTTATTCGATGCATATACTAAATATTGCTGACCCGTCGGTGCCCTGCCTGTCAACCCGCAGGTTGCTGCAGTCCTGTGGCGGCCAGGGGCCCGCAGCCCCCCGGACCTCGTCGTCGACGGTGTCGGCCCGGTGTCCACGCGTATGGCCCGTCGGTGTCGGTGTGGACGGATCGCAGCCCGCCGACGGCGGTGGCGGGCAATCTTGACAAATCCGATCGAGATAGCGGACTATTCTCCGACCCGGTCCCCGGCCGACCGACCAAGGAGACCCAGGCCATGACTCTCACAGCTGAAACAGGCACCGGCGCGGGTACGGACACCGCGGGCCAGGAGCAGGCCGCGGCCGCGACCGCGGTGGCCGAGCCGCTGTTCGAGATCGTCCCGCTCTCGGGCAACATCGGCGCCGAGATCCGGGGCCTCGACGTGCGCACGCTCGACGACCGGGAGGTCGCCGCGGTGCGGGCGGCCTGGCTGCACTACAAGGTCGTGTTCTTCCCGGGCCAGCACCTGACGCCGGCGGAGCACCTCGCGTTCGCGCGGCGCTTCGGTGAGCCGACCGAGGGCCACCCGGTCATCCCCGGCCTGGACGGGCAGCCCGAGGTGTTCGAGATCGACTACAGCAAGGCCAGGGAGCTGGCCGCGGCCTACGGCAGGGTCGGCACCGTCTCGCGCGGACTGGACTGGCACACCGACGTCACCTTTGTGAAGCGCCCGCCGCTCGGCTCGATCCTGCGGGCGGTCGTGGTGCCCCCGGCCGGCGGCGACACGCTGTTCTCCAACCAGGAAGCCGCCTTCGCCGCCCTCAGCCCGGCGCTGCAGGAGTTCCTGGGCACGCTGACCGCCGTGCACGACGGCGAGGCCCAGTTCAAGGGCATCCTCGACCTCGTCGGCGAAGGGCGCTGGGAAGGCGAGACCTTCGTCAGGCTCGAGCCGGCCGCGCACCCCGTCGTGCGCACGCACCCGGAGACCGGGAAGAAGTCGCTGTTCGTGAACCCCGGCTTCACCTCGCACATCGCCGAGCTCGACCGCGCAGAGAGCGATGCCCTGCTCGCGTTCCTCTACCAGCACTCGGTACGTCCGGAGTTCACGGTGCGCTACCACTGGCAGGAGGGGACCATCGGCTTCTGGGACAACCGCGCGACCCAGCACTCGGTCGCAGGCGACTTCGGCGACGCTCACCGCGTGATCCAGCGCGTCACGCTGCGCGGCGACGAACCCCGCTGAGCTACCGCGACTGGTTGTTCCGCACGACGTCCTCGTCGCCGGCCCTGCGGTCGGGGAACATGGCCTCGATGTCCAGCCCGCCGGTCGGCCGGGCCGCCGCGATCAGTGTCGCGCCGTGCGCGTCGGCGACGGCCCGCACGATCGCGAGACCCAGGCCGTGCCCGTCGCCGTGCCGGATCCGCCGGCCGTCCAGCTGCTGGAACGGCTCGAAGAGCCGGCCCACCTCCGGTGGCGGCACGACCGGCCCCGAGTTGCGGACGATCAGGCTGGCCCCGCCCGCGGTGGTGGTCGTCCTTACCTCGACGAGGCCGCCCGGCCGGTTGTAGCGGATCGCGTTGTCGACGAGATTCGCCACCAGGCACTCCACGAGCCTCGGGTCGCCCGAGACCAGTGCCGGGCCCAGGGACGCGGTGACAGTCAGCTCGGTGGGCCGGATCGCCGGCCTGCGGGAGAGCACCTGCCGGGTGAGGTCGGCCAGGTCGAACGACTCCCGCCGCTCCACGCCCTGCTGACCGCTGGCCAGGGTGAGCAGCGAGTCGATCAGCTGCTCCTGGACGGTGCCCAGCCCCAGCACCTCCTGGCAGGCGGTGCGCAGCGAGTCGATGGTCGTGCCGGGGTCGGCGAGGGCGACCTGGAGCACGGTACGTTGCGCTGCCAGCGGGGTGCGCAACTCATGCGACGCGTGGGCCACGAAGCGCCGCTGTGACGCGAACGAGGCCTCCAGGCGTGCGAAGAGGTCGTCGAGGGTCGCGGCGAGCTCCGCGAACTCGTCGGCGCGGCCGGTGGGCCCCAGCCGGCGATGCAGGTTGCTCGCCGAGATCTCCCGTGCGGCCGTGGTGATCGCGCGCAGGGGCCGCAGGAACCGTGCCGACACCAGCCAGCCCACGCCGATGGAGGCCAACGCCAGCACGACCATGATCACTAGCCAGATGAGGAACGGGAACTGCGTCGTCGTGTCCGGCCGCGCCGCGGGCCCGACCCTGCTGACCGGCTCACCCGCCGCGGGCGCGGGCACCGACACCCTCGTCCCGACCAGCGCCGCGGTCAGCAACGTCGCTCCGGACACGAAGAAGGGGATGGCGTAGAGCAGCATCAGCTGCGTCCGCAGCCGCCGGCGCCGGGCCATCAATGCTCGCCGATCCGGTAGCCGCCCTCGCGCACCGTGTGGACCACCGGGGGATCACCGAGCTTCGCCCGCAGCCGGCGGACCGTCGTCTTCACCGCCGTCGTGAACGGGTCCGCCGCCTCGTCCCACACCCGTTCCAGCAGCTCCTCGGCAGGCACCGGACGTCCCGCGGCGGCGAGCAGGCACTCCAGCAGCGCGAGCTCCTTGGGGCTGAGGTCGAGGCGCCGCCCTGCTCGCGACGCGACCCGTCGGCCCGGGTCGAGGGTCAGGTCGCCGTGTTCCAGCACCGGCGGAACCAGCGCGGTCGGCCGTCGAGCCAGCGCGCGGACCCGGGCGACCAGCTCCGCGAAGTCGAACGGTTTCGTGAGGTAGTCGTCGGCGCCCAGACCGAGCCCGTCGACCCGGTCCCGGACCGTGCTCGACGCGGTCAGCATGAGGACCCGGCTGGCCGGGCACGTGGCGACGATCCGCCGACACACATCATCACCATGCGTACCGGGAAGGTCGCGGTCGAGCACCACCACGTCGTACCGAGTGGCCGCGAGGCGCGCCAGTGCGTCGTCGCCGTCGGGCGCGACGTCGACCGCCATCCCCTCGCGCCGCAGCCCGCTCCGGACCGCACGGGCCAGGATCTCGAAGTCCTCCACCACCAGGACGCGCATCGCACCACCATCCCAGGCGGGCGGTGTCAGCCCGGTGTCGTCCGGCGGCACCGGCCTGACACCGCGGGGTGGCTAGAAATCCCCCTATGATCAACGTGAACGGCCTACGGAAACGGTTCGGTGCGGTCACCGCGCTCGACGGGATGACCTTCACCGTCCCGGCGGGGCAGGTAACCGGCTTCGTCGGGCCAAACGGCGCGGGCAAGTCGACCACGATGCGAGTCATCCTCGGCCTCGACACCGCCGACTCCGGCGAGGCCCTCATCGGCGGGCGCCCGTACCGCGAGCTGCGCAACCCGCTGCGGCACGTCGGCGCGCTCCTCGACGCCTCCGCCGTCGGCCCGAGCCGCACCGCTCGCAACCACCTGCTGTGGCTCGCCCACTCCCAGGGGCTCGGCGCGCGCCGCGTCGACGAGGTTCTCCAGGAGGCGGGGCTGACATCCGTCGCCCGTCGCCGGGTCGGCGGGTTCTCCCTCGGCATGCGGCAGCGGCTCGGCATCGCCGCCGCGCTGATCGGCGACCCGCCCGCGCTCATGCTCGACGAGCCGTTCAACGGCATGGACCCCGAAGGAATCATCTGGATGCGCCGCTTCACCCGGGCGCTCGCCGACGACGGGCGTGCGGTCCTGGTCTCCAGCCACCTGATGAACGAGCTGGAGGACATCGCCGACCGTGTGGTCGTCGTCGGCCGCGGCAAGGTGTTCGCCGACGCCGGCGTCGCGGAGCTGCTGGCCGCGGTGTCGGACGGCCGGGTCACGGTGCGGACGACCGCGGGCGGCCCGGCGGCGGCGGTCCTGGAGGCGGCGGTCCTGGCCGCGGGCGTCGGCTCCGTCACGCCGGCCGGGGCAGACGCCCTCGTGGTGGCCGGTCTGTCGGCCGAGGAGATCGCCGGGCTGCTCGGCCGGCACGGCGTGCCGTTCTCCGAGCTCACCGCCCATCGGGCGACGCTGGAGGACGCCTACCTGAACCTCACCCGGGACGCGGTGGAGTACCGGGCCACCGTGGCGGGGGAGGGACGGTGAACGGCTTCGCGAACACGCTGCGCGCCGAGTGGACGAAGTTCCGGACCGTCCGTGGCTGGGTGCTCGCCACCGTCGCCGCCGCCGGGCTCATCGTGGCGCTCGGGGTGATGCCCGGGATGGAGGGGACGTGTGGAAAACACGGCCTCAGCTCCGGGTGCGAGCTTCCGCTGGGTCCCGGTGGTGAGGAGGTGACGGACAGCTTCACGTTCCTTCACCAGGCACTCACCGGGGACGGCAGCATCACCGTCCGGGTGACCGGCATGACCGGCATCCTCCCGGGCGGCGACCCGCACGGCCGCGGTGACACAGGGGACCCGAACGGCCCGAACGGCACGGGTGACCCGAACAGCCGGAGCGGCCGAGGCGGCACGGACGGGCCGAGGCACGGGGTCGCGCCGTGGGCCAAGGCCGGCCTGATCGTCAAGGCGGACACCGGCCAGGGCTCGACCTACGCCGCGGTCATGATGACCGGCGCCCACGGCGCCCGGATGCAGTACGACTACACCCACGACCTCGCCGGCGGGCCGGATGCCGCCACCGCGGCCCACCCGCGCTGGCTGCGGCTGAGCCGGGCCGGGGACACCGTCACCGGTGCCGAGTCGGCCGACGGCGTCCGGTGGGTCACCATCGGCACCGCCCGGCTGCCCGGCCTGCCGGCGACCGCCCAGGTGGGGCTGTTCGTCACGTCGCCGCAGTACACCGAGGAGGTCCACGCGGGGCTGGCGTCCGGTGCCATGGGCGGGCCGAGCCAGGCGACGGGAACCTTCGACCACCTCGCGACCGGTGACGGCTGGACCGGCACCGCCTGGCAGCCAGACGTCATCGGCGCCGCCGGCGACCCTGGCGCCGCCGGCGACCCTGGCGCCGCCGGCGACCCTGGCGGCGCTGATGACCCCGGCGGCCCCGGCGGTTCCGGAGACGGGCCGAGGAGCGGCGCCGAGGGCTTCGAACGCGACGGTGACACCATGCGCCTGAGGGGCTCCGGCGACATCGCCCCCGCCGTCGCGGGTGCGGCAGGGCTCGGTGTGTCGATCAGCCAGACGCTGGTCGGCACTTTCGTCGGGCTGATCGTGGCGGTCGTCGTGGGCTGCGTCTTCGTCACCGCCGAGTACCGCCGCGGGCTGCTGCGGACGACGTTGCTGGCCAGCCCCGGCCGGGTCCGGGTGCTGGCCGCGAAGGCGGCTGTCGTCAGCGGGGCCATGGTCGTCACGGGCCTCACCGCCGCCGCGGCCGTCGTCGTCCTCGGGCAGCGGGTGCTGAGGGGCAACGGGGTGTACGTCCACCCGGTGCCGACGCTGACGGAGCTGCGCGTCGTGGCCGGCACCGCCGCCCTGCTCGCCCTGGCCGCGATCCTGGCGCTCGGCCTCGGCACGCTGCTGCGCCGCGGCGTCACGGCCATCACGGCGGCGGTGGTCCTCGTCGTGCTGCCGTACCTGCTCGCCGTGACGGTCCTGCCCATCGAGGCCGCGCGGTGGCTGCTGCGGGTCACCCCGGCCGCGGGATTCGCGCTGCAGCAGGCGGCGCCCGAATACCCGCAGGTGGCGGGCCTCTACACGCCGGCGGACGGGTACTTCCCGCTCGCGCCGTGGGCCGGTCTCGCGGTTCTCGCCGGATGGGCGGCGGTGGCACTCGCCGTGGCCGCGGTCGCGCTGCGCCGGCGGGACGCATGAGGAACGCGCTGCGCGCCGAGTGGACCAAGGCGTGCACATCACCCGGCCTGCCCGCGCTGCTCGCCACGATGGTCGTGAGCATGGTCGCGCTCAGCGCGGCCGTGGCCGCGGCCACCGACCCGCTGCCCGGCACGGACCTGCCGAAGCTGGGCCTGACCGGGGTGCTGCTCGGCCAGGCAGTGGTGGCGGTCTTCGGGGCGCTGGTGATGGGCGACGAGTACGCCACCGGCCTGGTCACGGTGACATTGACGGCGGTTCCCCGGCGCAGCCGTGTGCTGGCCGCCAAGGCGGTGGTCGTCGCCGGCGTGCTGGCAGCCGCGGCGACCATCGCGGTGGCAGGCTCCGTCCTTGTGGCCCGGCTGCTGCTGCCCGCGGATGTCGTCGCCGCGCGCCCGGCCGTCGGCTCGGTGCTCTACCTGGTCCTCATCGGCCTGCTGAGCCTCGGCATCGTGACCTGCGTCCGCAGCTCCGCCGCCGGGGTGGGGGCCGTCCTCGCGCTCCTGTACGTGCTGCCGATCGTCACCGCCGCGGTCGCCGACCCGGCCTGGCAGCGGCACCTGCGCCAGATCGGTCCGGCCAGCGCCGGGCTCGCGGTGCAGGCGACCGGCGCCGACCTCGACATCGGCCCCTGGAAGGGCCTCGGGGTCCTGGCACTGTGGGCTGCCGGGGCACTTCTCGCCGGCGCGGCGCTCCTGGAACGCCGGGACGCCTGACGGGCCCTGTGCCTGTCACTGGCGGAGCACCTCGTCGTGCGCACCCATCCGGAGACCGGCGAGAAGGTCCTGGGAACTCCACCGGAAACCCTCGCAGTGGCCTACGGGTAGCTACTCGGCAAACGTGGTGCGCTCCGCCCAGGTCAGGTGTTGCGGTGCAGTGTCATCGGATCGGCTCGCGTGTCGGCTCGGCGAGCCTGCGTAGGGCCTTTATGGTCACCGGGCCTGCGACCTGCGGGCATGCGGTCGACGGACGGAATCCACCCATCGGGGCCGCCGCGTGGGGCTTCGGACATTCGGGCCTGTCGCCGGCAACGCGCGGGTGGATTTGGTGGCGACCTCGACCGTGCTCGGTCTGACAATTTCCGGCGGTGCGAATCCGCTCACCCGGCCCTCGTGGCGAGCGTGCTCAGAAAGGGACGTAAAATCGCGACATCGGCGATCGGCCTGTCAGGGGCCGGGTCGCCTGATCGCAGGTGGAGCGACTGAGGTGGAACGGGGCCACAATGGTCGATCAGCATGGTTCGCAGTCGGATGTGCCGCCACGGTGGGCGGTACCGGTCCCAGGCTGGAACGGCGGCAATTCCGATGTTGCATACCTGGACAAGACGCTCAGGTACGGCGATGTCGAAACTGCTCTGGACGAGAGCGTCAGCGTTCGGGTGCTGTTCTGGATGGGGCTGAACGCCACCGTCGCGAGCGCAGTTGTCTTCTTGGTCTTCCTCGCTTTCGCGTTGTTCGTGGCGGCCGCTGGCAGCGAGAGCTCCGCCGAAGGGCTTATGCTTTTCGGATCGCTGGTTTCCGTCATCAGCTTCGCTGTGGTGCTGCTGGGGATGCGTGTTCCCGAGCCGGTCGCGGAATGGCGGGTTCTTCTCGCTGACCGGGCTGACAGCGCGACGTCGACCTATAGTCAGATCGCCGGTGCGCTTCGGATGCGCAGGATGCCGATCAACCCTGAGGTAAGGCCGTTCCAAACCGGGTCGCCGCGTGACGGTGTGCGCTATCGTCTCGTGTTGCAGGAGAACTTCTACGTCACGTACGTCTCGGTCTTCGCGTACGGCACGAGCCTGTATCTCGGCTGGATGATGTGGCGCTCGCGCCGCGGCGGTCAGTTGATATGGCAGTTCTATGCCGACCTCCTCGGCGGCGTGCTCGGGCGCAACGGTCCTGAGCTGCGTATGCTGCGCACCGAGCGCCCGAGGGCCATGCGGGAGGCTGTGCACGCCGCCTGTAGGGAAGGGCTGTTCGTCGCCTACGAGCAGCGCGACGTGCCGCTCGAGTTCGGTTTCCCGCACCCGCACGAACGCAGCAGCATTCCGACGGCGCCGAGCACGGCACCGTCCCCCTTCCAGCCGCCTCTCGTTCAGCCGCCTCTGGTCCAGCCGGCGCCCCGACCGTCACAGCAGATCCACCAGTCGGGGCCGAGCTGGCCGGATACATCACACCAGGCAGCGACGTACGCTCCGATGCCGCAGCATGATCCCGTCACGGCTGACCAGCAGGCGTTCCCACCGCCGCCGTTCCCACCGCCGCCGTTCCCACCGCCTCCGTCCCCGCCTCCGAGCGAGGTACCGGAAGGCGGGCCCGGGTGGGCTTCTGAGCGCGCCTCGAGCTGGCCGCCGGGTGCCCCGGTCGGGCCGGATACCGGCAACGTGTTCGGTCGCGGGAACGACGGCGATGACTACCGGACGAGATGACGGCGTCCACGTGGTCTCCGGCGCCGCGGGTGGTCACTGGGCCTGGGCCGCCGCGGAGGTCGAGCCGGTCAGGCCGGTAGGGGTCGGTGCCGCCGAGGCGGCTGCGGCGGAGCAGGTGTGGCTGGCCGGGCTGTGGGATGTCGCCGGCCCCATGCGTTTCGAGGTCCGGTACATAGCCTTCCCGGGCTCGGAGTGGTTGACCTGTGTTCTGCTCGCGCAGACCTACGACCTCGACCGGCGCTCCGCCGTCCGCCGGGCGCTGACGCTGCGGGACCGGCTGGCCGCCGCGCCGGCCCATGTCCGCGTCACGCCGGTGCTCGACTCGGCCGCGGTCGCGTACCTGCTGGCTCCGCTGCGCCCGCGCGGCGAGGGAATGGTCGAGATCCGCAAGGCTGTTGCCTGGTCCTGGTCGCGGCGGGCGGAGCGCAGGGCGTGTGTCGCCGTCTCGCCCTACACCGGCGGCGGCGACTGGCAGGCGATCTGGGAACAGCTGCTGGCAAGGCCGGAAGGCACGCTGCTGGGCGTCTGCATCGAGCCGTACCGGCTGAAGCCGGGTGAGAAGGCGGCGTTGGCAACACTGGCCGGGCAGTACGCCGCCCTCTCCAGGGACGCCACGTCGCCGGTGAGTCCGCGGCCGTTCCCCGCGGACCAGTTCGCCGTGGCGGCGCGGCCGCTGTACGAAGCGGCGGTGCGCCGCTACGTCGACCAGGTCTTTCGCGTCCGGATCTCACTGGCGTCCGCCGCGCCGATCGGCTCGGACCTGGGCGAGCGGGCTGCCGCAGCCATCACTCCGGCGGTGGCGGGCACCGGGTTCGCCGGCGGGGCGGCGGTTGCCCGCCCGCTGGGCGACGAGTTGCACACAGCGTGGACCAACATCACGACGATGAGCCTCGACTGGCTGGACCGCACCTATGCCCTGGGTGTCCCACCGGGCACCATGGCCTCGGCGGAGCGCTTCCTCACGGAGATCGCCGACCTGACCGAGACCGCGGCCGTGTTCCGGTTGCCGCACGAGGCCGCTGGCCGCCGTCCACTGTTCGACGGGCCGCTTCGGCGCCGGACGGCGGCCGAAGGCGTCGGCGCTCCCTTCACCGTGGTCATCGCCCACGACGAGTCCGACGAGCGGGCGGCCAGCCTCGTCGAAGGGCACCTGACGCTGGCGGGCCTCCACCCCTGGCGGGCGAACGTCGATCTGCTCGGAGGGGCCGACCGCCGGCTCGAGATGCGGCGGACGATCCGGCAGAGCGGCTTCGTCCTGGTGTGCCTGTCAACGAGATCCGTAGACCAGGCCGGGGATCTGCACCGGCAGCTTCGCCTGGCACTCGACGTGGCCGAGGAGATGCCGGAAGGCCGAATCTTCGTCGTACCGGTCCTGCTGGACGAGCACTGCGCGCTGCCCGTCCGGCTCGACCATCTCGAACCGGTTCGGTTCTACCAGCCCGACGGCCCGGAACGCCTGTTGCGGGCGCTCGGTGTCGGCGCGCGCAGTGCACGGACCAGCTGACGGAAACCGCCCGGCCTGAACAGGTCGACCCCCTGGTACTCCTGTAGAGCCGATGGGGGGTCGCACTCGTCGAGTCGCGCGGGCACGATGAACACCTCGTGGTCGGGTAGTTCGTCCGCGTGATCGAGCGCGATCCTGATCTCACGGTGGAGCTGGCTGGGTCGGGCCAGCGCCGCGGCTGACAGGCACGGCACGAAGAAGTCGCAGTCCAGCACCGCGCGGCGAACGGCCAGATCCCGCCGGGAGCCCCCGGTCACCTGCTCGGAGCCGACCCACGGGGTGAGGCCTTCCTCCGTCAGCAGGTCGGCCAACGCCTGGACCTTGCCCTGGTCTGCCCGGTCATGTGACAGGAACACGGTCGGCGGTGGCGCTGGCAGCAGTGATGACGTGCGGGCCGGGGCGATTGGTGACCCCGTGGCATCCCCTGGCCGGCCGGCCACATGGCGGTCATGAAGATCGAGGAAGACGGGATTGGCCGGGTAGCGGACGAGGACAGCCGCCAGCAGACGCCGGCAGGGCTGGGCGACCACTCCGGCCTCAAGCGTCTGGAAAACCTCGAACCAGGCGTGCTCCGGGGTGCTGTGGAACGACGGTAGGCGTGTCCGCGGGACGTCGATCTCGACGAGCAGCATCTCCGCCGACGTCCGGTCCGGCGCGACGGCTGCCAGTGCCGTCCGGAACCGTTGCAGGTCCTCCCGGCTCAGGGGGAGATCGCCAGCTGGCCAACCGGCGGGCGGCGCCACGGGCGGGGGAGCCGTTCGCGGGAAGTCCGGCGTGCCCGGCACGTTCGTCGTCACGATGTCACCGTTCTCCCGTCGGCCTCGCGCAGGCAGCCCGGCGCTCGATGCCAGTATCGGGTGAGAACGGGACGGATCTCGACAACAAGCCTCGCGTCGCTCGCCTCCCGACAGGTCGTCAGTCGTGTGGGTCGTCCGGGTAGCGCACGGTCACGCCGCCACCGCTCGAACCGACATCGATCCGGCTCGGGCTGGACGGATCGTGGCGAACGCCGCTGGTGCGGACCGATCCGCCGCTCGACGAGGCGTGGATGTCGTACGGCTCGCCGGTGTCGGGCACCACCACGGTGACCCCGCCGCCCGACGATCGCACCACCGCGTCGCTCGGGGGCGCGGCGAAGGTGAGGCGCACACCGCCGCCGCTCGACGACACGTCGACCAGCTCGGACCGCAGGCGCTGGCCGGTGATCCCGCCGCCACTGGAGCGAAGGCGCAACGGCCCGCGCACGTCGTCGACCCGCACCCCACCGCCGGACGACGACACGTCGATCGCGCTGTCGATCCCCTCGACACGCACGCCACCGCCCGAGCTGCGGACGTGGACCACGACGTCGGCGGGCACACGGATCGTGTAGTCGACGCCGCACCACTGGCTGAAGAAGGCGTGACACGATGCCTGGACCGTGAGTTTTTCACCGTCGACCCACGACTCGTTCGTCGGCTTCCGCAGGCCGTAGGTGACCTTCGCCTCGACCACGATCTCATCGGCCTCGGATGCCACGATGCGTGTGCTTCCGGCGCCGTTGCGCACGTCGAGCGAGCGGACATCCTGAGTGAACACGCCACGCGTGCTTGAGCGGTCGACGGCCCACAGCTGCATGTACGAGAAGGCGCCGTACACGAGCGTCGTGACGGCGACGATGCTGCCGAGAGCGATCCAGGCCGCGCGTGCACCGGAGCGATTCGAAGGCCGCGTCGCCGGGCCTGGTCGTGTTTCTGTGATCACGGGGCCCCCAGCCACTGGAGTACGGCGAGCACACGGCGATGGTCGTGGTCGGTGGGTGCGAGGTCGAGCTTCGCGAAGATGCCGCGAACGTGCTTTTCGACCGCACCGTCGCTGACGACGAGGTGACGAGCGATGGCGCCGTTGGTGCGGCCCTCGGCCATGAGCTGCAGCACCTCGCGCTCGCGGGCGGTGAGCCGGTCGAGCGGATCGCGGCGGCGGCTGCGCGCCAGCAGCTGCGTGACGACCTCGGGGTCGAGGACCGTGTCACCGTCACCGACCCGCCGCACCGCTTCGACGAAGTCGCCCACATCGGCCACCCGATCCTTCAGGAGATAGCCGAGCTTCCCGTTGTCGCCCGCGAGCAGGTCGGTGGCGTAGCGCTCCTCGACATACTGCGACAGGACGAGGATGCCCACGCCGGGCCAGCGGCGACGGACCTCGATCGCGGCACGAACCCCTTCGTCGGCGAACGTCGGCGGCATGCGCACGTCGACGATGGCCAGATCGGGGGCGTGCCGCTCGACCGCCTCGACCAACTGCGCGGCGTCACCCACCGCCGCGATCACTTCTTCGCCGGCGTCTGCCAGCAGGCGGATGAGACCGGCGCGCAGCAGCACCGAGTCCTCGGCGATCACGATCCGCATGGCAGCTCGACGAGAACCGAGGTCGGCCCGCCTGGCGGGCTCAGCACCTGCATCCATCCGCCGAGCCCGCGCACCCGTTCGTCGAGGCCCTGCAGGCCGGTTCCCCCGGCCAGGGTGGCGCCACCGCGGCCGTTGTCGCTGATGTCGATCACGAGCAGGTCGCCGCGCCGGGCTATCGACACCTTCGCCGCCGAGGCCTGCGAGTGTTTCGTGACGTTGGTGAGTGCTTCGGCGACGATGAAGTACGCCGCGCTCTCGACGGTGGAAGGTGGTCGGGGGTCGACCGTGATGTCGAGTTGAACGGGGATCGGGCAGCGGGCTACCACCGCGGACAGTGCCGCGTCGAGGCCGCGGTCCTCGAGTATCGCCGGGTGGAAGCCCCGGACGAGATCACGCAGCTCGGCCAGCGCGGCCTTGGCTTCCTGGTGTGCGTTGGTGACGAGCTGGCGGGCGCGTTCGGGGTCCCGGTCGAACTTCTCCCGGACCATGCCAAGGTCCATCGCCAGCGCGACGAGTCGTTGCTGCGCCCCGTCGTGCAGGTCACGCTCGATGCGTCGCCGCTCGGCCTCGGCGCTGTCGACCGCGGCGGACCGCCCGGCCTCGGCCGAGGTGCGGCTGGCCTCGAGCCGCGTGACCTGCTCGCGCAGCTCGGTTTCGGGCGAGGGACCGAGGAGCGCGCGAACGATCAGACCATCGGCCGTCGTGAGAGCGACGGTTGCCCAGGGGGCGGCGACCAGCAGCCCGATGGCCCCGGTGACGCCGCCGGCGAGCGCGCCACCGACGCCGGACAGCTCGAACAGGCCGAACTCGGCGCTGTCACCCGGCAACGCACCGAGGTAGAGCGGCAGGATCAACAGCGCGAAGGATCCGCTCCACACCGTGGTCAGCACCGCGAGCCGGATCACTCCGATTGGCATCAGCAACAGGCAGTAGGCGATCTCGCGCCAGCGGCTGCCGGACCTGGACCGCTGACCGAGGCGACTCAACCAGTTGCGACTGGTGAACGGTGCGTGCGGTGACGGTAGGTGTATGTCGAGCAGGGCGGAGGCCCGCGACCGCTCCAGTGTTCCGATGATGTCGGCGCTGACGAACAGCAACCAGACGAACGGCAGCGCTACCGGAAAAACGATCAGCAGCGAGGCGGAGACGGCCAGAAGTGTGATCACAAGGACGAACGAGACCATGCCGATGAACAGGTCGAGCACGCCGTGCACGACGCCGTACCACGTACGCACCGTTCGCCACGGCGAGAGCAGCTTCCTGACCATGTGCTCACCGTAAGGAAATCGCTCACCAGGATGCCATCCCGCCTGCCGCCGTCGTGAGAGTAGGGATTTCCCTACTCGCGGCTGCCGGCCCGGTCCCGTGACGGGTGGCGGTGCGACGTAGGCTGATCAGCCATGTCGGCGCAACCACTGCAGGAACTTGTCGAGCCAGGCTGGGCCCAGGCCCTCGAACCGGTGGCCGACCGGATCGCGGCCATGGGCGACTTCCTTCGGGCGGAGATCGCCGCGGGCCGCACCTACCTTCCGGCCGGCCCGCATGTGCTGCGGGCCTTCCAGCAGCCGTTCGACGAGGTGCGGGTGCTGATCGTCGGGCAGGATCCCTACCCGACGCCGGGGATGGCCATCGGCTACAGCTTCGCGGTGGCTCCCGAGGTGCGCAGGCTTCCCGGCAGCCTGCAGAACATCTTCCAGGAGCTGAGCGCGGATCTCGATCTGCCCAGGCCCGCCAACGGCGACCTGACACCCTGGACGAGTCAGGGCGTCCTGCTGCTGAACAGGGCGTTGACGACCGCGCCGCGCCAGCCCGGCTCGCACCGGGGCAAGGGCTGGGAGCAGGTCACCGAGCAGGCGATCCGGGCGCTCGCCGGGCGGGGCAAGCCGCTGGTCGCGATCCTGTGGGGTCAGGACGCGCGTAGCCTGCGGCCGTTCCTGGACGGTGCGGCGGTGATCGAGTCCACGCACCCGTCGCCCCGCTCTGCGGACCGTGGCTTCTTCGGGTCCCGGCCGTTCAGCCGGGCCAACGACCTGCTGCTCCGGCAGGGCGCGCAGCCCGTCGACTGGCGTCTGCCGTAACCCTGGCCTGCCTCAGCCCTGGCCTGTCTCTTTGGATCCGAGGCAGGCCAGGGCGTCAGGTCAGCTACCGGGTCAGGTCACGTGCCTGGTCAGCAGCTGGTCGTGGCGAGCAGGTCGAGCGACACGGCTTCCGCCATCTTCTGGTAGCCGGCCAGGCTGGGGTGCAGGTTGTCCGGCGAGGCGTAGGCGGGCAGCAGCTGGGACGGCTTCGCCGGGTCGCGCACGGCGGTGTCGAAGTCGACCACACCGTCCGCCAGGGTCTGGGTCCGGACCCAGGTGTTGATCTGTTGCCGGTAGTTCTCGCTGTTCGGCGCGAGGAATGTGCCGTCGACGATCGCGTTGGCCGCGGGCGTGATCGTGCCAAGCCAGATCTTGAGGCCGGCGGCGTGCGCCTTTGTGATCAGCTCGGTGTAGGCGTCCGTGATCTGCTGCGGGGTGACGCCGTTGCCGAGCCCGAGGTCGTTGATGCCTTCCAGGACCAGGACTCCGGCGACACCGGGAATGTCCAGCGCGTCGGCCTGGAAACGTGACAGGCCGCTGGGCCCGGCGAAGGAGATCAGGGTGCCGAGGAGCTGGTTGGAGCCGATTCCGGCGTTGACGACCGAGACGGCCAGGCCGGCTGCGTTCACCCGCCGCTGCAGATGGTCGGGGTAACGGCCGTTCTTGTCGGCCACGCTCTTGTCCGCCGGAATGCTCACCGGGCTTCCGCCGACGAAGCCGTCCGTGATGGAGTCACCGAACGCCACCACCGACCGGGCGCTGGCCTGCACGTCGAGCCCACTGACGTAGAACCAGCTGAGCGTCTTCTCGGTGAAACGCGAGTCGCTGGTCTGCGTCGTGAGGTCACCGACGCCGGCCCTCGTGTAGTAGGAGGTCGCGTTCGCGTTCCAGTGCCGGGTCGGCGGGCTGGTGGTGGCCGGCAGGTACATGCTGATCGTCAGCGGCGTGAACGTCTCGACCGCCAACGCGACCGGGTCACTGACGATCTCCTGGCCGGCGGGCACGGTCACGGAGGCCGAGCCACCGAACGTGACCTCCACCGGAGTCCCGATCGCGGCGCCGCTGCGCTGCGGCGCGGCCGTCACGTGGGCGAAGGCCAACGGGCTGGTGCCGAACCGGTTGCTCAGGTGGATCCGGGCCGATGACCCGCTCAGGTGCGGTGTGATCACCGTCCGCAGCGTCTGCCTGGTCAGCCGCTCGGGAATGAGCCCGAGGGACGGGTCGACGAACGACGAGGCGTCGGTGGGGCTGGCGGCCCAGCTGGCCACCCACTGCTCGGCCCCGCAGGTGCCGGTGGCGGCAGCGGAGACCGACGTGGCGCCGGCACCGGGGGCCGCCAGCCCGGTACCCGTCACGGCTAATCCGAGGGCCGCCACGACGATGGCGGCCTTTCGTGACCTCATGCGCATGCTCACTTGTCTCCTTCTCGCGCCTGCCGTCTGATGGCCGAAGGCTGTTTGATGGCCGAAGTCGCGTCCGGAGCGCAATGGCGAGTGGGCCGAACAGCCATGCCAACGGCCGGGGATGCCCCGTCTCGTCACCCCGCGTCCGGCATGGAAGCTATTACCGCCGGAATTTTCTCGTCAATGCCTACTACCCGTTGGTGCCTGAATTCTTGCGTGCATGGCGGAGTTTGCCGCATGTCTACTTCGGTGCAAACCGGTGGTGGGCGATCTCATCGGGAAGAAAAGTGGGACGTGGGCATCCCGAAAGTCTCACAATTAAATCGAGCCTCGATCGTCCCGATTTCGACCGTGGTCGGTGCGGAAGGACACAGGGCAGAGCGGGCCCGGATTTCGGGTGATCACGTTGACGCTGGTCGTCATGCGCGGTGGCACATCGGTTACTAGTGTCGCGGCGGTGGGATGGCCTGCGGCGGGGGCGGTGCTGGGTGTGGAGCGTGAAGCGTTGCGGCTGCCCTCCCTCCTGGCCAGCGTTGCCGTCGCCGAGCGGTGGGCGTGCCGGTTGGCGGCGGAGTCCCGCCTGGCTGCCGACGACTGCGAGTGGCTGGCGCTGGCGCTGGCGGTGCGCGAAGCCGTGGCCAACGCGATGATCCATGGGAACCGTCTTGATCCGGCCCTGCCGGTTCGACTGCTCCTCGACCGCGCCGCATACCAGATCACCGTGACTGTCAGCGATCAGGGTCGGGGATTCACCCCTCGCGTGGCGAGTGATCGGGAGGTGAACCTCACGCCGTCGGGCCGGGGGCTGGTTCTCATCGCCCGCGGCGTCGACGCCATGGAGGTCGTCCGCCGCACCGATCCACCGCGATGCGACGTGGTCCTGGTGAAACACCTACCGGTCAACCTGTCCCCGAAGATCAAATGATCTGCTGTACATCACCAAACTGATGACGGTCTTCGAAATCCACGACGACGAGAAGGAAGCCGTCGCCGGCATTCTGAGTTGTCCGGCGGGATGCGGTGGCGGGTTACGGTACGTTCGTGTTCTGATCGGCTCACGTGGTGGCGGCCGCCGCGACCACGGCCACCTCTCGAAGAGTTGAGGATTTCGGCGTGCCGGGAGCCCGTCGCGGCATCCCTGGCTTCGAGCTTCCGCTGCCGCGACTGCTTGCGTGCCGCGACTGCTTGCGTGCCGCGACTGCTTGCGAGCAAGAAGTGAGGATTTTGGCTGCTGCAGCAGCCAAAATCCGCATTTTTTGCGGATTGTCGAAGGATTCTCTGCCCCGTCTGTCGCTATTGGCGTCAATCGCTGGTGCTGTGTGGCGGTGCGGAATCCTCGGTGGGTCGCCGTGCGGCGGTGAGTGCGGACCGCCAGGTCGATATCGGCGGCCGGTTCCGCAACTTCTCAGCGTCGGCGGGTGGCGAAGTGGTGGGCCATGGCCTCGAGCAGGCGGGTGTCGAACCGCAGGTCGGCGCAGGCCCCGACGGCCTCGGTGAGGTGGTGGTGCATGAGCCGTTCCGCCTCCGCCCGGCCGTAGGCGCGCACCGCGTTGACCTTGCCCGTGTCGTGGCCGGTGTCCTTGCCGAGCAGGTCGTCGGCGGCGGTGAGGTCGAGCACGTCGTCGCGGATCTGGAAGACGATGCCGGCGTGGCGGGCGTACCGCTCGACCAGGCTGATCTCCCGATCCGGCCGGCCCAGGAGCATCATCAGGGGGACCAGCGCCGCCTCGATCGACGTCGAGCTCTTGAGCCGGTACATCTCGAGGATGTCCGTGCCGGTGACCGGGCGGTCGTCGGCCCGACGGGCGAGATGCAGGTCCAGGTTCTGGCCGCGGCACAGGCGCTCGGGGCCGAGCGTGGAGCCGGCGTAGGCGACGACCTCGACGACCCGCACCGGCGGGAAGTGCTCGTGGAGGCGGGCGAGCTGACCGAACCCCGAGGAGATCATCGATACGGCGGCGAGCTGCACGCTGCCCTCGTCGAAGACCCGGTGCGCGGTGGGACGTCCGCGCCGGGTCGTCGCGTTGTCCTGAGCGGGCAGGTCGTCGAGCAGGAGGCTGGCGGTGTGGAACAGCTCCGATGCGGCCAGGAGAGGCTCGATGGCGCGGGTCGGCACCCGCAGCCCTTCGGCCAGCATGAGGGTGAGCACGGGGCGCAGCCGCTTGGCGTGCCCGCCGAGCGCGTAGGCCCGGATGGCGTCCAGGTCGTGGGGTGATGTCTCGGCGGGCTGACTGGTTCCGGCGGGTTGGCTGGTGTCGATGGGCTCGCGCGTGCCGGCGGGTTGGCCGGTGCCGGTCGGTTGGCCGGTGCCCGCGGGTTGGCCGGTGCCGCCGGGCTGGTTGGCACTGTGCACGATGTGGTTGATGTGGCCGAGCCGGTCGGCGGTGAAGGTGCGGACGTCGACAGCGGCGGGATCGCGCCGGCTCAGGATCTGCTCGCTGCGCAGGCGTAGCCGGGTGTCGGTGGTCTCCAGCGCACGCACGGCGGACGCCCGCAGGCCGGTGGCGGTGCGCAGGAACCGGGCGATCTCGGTGGTGACGTCGTAGCGGCGCAGGAGCCGGGCGGCACGAGCCGGATCGGCGGCGAAATGCTCGGCGAACTTGCCGGCGCCGAAATGCTCGAGCGCGTCGCAAACCCCCGGATCGGCCTGGAACACCTCGGCGGCGACATAGGCCCGGTAGGCGAACAGGTCGTACAACGGATCGCTGTCGGTCACCTCAGGTGGTGCGGTGAACGGGGTCAGCCGGCCGGCCGCCGTGTCCTGTTCTACGTCCCGCAGGTCGTCGCTGAACTGGCTGAGGAACTTCAGGAGCAGGGCCCGCGTGTAGAAACCGTCCGGAAGCTCGCGGCGGCCCAGAATGTTCGCCACGATCCGACTCATGCCAGCCTTGATGAAGATATCCGGATACAGGACGCGTATCCCCTGGGCGCGGACGTCATCGGCCGTTCGGGCGGCGTCGCGGTCCTGGGCCAGATACATGGCCTGGGCGGCGCGGTAGAGATTCCGGTGTCGGTCGAAGGGATAGTGCGTACGCATCAGGTCGTAGAGGCCGCACAGTTCCTCAGCGAGCGGATGGTCGGGCAGGGCCGCCGTGTCGACGTCCTCCCCGGTGGCCAGGGCGTGGGTCAGCAGCCGGTGGTAGCGCTCGCGGTCGGGTGGCGGGAGCCGGTCGTGCGGCACGTCGTGGAACGAGTCGTCGACGATCGCGTACGCCGCACCGTAGGCGTAGCCGGCGGTCAGCAGCCGGGTCAGGTGGGCGACGCGGACGGGCTGGTCCGCGTCCAGGGTGTCGTAGGCGCCGATGGCCAGCACCCCGGCGAGCGTTCGCACCACCTTGCCCATCGCCCCGGCCGCGACGACGTCCTCGGGCAGCGCGTGGTGCAGCCGGTTCAGCCGTTCGGTGAGCCGGTCGACCTCCGGGACCCGGTCGAGCTCGGGCAGGTGGCGCACGAGTGACCGGGCCACGCCGTGAACGCCATGTCGCTCGTCGATGTCCGCGACGATGCGGCGCGCGCTGGGCAGGCGGACGTGCGTCCCGTCGACGATGCGTGCCATGACCTCGGGGGAGGGCACCTCGCCGAGGTTGTAGACGGCGAAGTAGTTCACCTCGTGGGTCAGCCGCTCCCGTTCGTCGGCGCGCCGGCGCGCGGACAGCCGTGTCGACCACCGTTCCGGCGCCAGGGCCTGCGGTGCGCGGACGAGGTGGCGGTGGTGGCGGTGGCGGTGGCGGTCGGCGACGCGTTCCAGCTCACGGGTGCAGGCGTTCACATGTTCGGCGACCCGGTCCGGGTTGCGGTCACGCCAGCGGTAGTAGTCGTCCAGCGTCCGGTGGACCCCGGCGTCCAGCCGCGGCGCCGCCAGGTCGTCCGGGCCGAACAGGTATGGCGCGACGATCCCCGGCGACGCCCCGCCCGACCGGGCCGCCGCCGGTTCCGGCTTCGGTCGCGGTTCCGGTTCCGGTTCCGCCTGTTTGTCCACACAGCCCATGCTGGGGACGTCGCCGCCTCCGGTCCCCGGTTTACCGAACCTGGCGGCCGTCACCGCAGCGGACCGTCGCGAAGTCCGGGTTCGTGCCGGGCCGGGTCAGCCGGTGAGGACGTAGCCCTGCGCGCCCTCGACGGTCTGGCCTTCGCAGGCGGCGTCCGGGGAGACGAAGTGCTCGCCGGTGGACGTCCGGCAGCGGATGATCGCCCTCGTGGCCGGTGCCGACGGCTGGGAACCGAGAACCCAGCCGAGGACGCCTACGACCTGCTGCCCCTCGCAGTTCGCGCTGCCCGAGGTGAACGAGTCACTGCCGATCAGGCAGGCGTACAGCGGGGAGGTGCCAGGCACGTCACCGGACTGGTAGATGGCTCCGAGGGTGCTCTCAGCCCAGTAGCCGGCTGGCGCGGGCCCGGTCAGAACGGTGTGATCCGCGCCGTTGTAGTAGCGGACGAGGGCGACCGTCGCGGGGGCGGGAGCCGCGGTGGGAGTGGGGTCGGGCGACGGCGCCGTGGTGGCAGCCGGTGCCGCGCCGGCCTGGTCCGTCGCGGTGGCCGATCCGGGGGACGCCGCCGGAGTGACCGCGGTCTCGGTGCCTGCCGCCGACGCGGCCGCGTCGGACGTCGTCACTGTCGGCGGGGTGGCCGTCCCGGACGGTTGTGAGCCGAGGGCGGCGCCCTCCGCCCGCTGGTGCGCGCCGTCGCGGTTCGCGGCGACCGCGACGGCGGCGATCGTGCCGGCGACGAGTACCGCGGTAAGGGCGGCCCCGGCCGTGATGGCGGATCGGCGGGCTCGGCGCCGGCCGGCTGGGTGGCCTGGATCGATCCGGGTCTGGTCCAGCGGTCCAGCGTCCGGGTCGGCGGTCTCCGCACTGGTGCGCACCATCGCCGCGACGCCGTCGGCGGACCAGCGCGGCGGCATGGGCGAGGACGTCCGCACGGGTGCGGGCGCGGGCAGCTGCGGCGGTGAGGGCGACTGCGGCGGTGAGGGCGACTGCGGAGGTGAAGGCGGCGGCGAGGGTGCGGGCGGCGGCGAGGGTGGGCCGGGCAGCGGCGATGTGCGGAGCAGCGCGGATGTGGCTGGCGACCAGAGCCGGTCCACGGTGTGCTGGGTGAGATCCTCGGCGGCCGCGAGGCTGGTGATCTCGGCGCCGAGGATCGCGGTGAGTGCCTCGTCCGCGCTGGGCCGGCGCGCCGGATCCTTGTCGAGCGCGCGGGTGAGCAGCCCGAGGAGATGAGTCGGCACCCCCGTCAGGTCGGGGGAGTCCCGCAGCATCCTGACGGCCGTCGCGGCGGGCGCCTCGGCGGGGAACGGGTGCCGGCCGCGTGCCGCGTAAACCAGGCACATGGCCCAGGCGAAGATGTCCGCCGCGGGCCCGGCCCGCTCGCCCAGCAGCTGCTCGGGAGCCATCCAGGCGACGGTGCCGAGAACCGCGCCGGTGCCGGTGTGGGCGGTGCCGTCGAGCGCCCGCGCGATGCCGAAGTCGATGATCTTGGGCCCGATCGGGCCGAGCAGGATGTTCGACGGCTTGAGGTCACGGTGTACCAGGCCGGCGGAATGGGCCGAGAGCAGGGCGGCCGCCAGGCCGCTGCCGATGGCGACGAGCCGGGCCTCCGCCAGGCTGCCATGGGCGCCGATCTCGGTCGCGAGGCTCACCCCCGGGACGTACTCCATCGCCAGCCACGGGGACGCGGCATCGACGTCGGCATCCAGGAACTCGGCGACGAACGGGCCGCGCAGCCGGCGGACGGCGGTGACCTCGCGCCGGAACCGCTCGCGGAGCTCGGCGTCGCTGACCAGGTCGGGCCGGATCACCTTGACCGCCGCCGGCCGACCGCCCGCGTCGCGCCCCAGGTAGACGGTCCCCATGCCGCCGGAGCCGAGCCGTGCCTCGAGCCGGTACCGCCCGACGACGGCTGGGTCGGAAGCGACGAGCGCCGCCAGCATCCGGGCTCCTCACACGACGGGCAATCAGGGCGTTCCGCAGCCTAACCGCCCGATTCGCGATGGACCCTCCGCGGGTAGGCGGGGTTCGCGGTGTGGCCGAGTCGTTCTGGATGCTCCCGACATGTAGTGGTCTGACCGGTGGCCACGTCGCGTGGGACGCCTGACCGTGCCCCACCGAATATAGCGTCAACGCTATGACGTGGGGTACCGTCGAGCTGGAACCGGAAGTCCGGGATGGCTGGGACAGCTACCGACCGAGCAGTTCGCGACGGTCGCCTTCTACGTCGATCTGCTCGCGGAGCAGGGTCCGTTGCTGGGTGAGCCCTACACGCGGCAGCTCGATGGCAAGCTGCGGGAGCTGCGCTTTCACCTGGACGGCCAGGCGGTCCGGGTGACCTGCTGGATCGCACCGGGGCGGCGGGTGGTGCTGTTGACGGTGTTCGCCAAGACGTGGATGAGGGAGGTCGCCGAGGTGTCTCGGGCGCGGCGTGCCTTGGCGCGTTGCCTGGCCGAGTCGCGCACGGTGGCAGAAGAGGAAGGGGGCGGCGATGGATGAGCGGGGGGGCTGGGCGGAGCTGCGGGCACGGCGGATGGGCGAGCCGGGTGCGCGCGAGACATATCAGGCGGCCAGGTTGGCGTTCGAGCTGGGTCGGTCGGTGCGGGAGCTACGCCAGCGGCGCGGCTGGAGCCAGGAGGAGCTGGCTCGCGCGGCGGGCATGACACAGTCGGCGGTGGCGCGCTTCGAGGCCGGAGGCACCGTACCGACGCTGCCGGTGCTGGAACGGCTTGCCGAGGCTCTTGACGCCGACCTTGACATGCGGGTCATCCCGCGTCCCGCGGCATAGGAGACGGGCGGGTACCGACCTCGTCCGCCTGGGCAGCGGGCGCGAGATCGGTAGGCCAGCCGTCGGGTGCGCTCAGGTGATGGCGGTGAGCCTGAGCGCACCCGCGTTGGCGGGGGCCAGGTGGGCCTACCGGCCGGTGGTGGCTCCGGCGACGGCGGCGCGGGCGCGAAGGCGGAACTGCTCGAGCTTGTCCTGCGGCCGGATGATCTGGTGGCTCGCAGAGCCTGGTACGTCGGTTTCGGATCCCTCGCGACGTCGATGGTCATCAGTTCGACGACGCCGCCGCGGTAGGCGCCACCCGAGGCCGCGCCGCCCTCGGTGGAGCTGCCTTCGACGGCCCCGCCGTCGCGGGCTAAGTCGTCAACCATTCTCCGCTCCTTGTCCGTCAGACCGATCGGCCCGGTGGGCCGGTGGGGTCGAAGAATCCCGGCGGCGTGATGCCGGCCACCGTCGGACGGAACAATATAGTTGACTCAGTCGGTTGTCTACGCGCCGTGGCGGGAGCACGCGGAAGCGCCCCGGCTGCCGACAGCCGGGGCGCAGGGTGCGCAGGACGAGTGGAGGCGGAGCAGGCTCAGGCGGAACGGGGGACCGGTACCGGCTTCGCCCCGGCGACGGTCGCGGCGTACAGGAACAGCCCGGCCGTGGTGAGCACGAAACCGGCCCAGACCGTGGAGAGCGTTCCCCAGCCGGCGTCGAGGGCTACCGCGCCGCCGATCGCGCCGAGCGAGTTGGCCAGGTTGAGGGCGGCGGTCAGGTCGGTCAGGAGCCGCCCGCGACCGAACGGTGGACGACCTCGAACTCCAGCAGAGACGCACCGGAGGCCACGGGACGGGCACGCTCCCCGGCGTGTGCCTCCATGGCCGGGCCCTTGAGCCACGCCTGGAAGGACTCCTCACTGTCCCAGTGCGTCACGACGAAGTACCGGTTGTCGCCGGCCACCGGCCGCAGCAGCTCGAACGACTCGAAGCCGGGCTGGCCGTCCACGGCGTGCAGCCGGTTGGCGAACCGCTTCTCCAGCTCGGGGCCGGCGCCCTCGGGAACCTCGATGGCATTGATCTTCACGACGCTCACGCCGTTCAGCGTATGACCAACCGCAGGCCGGGCGGAAGGACAGCAGCCATCCGGGCGGGTGACGAGGGCCGCGTGTGGTCAGAGCAGGGCGGGCGGCGGTTTCCGCGCCGCGCGTACCTTTGTGGCCGGTGGCGCGCGTCAGGCTGAGCCACCGGCATCTCTTTCGTCGCGCCTGGTTGCAAAGGGGAACGCGGGCGCCGCCGGTCTGGGCGGCCCGAACGGTGCTCCGGCGCGTGGTTGATTCCCGCCAGGGGGATGATGTGTACGATTTATCGCGGCATCCTGCTCCCTGGCCCGAGGAGGAGCGACCGGCGTGTCGGGACCGCGTGAGAACCCTGTGGTCAACTTTCGTGCGCATGAGCTGAACACCGGCAGCGCGGCGGGCGCCCGAGCTGACTTCGAGCAGATGGTCGCCCAGCTGGTGGACGTCTTTTACCCCGGTGCCCGGCAGGTGAGTGCCAACCCCGGGGACGGAGGCATCGATGTCTTCCACGGTCGGCTCGACGACCGGATCATCGTCTGGCAGTCCAAATACTTCATGCCGCAGGTGGTGCGGTCGCATCGCGACCAGATCAGGGAATCATTTGCTTCCGCGCAGAAAAATGCTCGCGCGCACGGCTATGTGATCGACGAGTGGATACTGTGCGTCCCCAGCTCCATGGATCATCCGACTACGCTGTGGTGGGATGGATGGCGCCGCGCGCAGGAGGCCGAGACGTCGACCAGGATCGATATCTGGGACGAGACCGGTCTGCGGAGCAGGCTCTCCCAGCCCGCGGCGGGAGCGGTGCTCGCGGCGTACTACCCGGCGCACACCAGGTCACGCACATCGCCTCCGGACACGGCGGCAGGAGAAGGCATCCCGCCTTCCGGCTACGGGGCTTCCGGTCGCGGGGCTTCCGACGCGCCGGAAGCCCCGCTCGCGACGGACCCCTTCTCGGCCGACCGGCGTCCACGCGCCGGCGAGACAGCTCGGATCGCCGGATGCGACTGTCTTCTCCAGGGCGACCCACAGGAGTCGCGGGGCGACGGCTGGGTGCTGCGAACGGGCGCGGCGATGGTGATGTCCTCACGGCCCGGCCCGGTCTGGTTTCGTCAGGTGCTGATCCGCCGGCACGATCCGCAGGCGGATGAGCAGGCCGCGGCGATCGCGACCCAGCTGCGCATCCTCGACCGGATCGGCGGCCGTAACGGCCTGCCACGGAAGGCCGCGGGCCGGGTGGGTCCAGGCGAGGCCGCGGTCATCTCGGCTCGGCCGGCTGGCCGGACCTGGCGGGACGTGTTCGGCCCGGTGGCTCCGGCCCGAGCGCGGCCGCTGGACCGGGTGACCGCTGCCGCGCTTCTCGCTGTCGCCGCGGTGGCGGCGGACGTCCTGACCAGGCTGCACGACGAGGGGCACAGCCATCGCGCGCTCACCTCGGACGCGGTGGTGCTCCCCGGCCCCGGGGCGGCGCCGCGCTGCGTGACCTCGGACTGGCCGCCGTCGCGCGCCGGCCGGGTGAGGGCCCTGCCGAGTACCGTGCGCCAGAGCAGGAGCGTCTCGGGTTCCACGGAGCCGAGGTCGGTTTCCGTACCGACGCCTATCGCCTCGCCGCCATGACGTACCACTGCCTGACCGGACGACCTCCGGCTCTCGGGAGCCCGCTGCCGTTGCGCGCCTTCGGTCTCGACCTGCCGGACGACCTGGAGGAGCTACTGAGCGCGGCGCTGGATCCGGATCCGGGCCGGCGGCCCGCCGTGGCTGGCCCGTTCGTCACGGCGTTGCGGGCCGGTTCCGACCACCTCGGTCGGGTCGGGCGCTGATGGCGACCAGTGCGGTCACCCTGCCCGGTGGGATAGCCATCGTGCCGAGCGCGCGAATGGTCGAGAAGATGGCGAGCGCCCGTGTCCGGGGCGATGACGACCTCGATCCCGAAGGTTTCGTCGACCAGCTCCGAAGAATGTCCTCCGGCGTCCCTGCCCGGGTGGAGGCGAAAACCGGGCAGGCCGCAGCCACGCTGCGGCTGTACACCGATACCCATATCGCTTTGCTGCGCCCCACGAACCGCGGTGACGGGTATTTTCTGAATCATGTCGGCCGGTGGTCCTTCCAGGATCACCGAAGCCTCGCCCAGGGTTTCCTGAGTGTCCGCTGCCCGCGGTGGACCGTTCATTCACAGGTCAGGAACATCCCGGCGGGCAGCAGCAGCCATATCGATGTCCTCACCGATGCCTGGACGGCGCTTCGGACGTCCGGATCGCCGGCCGGTCGAATACCCGAGCGGCACCAGGAGTACCTCGACACGGTCGAACGCATCATCCTGCGGACCAGGGATCTGGAACGGGACAGGCTCGCCGTCACGCCGATTCTCTACCGCGCCCGCCGGGCAACGCGGGAGCAGCGCTTCTCCGCCCGCGGGGTCTACGAGTTCCGGCTTGTCGAGAGATGTCAGATCACCGAGGGAACGCTGGTTCAGGTCAACGACGACCGAGGCCTGCGTGGCGTGGTTCTGCGGAGCGAGAACCTGGACGTGACGATCCGGTTCGACGATGTTCCGGACTTCACCCGCATCCCGGCTCAGGGTGCGCTGACGGTGCTGCCGAGCGACGTCGTCTACCGGGCTCAGCTGGGGGCGGTGGCCGCCCTGCGCGACGGCGAGGCGGTCAGTCCCCGTCTGCTGGCGACGCTGGCCGAGCACCGCGTCCAGCGCTCCGCCCCGCCGGACCGGTCGGCGCGCCCGGGCCGTGACCTGGAGCGCAGCCAGCTTGACGCGTTCCAGCGTGCGCGGGGCGAGCCCGATCTGCTGCTCGTGCTGGGGCCTCCGGGAACCGGGAAGACCTGGACGATCACCGAGATGGCCATTGCCGAGGCGGCGGCCGGCCGGGCGGGCGAGGGCCGGGCACGCCGTGTCCTGGTCACGTCACAGAGCAACCGGGCCGTGGACAACGTCCTGCGGGGCCTGGCCGACCAGCTGCGGTGCGTTCGCGTCGGCAACCCGGAGGCGCTGACCGGGCCAGCGCGCGAACTCACCGCCGAGGTCCAGGTGGGGGCGCTGAAGGATGACGTCCTGCGGAACACCGAGCCGATCATGTCGGCCCTGGCACCGTTCGCCGACGTCGGCGCCAGCCAGGACGACGCCGGATTCCGGCTTGGGTTGCTGGGTGAGCATCTCGCCGAGGCGCGGCAGGCGGATCGGGACGTCCAAGCCCGGGACGCCGAGCTGGACGACATCACCCGGCGGCTTCGTGCGCCCCTCGAACCGGAGATCGCCCAGGCCCAGGCCGAGATCGATCGGCTGAACGTGGTGATGGAGCGGCAGCGGGATCGTCACGCCCGGGCCCGGGACCGGTACGAGAAGGCAGCGGCTCGGCGCGTTCCCAGGTGGTGGGCAGGGATCCGCCGTCGCGGCCTCGACCGGCGCGACCGGGCGGTGCGGGCTGCCGCCGAACGGGTCGACGCCGCGGAGCGGGAACTCGCCACGGCTCGGGCGTGGCATGGAGGTCTGCTGGAACAGGTCGCACTGCTCGTGACCCAGGACAGCGTCGGCGGGCGGCTCCTGGCGGAACGGGAGCACGCGTGGGGACGCCGTGAACGGGCGCTCACCCACACCGCGCGGACCGCGGAGCCGCTGTACGCCGAACTGGAGCTGGCCGGATGCGGCCTCGTCCGTCCGGACGGTGAGACCGACGACGTCGCGGTTTGGGAACAGCGGGAGCGGAAGCTGCTCGACGCGGTCGGCCTCGCCCGCACCCGTGCGTCCCTGCTGGACGACTGGCGTGGCCGGATCCCCAGCGCGGACGAGGAGCTCAAACACGAACTGGTCAGCTACGCCGATGTCATCGCCGCGACCTGTATCGGGGTCTCGACGAAGAAGCTGCTCAGTGGGCTGGACTTCGATCTCGCCATCGTCGACGAGGCGGGCCAGATCGCCCTGCCCGACCTGCTGGTGCCGCTCGTCCGGGCCCGCCGCTCGGTGCTCGTCGGAGATCACAAACAGCTGCCGCCCTATCTGGACAACGACGTCGCCCAGTGGTCGCGGGAGCTCGTCCCAGGAACAGAGATCTCCGCCTCGGCGGTGGCCGAGACCCGGGACATCGTCGGGCGCAGCGAGTTCGAGCGGCTCTTCGAGCGGATCGGGGCGGAACACGGGGTGACGTTGACGACGCAGCGCCGAATGCCGGAAACGGTCGCGACGTTCATCTCGAACGCCTTCTACGGCGGGGTGCTCGCCACGATCCATCCCGGCTCCGGGCCCGACCCGCTGTTCACCAGCCCGCTGGCGTTCGTCGACACCTCCGATCAGCCGCCGGCACGGCGCGGCGAAAGCCGTGCCGGCGCGAACGGGGGAATCAGCAACCGGCTGGAGGCGGATCTCATCGCGGCGCTGCTCGCCAGCTACGGCGGCCACCATCGTGACTGGGCGGTGATCGTCCCCTATCGGGAGCAGGTCCAGCTACTGCGGCAGACGCTCGTCCGGCGGCTGGGTGGCCCCGTGAGTGTCGAGGACAACATCGGCACGGTGGACGCCTTCCAGGGCAACGAACGCGACCTGATCATCTATGGCTTCACGCGAAGCAACCGAGGCGGAGAGGTCGGATTCCTCAGCGAGCTACGCCGCCTCAACGTCGCGATGACACGGACTCGCAGGCAGCTCGTGCTCGTCGGCGATCTCGAAACCCTCGGGAGGTCTCGGGACGAGGGCTTCCGAGCCCTCATCGGCGAGCTGCGGGTCACCCTGTCGAGGGTGGGTGACCTGCGTGGTTCCCGGGAGATCGAGACGTGGCTGCATGACGCCGCCGGGCGCACGCAGTGAGCCGCCCGTCCACCGGTGCGTCGGCCCGCACACCCGGCGCGGGCGGAGCCGGCGAGTGGCTGGTGTTCCCCGACTACCGGGCCCTCGAGCTGGTCATGGCGATGCCGGAGATCCGCCCGCTGCGTGTCTTCTCGGTGCGCTGGCCGCTGTGGCAGGTCGAGGCACAGGCGACCTTCGAGGACAGCCAGCCCTTCGACGTCGTCGACCACTTTCTGCTGCGAGGCATCGTCGACGGCCTGCTGCGCACGACGGACGAGCTCGCCCGGTTCTTCGGGCTGTCCCGGTCGCTCGTGACCCGAGGGGTCGAACATCTCGTTCACATCGGCCATCTCGTGGCGGACGGCCCGGAGCCGGGCGTTCTGCGGCCCACGGAGCTGGGCAGCGCTTCGGTCCGGGACGGGGTGCGCTACGTCCTGAAGGAGAGCCGTCAGCTGCTGATGTTCGACGCCTTCACCCATCGCCCGTTCCCGCGGGTCCACTACGACCCGGCGGTGCGCGTCGTCGTGGACGCGGAACCGAAGGCGGGAGACCGGCGTGCCTGGTTCAGACCGCTGACCTCCGTGCGCCCGTTCGAGTTCGACGCGGTGTGGGCGTTGGGATCACGGCCGGACCGGGAGCGGTTCAACGTGCCGAGCAGGTTGCGGAACCTGCATCCGGTCGGCGCCGCGGCGGCCTGGCTGCCGGCCCACCTCGTCCTCGTGGAAGGTGGCGCGGTGCTGGCCTTCACCCAGGCAGCCCAGGAGCGCGACCGGTTCGTCGAGGAGCTGTGCGGTCAGACGCCCCAGGTCGTGCACACCCTCCTGGGCGAGAGTGGCGTCGACGCACGCCAGACCTGGGTGGAATGGCTACGGGCCCACGGGCTGGGGCAGGGCATGCTGGCCGAACTGCCGAACGGCGTCTGGCGGGCGACGCTCCCAGCTCACATGTTCGGCCGGCCGCCCCTGCAGCCTCTGCACCGGCTCGGCTCCTTCCAGGTGAAGGACACCCGTTTCCTGCAGCTGTGGTGCGACGACGAGCAGACGCGGGCGAACGCGGTACGCCGGCGCGCCCTGGCGATCTCCCGCCGGTACGGGATCACCCGCACGGAGTTCGACGACTCGGTCGCCGCCGTGGCGAACCTGCTGGAGGTCCTGGTTCCCACCTTCGACGAGCTGCTCGAACATGCCGCGGAGTCGGGCGCCACCGCACAGCTGCGGTCCTTGGAGGCCCTGCGGTGAAGCTGATGCCGGGCGGGATGACGCCGCTGGCGCGCCCCTGCAGGGTGCGGCCGATGATCACGGTGTGGGCGGGCGCTGACCGTGGCGCCCGCCGGGCGGATGGGAAGGTCACACGGTGGACGCGGGTGCGGTGAGCGCTGCGGAGGCCATGTCGAACAGGTCGGCGACGTAGATCTCGTAGGAGATGTCGGCACTGGTGCCCGCGTAGGGGTTCTCCGGGCCTTCCGCGTTCTCCGCGTGTTCCGGGTTCTCCGCCGGAAACTGGCCATACTCGGCCAGGGCGGTCAGGCACAGGCGGACGAGGTGGGACAACCGCAGCGGCCGCAGCGAGACGGGAACCTTCGCCAGCAGGCCGAGAATCGTCAGGGACACCTCATGCCCCACCGCACCCGCCGGCCTGCCGCCGGCCCACCACGGGTGCAGCCGAGGCGGGTGGGCGCTGAACCGGCTGAGGAAGCCGACATACCAGCTGTCCGGCCGGCGTGCCTCCTCGGCGAGCGGGCGCATCAGGACGTCGAAAAGCTCCCGGACGGTCAGCTCCCCGGCGGTCCGGGCCCGGCCGCGGGACCGGGCCGCGGCCAGCAGCTCGGCTCGGCGCCGGTCGAGCGGTGGCACCCGGTAAGCGACGATCGCGGCGAGCAGGCCCGGCTCACCGCCGAAGTGGTACTGCACGGCGTTGTTGTTGCCGTTGCCGGCGGCCCGGCAGATGTGCCGCAGCGACACCGCCTCCAGCCCCTGCTCCGCGTAGAGCCGCTCCGCCGCGAGCAGGAGCCGCAGCCGTGCGTCCTGGGCCCGCGGCGCGGCGGTGTCCGTCCGGGCCCCGGCCTCCACCGAGGTCGGTGACAGGGGGAGCGATGTCGGCGGCACGGCTACCGGCCTTCGACCTGCTCGACGTCGCCCTGCGCGGAGCCGTCCTGCCGCTCCGCGTCGTCCTGCCGCTCCGCGTCGAACTGCTGCTCCGGGTCGACCTGCTCAGCCTCGTCGTCGGCGACACCGAGCTCGGCCAGCAGGCGGGCTCGCAGGGCGGCGAACTCGGGGTTGGCCCGAGTGCGTGCGCCCCCGAGCCGGACCGGTTCGTCCAGCGAGAGCCGGCCATCGGTCAGGACGGCGACCCGGTCGGCGAGCAGGATCGCCTCGTCGACGTCGTGCGTCACCAGCAGCACGGCCGGCCGGTGGCGCCGGCACAGGTCGCGCAACAGGCTGTGCATCCGGATGCGGGTGAGCGCGTCGAGCGCGCCGAACGGCTCGTCGAGCAGCAGCAGGCCGGGGGAGCGGACCAGGGCTCGGGCCAGCGCCGCCCGCTGGGCCTCGCCGCCGGACAGCGTCGCCGGCCAGGCCCGTTCCTTGCCGCCGAGGCCGACCTCGGTCAACGCCGCGGTGGCCTGGGCGCGCGCGTCACGTGCCCGCAGGCCCAGGACCACGTTGTCCAGCACCCGGGCCCACGGCAGCAGCCGTGGGTCCTGGAAGACGACGGCGCCCCGCTCGGGGACGGTCGCCTGCCCGGTGGCGTCCGTGTCGAGGCCGGCGAGGATACGCAGCAAGGTGCTCTTGCCCGAGCCGGACCGGCCGAGCAGCGCGACGAACTCGCCCGCCGCGATGTCCAGATCGACGCCGGCCAGCACCTGCCTGCCGGCGAACTCGCGGCGTACCCCGCGGACCCAGACCGCGGGCTCGGACGCACCGTTGCTCCTGGGCGTGACGGCAGCTGTGCCGGTGGTGCCGACGGTGCTGGTCGCGGCGGTGGCGGTGGCGACTGCGGTGGTCATGTGGCCTCCAGGCCGCGGCGCCAGGCCAGCGCGCGGCGTTCGAGCAGCCGGACAAGGGCGTCGGAGAGCAGACCGAGGACGCCGTAGACCGCGAGACCGACGACGATGACGTCGGTCTGGCCGAACGTGCGGGCCTGGTCCATGAGATAGCCGATCCCGCTGGAGGCGTTGATCTGCTCGCTCACCACGAGGATGAGCCAGGAGATCGTGAACGCGAACCGCAGGCCGACGAGGAACCCGGGCAGCGCGCCCGGCAGGACCACCCGGCGGATCAGCCCGAGGCGGCCGAGCCGGACGGTGCGAGCCAGCTCCACGAACCGGCTGTCCACGCCGCGGATCGCCGCGAAGGTGTTGATGTACACCGGGAACGCGGTGCCGAGCGCGACCAGGAACACCTTCACCTGCTCGCCGATGCCGAACCAGACGATCGCCAGCGGCACCAGGCCGAGGATGGGAACCGCCCGCAGGATCTGCACGGGTGCGTCCACCAGGTCCTCGCCGAGCTGGAACAGCCCGGACACCAGGGCGAGCACCACGGCGACACCCACCCCGAGCGCGAGCCCGAACGCGACACGGCGCAGGGAGATCACCAGGTTCTCGCCCAGGGTGCCGTCCGCCGCCAGGTCGTAGCCGGTGTGCAGCACGGTCCACGGCCCGGCGAGGATGTCGGCCTGGATCAGCCCGGTCGACGAGCCGATCTGCCAGAAGGCGACCAGGAGCACCGGCCCGAGCATCCGCCGCAGCCATTTCGGTACCGGCCTGCGGCGGGCGCGGTCCGGGTCGGCAAGCGCGAGCGCGACACGGCCCGGCTCCGCCGCGCCGGGAGCCGGAGCGGCGACGACCACCCTGGACGTCGCCACAGCGTCACCGGCGCCGCCGGCCACGGCTCCGCCGGCCGCGGCTCCGCCGGCCCCTGTCCCGGCGGCCTCGGTCCCGGTCCCGGCCTCGGCGTTGCCGCCGCGGCCACCGAGGACGAGCGAGGTGCTCACGCGAAAGCCCCGCCTTCACGCGACTCCGACGGGCTGCCGTCCACGCCGACCGGGACGTCGCCGGCGATCGTGATCCGGTGCATCACCCGGTCGAAGCCGAGGTGGCCGTAGTCGGTCGGAACCAGGTGGGCGGTGGCACGGTTGTCCCAGAAGGCGATGCTGTCGGGCTGCCACCGGAACCGGACGGTGAACGCCGGTGTCGCCAGGTGGCTGAACAGAAGGTCGAGGACCCGCTGGCTTTCGGTGTTGGAAAGCTCGACGATCCGCTGGGTGAAGTTCGGGCTGACGAAAAGGACCCGCTCGCCGGTCTCCGGATGAACGCGCACCACCGGGTGCACCGTCTCGTAGGACGTCCTGGTGAACATTTTCTGCAGTTTGCTGCCGTCACCACGCTCCAGAATGATCTGGTTGACGTGCACCGCGTGCAGACCGTCGATGAGGTCCCGGATCGGCTTCGACAGCGTCTCGTAGGCGACGACCAGGTTCGTCCACTGCGTGTCGCCACCGTAGGGTGGGATGACCACGCCGCGCAGGATGGAGCCCATCGGCGGGTTGTGCACGAACGTCACGTCGGTGTGCCACAGGCTGCGGACCTGGTATTCGGATGAGACGTCCGCGTACGCCCGGGAGTCCAGCGGGAACACCTCCGGGTGGCCTTCGAGTGTCGGCAGGGTCGGGTGCCCCGGGGTGACCTGGCCGAAGAGCCGGCCGAAGGCGATCTGCTGGGCGGGGGTGATGTGCTGGTCGCGGAAGAACACCACCTTCCACTTCAGCAGGGCGGCCCGGACCTCGGCGACGACCTCGGGCTCGATCGGCCCGGTCAGGTCGATTCCGAAGATCTCGGCGCCGATGTAGCCGGACATCGGTCGGACGTCCAGACCGACCTCCGACCGGGTCGCGTCCACGTTCGCGTTCGCGGTTTCGTTCTCGCTGGTGATGGTCACTTCTGGGCCTCCCTGACCGCCGAGTTGTAACGGGCGTCGAAAACCTTCGAGATGTCGACCTTCTTGGGCAGGACGCCGCTGCTGTAGAAGAGGTCGGCGAGCTTCTGCGCGCCGCCGATGCTGTTCGCGTCGATCGGGACGAAAGTTGAGGGAACGCCCGTTCCCACCAGCACCTTCGCCGTGCTGACCGGCACCTTCAGCTGCTCCACGTAGTACTTGTCGATGTATTCCTCGGTGTGGCTGTCACGCCAGTCGACGGCCTTCACCCAGCGCTGAAGGAAATCACCGAGCGCGGCCTGCTTCGCCGGGTCGGACAGCACCTTGCGGGTGGTGATCAGGTACTGCACCATCGGCGAGGCGTCGGCGCCGTCGATCTTGTGCGCGGTCGGGTTGGCCTGTAGGTAGGCCGTGGAGAGCGGCTCGACCGTCACACCGGCGTCGGCGTCGCCGCGGGCCAGCGCGGCCGAGATGTCCGTGATCGCCAGATTGACGATGCTGACGTCCTT
>NZ_ADGX01000016.1 GCF_000177675.1 Parafrankia sp. EUN1f
CGTGGTTCGAGCGCACCGGTACGGGCACGC
The DNA here is from genome assembly GCF_000177675.1 of Parafrankia sp. EUN1f. Taxonomy (GTDB): domain Bacteria; phylum Actinomycetota; class Actinomycetes; order Frankiales; family Frankiaceae; genus Parafrankia. The sequence goes on from NZ_ADGX01000016.1 coordinate 31, forward strand.
CCGGCGCGGCAGCGGGTGCGGGCGCGGGCGCGGCACATAATCGGCCGCCAGCGGCGTCGGGTGGCGGCAGGCCGGCGCCCGCGGCGGAGCCCGGGTCGGCACCGCTGCCCGGGGCCAGTGCGGTCGACCCTCCGACGATGCGGGTGGACCTGCGTCGCGTCAGCGCCCGCCGCCCGGATGCCACGCCCGCCGCTGTCGAGCCGGGTGCGGTCCCGGTACCCGAACAGCCCGGCATCGGCGCCAGCAGGGGCGGCGCCGGCAACGGCGGCGGGAGCGGCGCTGGCGAGACGGGTGCGGACGCGCCGCCCACGACCGGCGTTCCACGTGCCGTCGTCAGCCGGGACGCTGTTGCCCATTCGTGGCATCACACCGAGGCGACCGCGGCCGATCCCGTCCCGTCGCGGCCCGTCGAGCAGCCGCGGCCCGTAGAGCAACTGCGGACCGTGGAGCGGCCGCGGCCGGTGGAGCGGCCGGCGGTTCGGACGCGACCCGATCCGACCACGAAGACCGCCGACGCCTTCGACGATCCATCCGAGTCCGCCGAGGTAGAGCCGCGTTCCGACCAGACCCGTCCGGGGCCGGCCCACGCCAGGACCTCGCCACCACCGTCCCGGCGGCGAGAAGGGGGCCTGCTGCTTCTCGCCGGTGGCGCGTCCGCCGTGGCGGCGTTTCTGCCGTGGAGCACCCTGACGGGCGGCGACGAGACGCGAACCTTCGACGGTGTGACGGCCGGTGACGGCCGGCTTTCCCTCGTCGCGGGGCTTGTGCTCATCGCTGTCGGTGTCAGCTGGCTGCGCGGCGCTGCGCGTCAGGGGACGGGACGTCCGGGGGCGGGATGGCTGGGCGACGGGAGTTCGGCCGGAACCGCGATGGCCCGGTTGGCGGCCCTGCTGATCGTCGCTGTGTCCGGTTTTGACCTGGCGTTCGGCCCGCCGCCGTTGGCGTCCTTCCGGGGGATATCGGCTGATGTGTTTGAGCTCCGCCCGGAACTGGGCGTGGGTGTCACGCTGGTTGCCGGTCTTGTCGCACTGTTCGCGTCGACCCGCCGCGGTCGAGGCGGGCGCGCGAAGCGTCGCTGACCCACTCGTCCATCGCGCCGGCGTCTGGTCGCGTTACGTGGTACCACCATCGCGGGCGGTGGAGCCGCCCGGCCGGTCGCGGCCGGGGGCCGCGGCCGATCCACGGTCGCGCCCGGGTGCTCACTGCGCTGCGGGGTGATTCGGGGTCGGAACCGGTTGAGATAGCCGCCTGGCGGGCACGCCGGTTCCGCGTCGATGGGGGAGGAACGGTGGGTGAGCAGCAGCAGGCGAGTCCCTGGGCCCGCCCGGCCGGGGCACAGCGGGCGGTTCCGATGGAGGCGGCTCAGGTGGGGGAGGCGCCGGAGAGCGACGGTCGCCTGGCCGCCTGGCGAGCCGCGGCGGCCGCCACGGCCGATCCCCGGTGGGCGAAACAACCGGGTGAGCCTGAGCTCTCGCTCCCTGAGTGGGAGTGGCAGCCGGCGGGCGATGACCGCCGTCCCGGCGCAGCGCACGTTTCCGAAGGAGAGCGCGGAGCACCGGTCGGGGACGAGATCGATCCGGCGCCGGTCCGGTCCGCTCACCGGGCGAGACACACCTTCGCGGCGCTGTGCCCGCCGCTGGTCGTTGTCGCCGGTGGAGCGGCGGTCATCGGCTCGACGATGACCTGGGCGACGGTGCACGCGTTCGGCCTGATGGAGTTCGCCGTCCGGGGGACGGATCCGGACCAGCATGGCCACCTCACGATTCTGCTGGGCATCCTCGCGATGGCGGCGGGCCTGCTGCTGGCCGGGCGGCGGGTCGACTGGGGGCGGATGCTGGCCGCGGTCGCGGGTCTGATGCTGGCGGTCACCGCCGTCGTCGACGTGGCCCGGCTGCGCGCGGGCGGGGTGCTCGTCGGCTCGGGGATCGACGCCACCGTCGATCTGGGCCCGGGTCTGTTCGTGGTCGGTGCCAGCGGGGTGGTGCTGGTCCTCGCGGGGGTGTTGGTGCGTTACACGGCGCTGGTACGCAGGGCCGACGCGCCGACCGACAACTGACCGGCCGCGTGCGCGCAGGGGAACCCGGGGCCGCGCACCCAGGGTTGCCCCCACCCGCATGACCCCCGAACAGGGGTCCGGTGGGGGCCGGATTTGGGTCATGACGGCGTGGGGCTGATCGGGAAGACTTCATATCAAGGCACACGGGTGACGGGGGAATCGGAGTTTCGGGCCTGGGGGGGATTCGGGCTCTGATCACACTCGTGGGCCTCGGGCGCGCACTCTGTCGGGCAGAGGGGGGCGCGAGGCATGCGCCGGACGCGGGGATCCGGCGTGCGCCAGGTGGTGGGCACCGGCTGCCCGAGCCGGTGCCCAGCACACATCCACCTGCACGTGGACACGTCTGCACGTTGACAACGCAGAGCCAACGAGGTCGGCTGAGGCTGGGGGCTGGCTGGTCAGGTTCCGTCGAGGTGACCGTCCTCGACCGCGAGGCGGTAGAGATCGACCTTCGTGTCGGCGTGGCGGCCGGCCCGGCGATACTTCATCCGTACCCGGTCGATGTACTGCTTCGCGGTCTCCGGGGAGACGTCCATCTTGCGGGCGACGGTCTTGAGCGGCATCCCGGTGGCGTAGAGCCGGAGGGCCTCCAGTTCCTGCGGTGAGAGCTGCGGCCGATCGGGTGCCTTGTCGGTGAGCAGCATGAAGGCCAGCTGGGGCGAGACCCAGCCATTGCCCTCGCTGGCCGCGCGGATCGCCGTTCCTAGTTCCTCGACGTCATCGGTCTTCGTCACGAAGCCGCACGCGCCGGCGCGCATCGCGGCGCGGACGCCGTCCGGATCGGCCAGCGCGCTGAAGACGATCACCGCGGTGCCGGCCTGGATGAGGCGCCGGATGTTGTCAGGTGCCTGCGACCCGTCGCCCAGATCGAGGTCGAGCAGGACGACGGCGGCGTCGCGGCCGGGGCCCGCCAGCAGCGCGCGGATCGACGTCGCCGTTGCCACGAGCTCCAGGCCCTCGACGCCCGCGAGGACGTCGGCGAGGCCGCGCAGCACGATGGGGTGATCGTCGACCGCCGCGACGGGGACGATCGTGCTCACCGCGCCGCCGCTTCCTGCTTCGCCGCTCTGTGGATCACGATCCCTCCATGGTTCTACCCGATCGCGGCATTAGGCATGACGTGTCCGCACCCCCCCACAGAGGTCCGCCACCGGACACCATGTCCGTAGGGGAGTCATTTCAGCAGATCTCCGCTGGATGCCGCCAGCAGGTTCCTGGGCGCCATCGCTGCCGAGACGGTTTGAAATGCTACGGGGAGATTTGTCGCACGGAGGTTGTCTCCAGGGTGGCTTCCCGGTCGCTGTCCGGGCGGCCCCACCGGTCGAGCGCCTCGGCGAGCTGATCGATCTCGGCGGGAATGGTGTCGACATGGGCGCTGATCCGCAGCACGGGCCCGGTCAGCTCCGGCGCCCGGCCGACCGGGATCGGGCCGGTCAGTATCCGTGCCCGGCGGTACAGAGCCTGCGAGGTGGCGAGTGGGTCCGCGTTCGGCGGCGGCCGCAGCGTGACGATCCCGCAGGGGGAGTCGGCCTCCTCCCCGAGCCGCCAGCCGGCGACCCCGTCCAGTGCCCGGCGTGCGTGCCGGGCGAGCGCGGCGATCCGGGTGCGCATCGCCGAAAGGTCCTCGGTGAACAGCTCCGAGAGCGCGGTGGCCAGCCCGACCCGGCTCGCCACCGAGGCCTCCCCCACCGAGAGCCTGGCCATGCCCGCCAACGGACGCCCGGCTGCCTCGGGGCGCCCGCCGGGATCCCACAGGTCCACCGGGTGCGCGGAGTACAGGCTGGGGGCTCCGACGCCCAGCCGTTCGACGACCTCGGGTCGCACCGCGACGAAGCCCGCGCCACGCGGGCCGCACAGCCATTTGCGCGAGGTGCCCGTCCAGGCTGACGCCGCGATCCCGGTGACATCGACCTGGCCGAGTGACTGCGCGACATCGAGAACCAGATCGACTCCGGCCGCCGCGCAGCGGGCCGCCACCTCCGCCGCCGGCTGGACCACCCCACGCTGGCTGGGAACCTGCGGGAACGTCACCAGGGCAAGATCCTCGAGGCCGGCACGCCAGCGACCGGCGGCACCGCCGCCCGGCGGGTGCAGCCCCGCGCGGTCGAGCCGGCCGAGGTCGATCCGCCCCAGCTCGTCGACCGGCAGCTCGAGCAGCTCCAGCCCGTCCCGGGCTGCCCGGGACGCGAGCAGCAGCAGGTTGGCGCCGTAGTCACCGGGCACGACGCCGATCCGTGATCCGGGCGGCAGCGGCCACGCGGCGAGCAGTGCCCCGAAACCCGTCGTGGCCGAATACTGGAAGGCCACATCGTCGGCCGTGAGCCCGGGCCCCAGCAGCGCGGCGAGGCGGGCACGTGCCCCCGCCAGGGCCTCGGCGGCCTCCATCTCGGCGACATACGCGCCGGCCAGGACCTCCCGGCGCAGATGGTCCACCTGGGCGGTGATCGTGGCGATGCTCGGCCGGCTGGCCGCCGCCGCATCCAGGTGGACGACGCCATCCTGCGCCCGGGCGGCACGCCATCGCCGGCCGAGCTCTGCCTGCGGCACCAGCGGCGTCGCGCTGTCCGGCCGGCCGGTCGGGGCAGCCGCGACGTCCGGTTCGGGTGGCGTCTGATCCACCCCGTCAGTCTCGCAGCCGTCCGCGTGGCCGCAAAGCCATTACGTCGGCGCTGTCCGTGGCGGCCGGTGGGTTCGCCACCCAGGTCGCCCGCGGGCGACGGCGCGGGCGAATCGGAGCCCGGAGCTCCGTTATTCTGCGCGGATGTCTGTCTGTGTCCGGCCCGGATCGCCGTACCGCCTCGGGGCGGAGACCACCACGCCGCCGGCGGGGCTCCTCGGGCGGGGGCGGGCGGTATGACAGCGACGGCGCCAGGGCGGGACGCCGCCGTGTTCCAGGGGCGGGTGGTGCCGGGCGACCGGCCGGGAAACGGGCCGGAGCGCCCGCAGGAGGAGCGTCTGAAGGCGAAGCGGCCGCGGCCGGCGCGGGTGGCGGTCGTGGGGGCCGGTGCGGTCGGCACCTACCTCGCCGCACGCGCCAGCGAGGCCGGCGCCCAGGTGGTGCTCTGTGCCCGCCGCGGTGGCTTCGAGCGGATTCAGGTCGTCAGCGCGCCGGGCGGCCCGGCCGCCGAGCGGCCGATGAGGGTGATCACGGATCCCGCCGAGCTGGGCCAAACGGTCGACTGGGTGGTGGTGGCGACCAAGGCGCACCAGACCCCCGCCGCCCTGGGCTGGCTGCACGCGGCCCTGGAGCTTCGTCGCGACGTCGGCGTGGTCGTCGCGCAGAACGGTGTGCGCCAGGCCGATCAGGTCAGCCCGCCGGTGCCCCACGACTGCGTGTTGCCCGCCGTGGTCTACATCAACGCGGAGCTGGCCGGGCCGGGCGTCGTGCGGCATCTGGCGTACGGCGTGCTCCAGGTGCCCGACTGCGCGCTCGGTGAGCGGTTCGCCCGGGTCCTGCCGGTGGGCGACGTCCGCCTCGTCGACGATGTCGTCACCGCCGCCTGGTCGAAGCTGCTCAGCAACAGCGCGGCCAACTCCCTGACCGCCCTGACCAGCCGTGGCCTGGAGGTGATGCGGCGTCCCGACGTCGGCGCGCTCGCGCTGGCGGTGATGCGGGAGACCGCCGCGGTGGGCCGCGCGGACGGCGCACGGCTGCCCGCGGACGCCCCCGAACGCACCCTGGACCGGATCTGCAACCAGCCGGCGGGCGCGGGGACCTCGATGCTGCGTGACCGGCTGGCGGGGCGCCCGCTGGAGCATGAGGCGCTGATCGGCGCCGTCGTCCGCATCGGTGAGGAGGTCGGGGTGGCGACCCCGACCTGCTCCACGTTGCTGCCCCTGCTCGCCGCCATCAACGTGGCCGCCAGCCCCGACGTCAGGCGGGGAGAGGCGTCAGGAGGCGCGCTCGGGGACGGCGTCGGCGACGATGTGCTCGGCGATGGCCAGCGACGCGGTGGCGCCCGGTGACGGCGCGTTGCGCACGTGGACGACGCGCCCGCGCACCGCGAGCACGAAGTCGTCGACGAGGCTGCCGTCCCGCGCGACCGCCTGGGCACGGACGCCGGCGGGCCCGCGCACCACGTCGGCGGACCGCAGCTCGGGCACGTACCGCCGTGCTTCGGCGACGAACGCCCGCTTGCTCGCGGTGCGCAGCATCTCCTTGGCGCCGGTGCGCCAGTGCGTCCGCGCCATCTTCTGGAAGCCCGGCCACGCCAGGGTCTGGCGCAGGTCGCCCCGGTCGAAGGTGCCCAGGGTGTAGCCCTCCCGGGCGGTGGCGAGGACGGCGTTCGGGCCGACCAGGATCTCCCCGTCCACCCGCTTGGTCAGGTGGATGCCCAGGAACGGGTAGCGCGGATCGGGCACCGGGTAGATCAGGCCACGCACCAGGCCACGACGCTCGGGCCGCAGCAGCCAGTAGTCACCCCGGAAGGGAATGATCCGCGGCGAGCTGTCCTCGCCGGTGAGCGCGGCGACCTCGTCCGAGTGCAGGCCCGCGCACGAGATCAGCAGGTCGAACGGCCCGACCGACTCGGAGACCGTCTCAACCAGGCCGTTGTCGGTGGTGGCCGTGTGCCGGGTGCCGTTCGGCCTGATCGACGCCTTGCCCCGGACCCGCACCCGCAGCCGCACACCGGCCGCGCCGTCGTCGACGCCGATCACCTCCGCGCCGGTGCGGACCGTGCCACCGGCGTCGAGGATGTCCGCGCGCAGGGCCCGCGCGACGGCCGGGTAGTCGACGATCGCGGTGGTGGGGGAGTGCAGCGCGGCGACGCCCCGGGCATGCGGCTCGATCGCGCGCAGCTCGGCCGCGTCCAGCATGCGGGTGTCGGGCACACCGTTCGCCTCCGCGCGCCCGGCGATGTCCGCGAGCCGGTCGAGCTCGCTGTCATCGACAGCGACCACGACCTTGCCGCACTCGTCGTAGCGGATGCCGCGGGACTCGCAGTACTCGCGAAGCATCCCCACCCCGCGCCGGCACAGCGTCGCCTTGAGCGAGCCCGGCTTGTAGTACAGGCCGGCGTGCACGACGCCGCTGTTGCGCCCGGTCTGGTGCTGGGCGACGTCGTGCTCCTTCTCGAACACGGTGACCGTCGATCCGGGCACGACCTGCCCGAGCCGGCGGGCAACTGCCAGGCCCAGGATCCCGCCGCCGATGACCGCGATCCGCTCCGCCACCCGTGCCGCCTCCACTCGTCCCACTCACTGCCACTGCCGCTGCCATGCCACCGCCCGGTGCCCCGGTGCCGGGCCCGACCTCGGTCCAGTATCGCGGTGCACCCTGCGTGACCGTCCCCGGCTGCCGCCTCCGTGAGGCTTTTTCGTCTCACGGCCCACCGCAGACACGCCGGGGGTCCGAGCCGACGGCGGAGAAGGCTCAGCCGAAGAAGTGGCCCGGCGGGTGCGCGCGGTCGGCGCGGGAACGGGGCCGCCCGCGCAGCGCCTCGGTGAGCGTCCGCGCGGTGTTGACCAGCGGGACGTGGCTGAACGCCTGGGGGAAGTTGCCGGTCATGCGCCCCAGCTTCGGGTCGTACTCCTCGGCGAGCAGCCCGACGTCGTTGCGCAGCGACAGCAGGCGCTCGAACAGCTCCTGGGCCTCGTGCACCCGGCCGGACAGGGCGTAGTTGTCGGCGAGCCAGAAGGTGCAGGCGAGGAAGGCCCCCTCGCCGGCGGGCAGGCCGTCCACGGCACCGTCCTCGGCGGTCGGGTAGCGCATCACGAACCCGTCCTCCATCAGCTCACGCTCGATCGCCGCGACGGTGCCGACGACCCGCGGGTCGGTCGCCGGCAGGAAGCCGACCAGCGACATGTAGAGCAGCGCGGCGTCGAGCTCCTGCGAGCCGTAGTACTGGGTGAAGGTGTTGCGGTCGCTGTCGAAGCCGCGTGCGCACACCTCGTGGTGGATCTCGTCGCGCAGCGCGGACCAGCGGTCGACCGGCCCGGGCAGCCCGGACTCGATGATCCCCCGCACCGCGCGGTCGGCGGCGACCCAGGCCATGATCTTCGAGTGGACGAAGTGCCGGCGGGGCCCCCGCACCTCCCAGATGCCCTCGTCGGTCTTGCGCCAACCGGTCTCCAGGAAGTCCATGAGCTTGGTCTGCAGCTGCCAGGAGTCGTCCCGGCCGTTCTCCTCGGGTGAGTGGATCCCGGAGAGGAACAGGTCCCGGGCGGAGCCCGGCCGGCGGTTGGCGACCGCCATCCGGGCCACGTGCAGGGCGTCCAGGACCTCCCCGTAGACGTCCAGCTGGAACTGGTCGACGGCGGCGTTGCCCACCCGCACGGGGGAGGAGTTCTCGTAGCCCGGCAGCCACGGGACCTCGTACTCGGGCAGCCGGCGCTCGCCCGCGACCCCGTACATGATCTGCACCCGCGACGGATCGCCGGCCACCGCCCGCAGCAGCCACTCCCGCCAGGCGGTCGCCTCGCTGGTGAAACCGGCGTCGAGCAGCGCGAGCAGGGTGATCGTGGCGTCGCGCAGCCAGCAGTAGCGGTAGTCCCAGTTGCGGACGCCGCCGATGTGCTCGGGCAGCGAGGTGGTGACCGCGGCGACGATCCCCCCGGTGGGCGCGTAGGTGAGCGCCTTGAGCGTGATCAGCGACCGGCGCACGGCCGGCTGCCACTGGCCGTCGTAGGTGCAGCCTGCCATCCAGTCCGACCACCAGGCCTCGGTCTGGCTGATCATTCGCCGGATGTCCTGCGGCGCGGGCGCCGGTTCGTGCGAGGGCCGCCAGGTCAGCGAGAACGGGACGGACTGCCCCGCCGACACGCTGAACTCGGCGTAGGTGGCCATGTCGTGCCCCTCCATCGGGGCGGTGGTCCACAGCGTCACCGAATCGGGCCCGGCGATGGCGGCGACGGAGTGCTCGTCGAGCCGGCGCACCCAGGGCACGATCGAGCCGTAGTCGAACCGGAAACGCGTCTCCGAACGCATCCGGACGGTGCCCTCCAGGCACTCCACCAGGCGCAGGACGACGTGCGCGCCCGCCCGGGGGAACATCGCGTCGACGATGCGGACCGTGCCCGACGCCGTGGTCATGTCGGTTTCCAGCACCAGCGTGTCGCCCCGGTAGCGACGGCTGATCCCCAGCACCGGCTCGGCCGGCGCGATCCGCCAGTGGCCGGACTCGTTGTCACCGAGCAGCGCCGCGAAGCAGGCCGGTGAGTCGAACCGAGGCAGGCACAGCCAGTCGATCGAGCCGTCGCGCGAGACCAGCGCCGCCGAATGTGTGTCTCCTATCAGCGCGTAATCCTCGATCAGGGATGGCACGGCTTGTTCTCCTAGCTCGGGTCGGTACCTCGGTTGTCTGACGGTCGTGACCGGGTTACGCCAGGTGGGGGGAACTGGCTGCCAGTGCTACGCCGCACAAGGTCGTTCACCTTACGGACCCCGCGCACGGTTTACGTTGGGGGTACCGGTGTCCGCCACCGAGAGACTTCACCGGACCAGAATTCGTGCCCCGTGGTGACAGGAACCGCCTGATGACGACGACCTCCCGTCCGACCTGGATTCGCCAGACGCTGGACTATCTGGCGGACCCGCGCCGCCGAACGGCGGTGGTGCTGGGCGCGCTGGCAACCGCCGGCCTGGTGGCCTTCGGTGTCTACGCCGTCGTGGCCGGCCCGCCGCCGCAGGTGGAGGCGGTCGTCGTCTTCGACCCGGAGGCGACCACCGCGGAGAAGGAGGCCGTGCGGGCCGCCTGCCCGACGGTGGGCAAGGCGATCCAGGAGCCACCGGACAGGAACGGTCTCGCGACCAGCCGGGTCTATCCGCTGCGCTATGACATCTCACAGGCCTCCTCGGTGGACCGCGCGGCGATCTACCGCTGTGTGCAGGCGCAGCCGAAGGTGACGGGTATGAGCGAGTTCACGCAGGGTCAGTAGCCGGCCCGCCCGCCGGCCCGCCCGCCGGCCGGCTCGTGGCCGTGCCTGGTCTCGTGCTCGGCCTGCTCTCGTTCCCGCTCGCGCTGGTCGAGCAGCTCGGCGGGGGTCGGCAGCCCGGCCTCCCGGGCCTGCCTGGCCTGCCAGAGGCTCACGATCATGGTCGCCAGCACCACCAGGCCGGAGAAGATCAGGCTGCCGCCCGACCAGGGTGACGAGGCGGGCAGCGTGTCGACGGCGATCCAGGCGACCCCCGCGGCGACCATGCCGAGCCCGAACACGATGGTGAAGGCGCTGGACAGCGCGTTGGCGGCGGCCTGGTCCGCCAGGTCGGCCGCCTTCTGGCGCGCCTGCTCGAACCGGTGCCGGGCCCATTCGTACTCGAGGCTGAGGATGAAGAAGCCGAGGGCGATGATGAGGAAGCCGGGGCCGGGCAGCGCGAGCATCGCCACACCGAGCCCGAGAACCGCCAGACCGACCACCGTCAGGACGATCCGCCGGATCAGCCGGCCGCTTCGATTGAGCACGATGGCGTCCCCTTCGGCCCGGGTGACGGGCCTGTGTCTCACGCCCGCGTGCGCGGGCTCCCCGGATCAACGGCTCGTCCCGGGTGCGGCGTTCCCGCATCCTGGCTGGTTGCCGGGTTGTCCTCAGTGAAGTGTGCGCGATGGCGCCCCCTGGCGGGGAGTGGATTCGGTCGCGCGGCTTGTCGGTCGCGCGACTGCGGCGCTGCGTCCGGTGGGTCCGCCAACCCGGTTCGCCGGACCCACCGGGCTAATCTGACGGCGGGTGGAACTCACGGCCATGGTGTCTGCGTCACTCATGCAGAGGTGCCCGTGATGTCACCGGTGTCGTGGATGCCTTGAAGGTCGTGGACGCCCGCGCGACGGTGGAGCGGGGGCCGGACATCGCCCCGGGCATCGGGTGCACCCGGAGCCCAACGTCAGTGCTGACGGAGGAAATGAGTGGACGTCGAGGAGACCCCGCTGCCGGGAATCGGGCTGCGGCACGACTTCAGTACCCGATCGGGGCGCCGGCTCGGTGTCGTGACTCGCCATGACGGGCGTCGTGACCTGGTCATCTACGATGCCGAGGACCCGGACGCATCCCGCGAATCGATCACGCTCACCGCGGAGGAGGGAGACGTTCTCTCCGAGCTGCTCGGCGCCCCGCACATCGTGGAGAAGCTCGCGGACATCTCGCGGGCGTTCGCCGGGCTCGTCGGTGACCAGATCCAGATCCTCGCCGGCTCGCCGTACGCCAACCGCCTCCTGGGCGACACGCAGGCACGAACCCGAACCGGTGCGTCCATCGTCGCCGTCGTCCGGGACCACCAGGTGCTCGCCTCCCCGCGCCCGGACTTCCGGTTCAGCGTGGGGGACGTGGTGGTCGTCGTCGGCACCCCGGAGAACACCACGGCCGTCGGCCGACTGCTACGCGAGGGCTGACCGAAGGGAGCAACCGCAGACCCGTGCACGACACCGCGACGACCTTCCTGGAGCTGGGCGCCGTCCTGTTCGTGCTCGGAGTGCTGGGTCACCTCGCGTCCCGCTTCAGCATCTCGCCGATCCCGCTCTACCTCGTCGCCGGCCTGGCGTTCGGGCACGGCGGCCTGCTGCCGCTGGGCGCGAGCGAGGAGTTCATCGAGATCGGCGCCGAGCTCGGCGTCATCCTGCTGCTGCTCACCCTCGGGCTGGAGTACACCGCCGAGGAACTGCTGTACGGCCTGCGCAGACAGGCCTCCGCCGGGGTGCTGGACCTGACGGTCAACGCCGTGCCCGGTGTGGTCGCGGCATTCGTGCTCGGCTGGGGGCCGCTGGCCGCGGTGGTCATGGGCGGGGTGACCGCGATCTCGTCGTCCGGGATCATCGCCAAGGTGCTGGGAGACCTCGGCCGCATCGGTAACCGGGAGACGCCGGTGGTGCTCTCGGTGCTGGTGCTGGAGGACCTGGCCATGGCCGCGTACCTGCCGGTGCTCACCGCGCTGCTGGCCCATCACACGCTCGCCCGCGGCTCGCTGACCGTCGCGGTGGCGCTCGGCGCCCTCGTCGCCGTCCTCTACATCGCGCTGCGGCACAGCGAGAAGGTGACCCTGCTGGTCTACAGCGCGCGGTCCGACCGCAACGACGAGGTGCTGCTGCTGCGGTCGCTGGGCCTGACCATGTTCGTGGCTGGGGTCGCCCAGCGGATGCAGGTCTCGGCCGCGGTCGGGGCGTTCCTGGTGGGTATCGCGCTGTCCGGGCCGGTCGCCGAGGGCGCCCGGGAGGTGCTGACACCGCTGCGTGACCTGTTCGCCGCGGTCTTCTTCGTCTTCTTCGGCCTGCAGACCGACCCGGCGCACATCCCGTCGGCGCTGCCCGCCGCCTCGCTGCTCGCCGTGTCCGGCGTGATCACCAAGGTCGCCACCGGCTGGTGGGCGGCCCGCCGCGCCGGCATCGCGTCGATGGGCCGGTACCGGGCCGGTGCGGCGCTCGTCGCCCGGGGTGAGTTCTCGATCGTCATCGCCGGTCTCGCCGTCGTCGCCGGGGTGAACGCGAAGCTCGGCCCGCTGGCGGCCTGTTATGTGCTGTTGATGGCGGTCCTCGGCCCGCTCGCCGCCCGGTTCGTGGAGCCGACGGTTCGGACCTTCCGCCGCTGGTCACAGAGGCGGCAGCCGTCGGGACCCACCGTCACCGGCGACGTCTGAGGAAATCGGCGGCGCAACTTCGCCCCGGTGGCGGGAACCGCCCGCGATGTTTGGCAGGATGACGTTCCATGAGCGGACTTCTCGAAGGCAAGCGCGTTCTCGTCACCGGTGTCCTGACCGAGGCGTCGATCGCGTTCAGTGTCGCCCGCATCGCCCAGGAACAGGGCGCCTCGGTGGTGCTCACCGGTTTCGGCCGCGGCCTGTCGCTCACCCGCCGCATCGCGCGCCGCCTGCCCGTCGAGGCTCCCGTCATCGAGCTCGACGTGACGGACGAGGAGCACCTGGCCGGGCTCTCCGCGAAGGTCCTCGAACACGTCGACGGGCTCGACGGCGTGCTGCACGCGATCGGGTTCGCGCCGGAGTCCGTCCTGGGCGGGAAGCCGTTCGTCGAGGCGGCCTGGTCCGAGGTCGGAACCGCCCTGCAGGTGTCCACCTGGTCGATCGCGTCACTGACCCGGGCGACCCTGCCGCTGTTCGGTGAGCGGGCCAGCATCGTCGGCCTGGACTTCGACGCCACCGTCGCCTGGCCGTCGTACGACTGGATGGGCGTCGCCAAGGCCGGCCTCGCCTCCGCCACCCGCTATCTCGCGCGTGACCTCGGGCCGCGCGGGGTCCGGGTCAACCTGGTCTCGGCCGGCCCGCTGCGCACCATGGCGGCGAAGAGCATCCCCGGCTTCGGCCAGTTCGAGGAGGTCTGGGGCACCCGCGCGCCGCTCGGCTGGGACATCCAGGACACGACGCCGGCCGCGCAGGCCTGCGTCGCGCTCCTGTCGGACTGGTTCCCCGCGACCACCGGTGAGATCGTGCACGTCGACGGTGGCTTCCACGCCGTGGGGGTGTGACCGGGCCGTCCACCCGTGCGTGCGCCGTGCCGCGGCCGGCACGGGTGGACGGGCCGAGTGGATCAGGTGGGCTGAGTAGGTCGGGCGGGCCGAGTTGGATCAGGTTCGCGCGGTGCTCCGATGTGGGCGGTGATCAGGCGTGCCGGGCGGCGGCGGAGGCTGTCCCCAGCCAGGTGTGGGGGTTGCCCTCCCAGCACCAGCCCAGCTTCGGTGCCCGCCCGGAGATCCACATCGCCGGCACCCTCCGGTCCCCCCGCCGTGATCCGGAGAGCATGAAGCAGTTGTTCTTCTCCAGCACCTCCGGGAAATGGGTGACCAGGGCGATGCCCTCGTGGATCGTCAGCGGTGTGCGCCTGCGTTCCAGCACGGCGGGCAGCGCGTCCGCGGGTCGGATCCCGCGGAACTCCTCACCGCGTTCGACGTCGGTCAGCAGATAGACGTCCGAACGCGGCAGGTTGAGGATCGGCAGTGGTCGGTAGGGCGCGAGTCCTCCCTCACCGTGGTTGCGGTCCACGGTCCCGGCGTCGGCCCGGCCGGAGAGGGTGAGCAACGGCACGATGTCCTCGGCCCGGACGAGCTCCTCCGACACGACCAGGACGAACGGAACCCAGGAACGGGTCGCGGGGCGGTAGGGGCCGGGCATGGCGGCGTGGGCCACGGTCCGCAGCGGCTCGCAGAGCGCCTCGAAGTCCGTGGCCTCCAGGCCGGTCAGCGCCGGGTACCCCAACCGCACCAGACCCGCTACCTGCCTGTTGAACGCCTGGTCGAGCGGATCGGCCCAGGCGGCGGATCCATCCGCGCCCGGATCGAACGTGGCGCTTCGCGCGGCGGTGCTCAACGTCGCAGCGCGGCTCGGCATGCGGCATCCCCTCGGTTTCCCTGGACGATCTGTGGCGGTGTGAGACGCCGGTCACCGGCATGGAACCCAGGTCGGTGACCGGACGTCCCACCCACAACGCCGAGTGTTCCCAGGGGGTTCCGGCGGTTGTCGGGATGGGCAGCCACGGAAAGGGGTGGCGCCGCTGCATGCCGTGTCGGAAACACGGCCCGGCCGCGGCGGGCGGCCCGGTCGCGTCGGGCGGCGCGATCAGCCGGTGGCGGCCTCGTCGATCAGGTCGAGGGCCGCTCCCACGATCGTCGCCGTGTCCACCGGAACCCGACCGCCGGCGGATGAGCCACCGGGGAAACCGGGCGACGGCGCCGGATACGCCACCGGCCTGGCCGAGCCGAGCGTCGTGATGTGCTCCCCGTGCACGCCGGCCAGGAAGCCCAGCACCCTGGGGTCACCGTCGACGACCGTCAGCAGCGGGCCACGCCGGCCGGGTGGGAACAGCTCGGTGAGGATCGCGTCGTCGGCGTCCGCCAGCCCGCGCCGCGCCGAGAGCGCGTCGAACAGCAGGTCGGGCGAGGTCACGCAGACCACGCCGATCTCCCGGCGCAGGCCCGCGCTGAGCTCGTCCGCGGCCCGGAGCACTTCCGGCATGACAGCGCCCATCCCGACCAGGGTCAGCGGAGCCGCCGGCTCCCCGTCCCGCAGCCGGTAGCCGCCAGCCAGCACACCCGCGCGCCGCCGCCACCAGACCGTGGGGTCGGTGGACAGGCCGGCCAGCCGCTGGTCCACCACCCGTGCGCTGAGCCGGACCAGGCTGGACGCGCCGTCGACGCGCCCGAGCCGGCCCAGGGCCTCCAACAGGCACCAGACCAGATCCTGGGCGAACGCCGGTTCCCAGCAGGTGATGCCCTCGACGCCGACCAGGCCGTGACGCCAGCCGCCCGGCCGGACCGGGTCCACCCCGGTGTCCGCGACGGCCAGCAACGATCGCCCGTCACCGGCGCTGCTGGTCGACCAGCCCGGCAGCACCCGCGGGGCCGCCATCTCGTCGGCCACACCGATCGGCAGCAGCGGCAGGCCGAGCCTGCTCCAGGCGACACCGAGGGAGGCCAGCACACCACCGAACGCCGTCGCCGACAGCCCGCCGGCGACATGGCGCCCGCCACCCGCGCCACCCGCGCCGGTGGGGTCGGTCGTTCCGCGCAGGACCGGCGAGGCGGGGTTCTCACCGTTCTCGTCGCCGTTCTCGGCTGTCGCGTCGATCCAGCCGGTCAGGACGTGGTCGGCCTCGCGGGTCGAGACCGTCACCACCGCCGCGGCGGCCTCCGGCGCCAGCGCCGGCAGATCCCGCAGCGTGGCGCCGAAGACCTCCTGGGTCGACCGGTGCCCCAGAAACGGACGTCCGGTGTCGACCGGCAGCGTCGCGGGGGTGGCGAGGGCCGGCGGAACGCGGTCGAGGTACGCCGCCACGTGCCGGGCGAGGCGACCACCCGGTGAGGCCGGGGGCAGCGACACGACCGGCCAGCGACCCGGTCCCGGGACCAGGTCACGGCCCGGTCCCACCGGCGCGTCGCCGGGATGCGCCGTGGAGGACTGCGCGTCCCAGGACGACAGCGCGTCCTGCGCCTGGGAGAACTGCGCGTGCTGCGCCTGGGAGGGCTGCGTGTGCTGCGCCTGGGAGGGCTGCGTGTGCTGCGCCTCCCAGGAGGGCCGCGCGTCCTGGACGGGCTGCGGGGCCGGCGGGCGCGCCGGGCTCGGCAACGGACCGGTGAAGGCGAAGAGCACGGTGGGGCGGTCGGCGGCGACCTCGTCGAAGGCGTCGATGATCAGCGGCAGGTCGTGGCCACCGAGGTCACGAAGCGCCGACAGGATCTCCTCGTCGCTGAGTGCGTCGAGCAGGCGGCTCACCCCGACGCCACCGGCCCCCGGCCCGGCGAGCCGGCGCCGCAGCTCGGCACCCTCGAGGAGAAGCAGCGAAAGGTACTCGCCGGGCGGCATCGCGTCGAGGCGGGCACGCAGCGCCGCACCGCCCGGGGCGCGGAAGAGCGCGCTGAGCCGGCGGCCGTACCGCAGCGTCAGCACCTGCCAGCCGGCCGCCTCGAACATCCGTGCCGCGCGCGCGGGTGTCCCGACCCCGCCGGCCGGCGCGGTCGGCTCGGTGAATCCGGCGTCGCCGCCGCTGCCGGCGGCGGTCGGGGCGCCGGTGACGAGAACCACCCAGAACAGCTCGCCCAGGTGGGAGATCCGTTCGTCGGCGATCGCCTCCCAGACCGCGGGGTCGCGCAGCTCCGCGAAGTCGATCAGGCAGATCTGTCGCCCGTGTGGGGCCCGGTCGAAACGCTGACCGGCGAAGCGGCCGGCCAGCGCCGACCAGATCGTCCCGTTCGGCCCGATGTTGCCGACGCCGGTCGCGCGTGGTGACTTCCTGGCAGCCGTGGGCATGGCAGGGGGTGCCGTACCGGCTGCGCCGCCTGCGCTGCCGGCGCTTTGGGTGCTGCCTGTGCTGTGGGTGCTGCCTGTGCTGTCGACGGTGGCGCCCCGCAGCACCTGGTGGACGGCGCCGAGCAGCGGCCCGGCATGCGGTGTGACGGAAACCCTGTCCTCGACCCGGAGGGTGTCGAACCACAGCGCCGTGGCGATCGTGGCGGCGGCCGCGCACATCGCTCGGTCGGCGTCGGCTCCGCGTGGCCCGCGTGAGCCGGTCGCGACCGCGTGGTCGATGCCGGCCGCGGTGAGCGCGCGCAGGCGCTCCTCGATGGCGGCCAGGGCCCCCAGGTCGAGCACACCGCCGGGAGGCCCAGGAACGATCTCCGCCGCCCCGGACGGATCATCGGGCCGCGCCAGGTCGCCGACGGATCCGCCGTCGACCGCGTGGGCGCCGACTGGGCCGCCGGAGACGCCGGCCCCGGTTTCCCGAACGCCGCCCGGCATTCCTCCGGGAACGCCCAGGGGCCCGGTTCCGGGGGTGGCCCCGCTCTCGGGAACGGCTCCGGGCCTGGTTTCGGGCCTGGTTTCAGCGGCGGCCTCGTTCCCGGGAACGGCGCCGTTCCCGGGAACGGCGACGCGGCGGGACCCGGTCTCGTCGTCGACAGCGCCGGCGGGCCGCGGTGGACCCTCCGCGCCGAGTGTCACCTCGTCACGCCCGCCGTAGCCGTACCCGTGCTCCCCGGCCCGGACGTCCGTCCTGCGCAATCCTCGTCTCCGTCCCATCGCGTCGACGAACTACCGGGAGTCCAGACGTGCAGGCGGAGTGGAATGTTGCGCGAGTTCCGCGACTCTCGCGGCGACGATGTCGTCCGGCGCGTCCACGGCCACGAACTTGACCCTCCCGATCGAGCGGCTCAGCGTCACATCGGCTCGCCGCACTCCCAGCGCCTGCGCGATCGCGCGCAGCGCGGCCTCGTTCGCGCGCCCCTCGACCGCGGGTTCCCGTACCCGCACGACCAGCAGCTGGCCGTGGATCGGGTCGGCGGTCACCGGACCCACAGCGGTCCGGTCGGAGGCGGGACGAACCCGGATGGCAACGTGCACCCGGCTATCGTCCCTGACGCGTCCGTGCACGGGGAGCGCGAGTGTCACCGGCGCCACCTGCCGCTTGCTTCCCGCCTGACGGTTACGATCCGGCCCATGGTCGAGAACGAAGGTCGAGTGGCACTGGTGACCGGCGGCAACCGCGGGATCGGGGCGGCCTGCGCGGCGGCGCTCGCCGCGTCGGGCGACCGGGTCGCGGTGGCCAGCCGCGGTGGCGAGGCGCCGGCCGGGATGTTCGGCGTCCGGCTCGACGTCACGAGCGCGGACAGTGTCGACAAGGCCTTCGCCGAGGTCGAGGCGGAGCTGGGCCCCGTCGAGATCCTCGTCTCGAACGCGGGCCTGGTGCGTGACACGCTGCTGCCGATGATGTCCGAGGAGGCCTTCCAGGACGTCGTCGACACCAACCTGCTCGGCGCCTACCGGGTGGCCAAGCGCGCCTCCCGCTCCATGATCCGCAAGCGCTCCGGCCGGCTGATCTTCGTCTCGTCGGTGGTGGGGCTTTCGGGCGGTCCCGGGCAGTCGAACTACGCCGCCTCCAAGGCCGGCCTGGTCGGCTTCGCGCGGTCGCTGGCGCGCGAGCTCGGCGGGCGTGGGATCACGTCCAACGTGATCGCCCCCGGCCCGATTCGCACCGACATGACCGATGCGCTGACGGACGCCCAGCGTGAGTACCTCGTGTCCGCCACCCCCGCCAAGCGGATGGGCGAGCCGGCGGAGGTCGCCGCGGCGGTGGTGTTCCTCGCCTCACCCGGCGCCGCCTACATCAACGGTGCGGTGCTCCCGGTCGACGGCGGCGCGGGCATGGGCCACTGACCCCTTCCGCACCTCACCACCGCCCGACCACCACCCGGACCCATCCGGGGCACGGCCCCCTGTCACCGCCCCGCTCGTTCCGCCGGCCGGCTGGCCACCGTGAGCTACCCAGGTCATCCAGGCCAGCCGAGCCGAACAGCTGAGCATCCGGCCGACCCGCCCGCGCGGTCGTCGACGGGCCGGTTGACGGGTCGTCGGCCGGTGTCGATGACCGGATGGTGGCAGTTCCTTGCACGGGCACAGATCTGTCGGGGCCAGCGGTCGACGCGGCGTGCAGGATAGGCCACGGTGGTAAGCGGCGAGACGGCTGGAAAGCCGGCGCCACCGGCGGGGTTGGCCGGGCGACACGCGGATGCTCGGAGGTGGCGATGAGTGTGATCAAGGTCGAACCGGCGGGCGGCCGTGGTTACCAGGTGGAGGTCGCGGAGGAGACGGCGCCCGGGGTGCACGGGCTCACCTTCTCCTATCGCGTGCGGGTGGACGACGACGTGATCACGGCCCTGGAGCTCGACCCCGACGATGACGCGGCGCTGGTCGCGCTGGTGCGGGAATCCTTCGGCTACCTGCTCGCCCGTGAGCCGGCGACCGCGATCCTCCAGGCCTTCGACCTCTCGACGATCTCCCGGTACTTCCCGTCCTATCTGGAGGAGATCCGGGAGCGGGTGCCACGCTGACCGAGGGCCGGTGACCATCGCAGGAGCGGGAAGGAGGACAGGGTGACGAACGGCGCGGGTGCTGACCGCGGCGGGCCGGGTGGGCTGAGCGGGCCGGGTGGGCTGGACGTGGACGCGCTGCTCCTCGTCTCCTTCGGGGGCCCCGAGGGGCCTGGCGACGTCATGCCCTTCCTGCGGAACGTGACGCGCGGCCGGGCCGTACCCGAGCTTCGCCTCGCCGAGGTCGCCGCGCACTACGATCACTTCGATGGGCGCAGCCCCATCAACGACCAGAACCGGGCGCTGCTCGCCGCGCTGCGCGAACGTCTCGCGCCGCTGCCCGTGTACTGGGGCAACCGCAACTGGGCGCCCTACCTGGCCGACACGGTGGCTCGCATGCGCGCCGACGGCGTGCGCCGGGCGGCCTGCTTCGTCACGGCGGCGTTCGCGTCGTACTCGGGCTGCCGGCAGTACCGCGAGGACCTGGCCGAGGCGCTGCGGCAGGTGGGCCCGGGCGCACCCGACTTCGTGAAGCTGCGGCTGTTCTTCGACCACCCCGGCTTCGTCGAACCGATGGTCGATCACTGCGTCCGGGCGGTCGGGTCGCTGCCCGCCGCGGTCCGGGACGGCGCCCGGCTGGTTTTCACGGCCCATGCGCTACCGCTCGAGCAGGCCGTGGTGAGCGGTCCCGACGGTGGCGCGTACGAACGCCAGCTGCGGGCGACCGCGGAGGTGATCGCCGCTCGGGTCGGCGCGCGGCTCGGTCGTTCGCATCCGTGGCAGCTCGCCTTCTGCAGCCGCAGCGGCCCACCCGGTGTGCCCTGGCTGGAGCCGGACATCAACGACGCCCTGGCGGCGCTCGCCGAGGACGGCGAGCGGGCCGCCGTGATCGTGCCGGTCGGCTTCGTCAGCGACCACATGGAGGTCGTCTACGACCTGGATGTGGAGGCGGTCCGCACCGCCGGGGAGCACGGCATCGCCGTGGCCCGCGCCGGCACCGTCGGGACGGACCCGCGCTTCGTCGACATGGTGGCCGACCTCCTCGCCGAGCGGCGGCATCCTGACTGGGATCGACCGGCGTTGAGCGAGCAGGGCCCCGCGCACGACGTCTGCCCGCTGCACTGCTGTGACCCGGCCGGGCCGCTCGCGTTCTGGGCGAGGACGGGGGTGAACGGCTCCCGGGTGGTGATGACGGGCGGCGCGGGCACCCGCGCGCACGGCCGGCCGGGTGTGAGGCGCCCGGCAGCCGCCGGTGTTCCCGCGGATCTGTGCGGGCGGGGGCACGGGCGTTCCGGTCTGTCGGAACCCGGGCTCTGCGGGCAGCCGAACGACCCGGGGCCCGCGGATGGTGGACCCCGCGGTGAAGCGACGATACTGGTGGAGGAGCGGGCAAGCGTCGCGCGGCCCGACTCACCTCCCGCAGGCGAATAAGACGGAGCGATCCGAGACATGCAGCGATTTGTGTTCGACCCGCCGGAGCGGTTCGTGGTCGGAACCGTCGGGCAGCCCGGGGACCGTTCGTTCTTCCTCCAGGCCGCGGCCCGCGGCCAGCTCGTCACGGTGGGGCTTGAGAAGACCGAGGTGACCGCACTCGCCGAAGGGCTGACCGCGCTGCTCGGCCAGGTGGGCCAGACGCAGGGGATCCCGCTGCCCACCGCCGCCGAGGTCGAGGTCGACCTCGCCCCGCTGGACGCACCGTTCGAGGAGGACTTCCACCTCGGCCAGCTCACCGTCTCGTGGGACGGTCACCGGGTCTTCGTCGAGGCGGCCGGTCTGGCGGCTGGGGAGGCCCGGGTCGCGGAGGGCGAGAGCGAGGTCGACTCGCTGCGTGTCGGCATGTCGATCGAGCAGACGAAGGCCTTCATCGAACGGGCCCGCAGCATCGTCGCCGCCGGGCGCCCGCCGTGCGTGCTGTGCGGGCGGCCCGACGATCCGTCCGGGCACTTCTGCCCCCGTCTGAACTGACCGCCGCTCAGCGGGTGGCGTAGGCGGGGTCGAAGGCGTCGTACGCGGCCTCGTAGGCCCGGCGGACGGCGGCGGACAGCCCGCGCAGCACGTCGGAGCGGCGGCTGATCTCGCTCGCGGTGACGGCGGCGCCGTCGTCGAGCGCGGCGAGCTCCAGCAGCTTCGCGAGCCGCTCGGCGCGCGCGAGCAGGGCATGCGCGTTCGGCGGGTAGCCGGGGCCCAGCCCGGGCCCGGGCTCGGATTCGCCCCGATCCCGCAGCAGCGCGAGCACCTGGGGCCGCGCGCTGGCGATGTCCAGATCGACGAGTGCCGCCGTGGTCTGCCTGATCGCCACCGAGAGCTCATGATCGGCGGCCCGCA
The DNA here is from genome assembly GCF_000177675.1 of Parafrankia sp. EUN1f. Classification (GTDB taxonomy): domain Bacteria; phylum Actinomycetota; class Actinomycetes; order Frankiales; family Frankiaceae; genus Parafrankia. Next base: position 21,644 of record NZ_ADGX01000016.1, read on the forward strand.
GGCCCGCCGGCGGCGGGGGGACGCGCGCGGCCCGCAGCACCCGCCAGTGGACGGATTCCATCACGCCCTCGACGGCCGGGCCGTGCACGACGACCGACGGGACGAGCGCCAGCGGCGGGTTCGGCCCGATCACCAGCAGTGCCTCCCCGGCGGTCAGCGCGTCCTGGTTGAGGTCGGACGGGCCAGGCAGGCTGCTGACATCGCCGGGCACGGGCAGAACCAGGCGCAACCGCTCGGCCCCGACGCGGCGCAGGGCACCGAGGCCGAGCACCAGCGGCTCGTCGCCGAGCGTGTGCGGTGCACCGCTGCCCAGGGCCTCGTGCACCCGGGTGATCACGTCGTCGAGGCCGACGAGTCCAGCCAGCCAGGCATTGCCCCATCCAGCGAGGACACCTGAGCGAGGGGAGGCGGGCATGTCGGCAAGCACATGCCTACCGTAGGGAATTCACCGGCCCGACGCGGTGCCGAGCCGCCGGAAACCGTGGTTTCTTGCCGGTGGATCTCGCCGAATGACCCGCGTGCGACCCGCCAGCCAGGGAATCCCGATCGTGACGACCCAGTGGAGATGGTCCAGGGTCCCCGGTGGTGGGGGCTCATGGTGCGGATCCGGCAGGTCGGCGAGGATCATCCCGCTCTCCCGCAGTTTCTCCGCGAATGCCCGTGCGATGAGCCGATGTCCGTGCGGCCCCGGATGCACCCGGTCGACGTCGAACGTCGACCGGCGGTGGATGGCGGGATGCTGGCCGAGGTCGACCACGAGCACCCCGGGGTCCCGCGCCGCGGCCGCGTCGATCGCGGCGTTGAGGTGCCCGACGCGTTCGGTGAGCAACCGTGCGAAGGGGCCCGGAAGGGGGAGCAGGCCACCCGGGTCGGGCAGTTTCGCGGTCAGCACGACCACTCCGGCGGCACGCAGCCGGCCGATGCTCCACACCAGGTCCTGGCGCAGCCGAAGCGGGTCGAACGTCGGCTTGAAGACGTCGTTCATGCCGGCGACCACGCACGCCAGCGCGGGCCGCAGGGCCAGCGCGACCGGGAGCTGGCGGACGCGGACCTCTCGGGCCGTGGCGCCCGTCCGGGCCAGGTTCTCGTAGTGCACATGCCCCGGTGGGGCCAGGGTGGCCGCGAGCAGCGCGGCGAAGCCCCGGCCGGCGAGGGCGGCCGGGGCCCGGTCGCGGCCCATGCTGACGCCGTCGCCCAGACCGGCGGTGAGGCTGTCGCCCAGTGCCACGAAGCGCAGCAACCCGTTCGTGGCGCCCGCCGCGCCGCCAGCGGGCGACCCGGCTGTGCTGCTGGCGGGGCTGCCAGCGGAGCCGCTGGACGGGCCGCCGAACGGGCCGCCGGCGGGGCTGAGCCGCCGCGTGTCGTGGGTGTGGACGGTGATGTCGGCGCCGGCGGCGCGCCCGGTCTCGGTCACGACGTGAGGACGTCAGGCGGCGAGCGGGTCGCGCGTCGGGGCCGGCTCGCTGGCCGGGGGAGCGGGCGCCTCGGCGTCGTGGCACCGCAGGAAGCCGGTGATGGTCGCCTCCCAGGGGAACTGCTCCGCCCGGCTGCGGGCGGCCGCACGGCGGTGGTCGGGGTCGAGAGCGAGCAGCTCCATCGCGGCGTCGGCGAAGGTGAACCCCGTCCCGGCGGCGCTCAGACCGGCGACCTGGCCGTCGCCCGTCCCGGCGACCATCTCGGCCAGCGCGCTGGAGTGGTTCACGACCGGCGCGGTGCCGCTCGCCATCGCCTCCAGCGCGGCCAGACCGAAGGTCTCGATCGGGCCGGGCGCGAACGCCAGGTCGGCGGTCGCGAGCAGGCCGGCGAGGCGGGCCGGGTCCGCGACGAACCCGAGGAAGGTCACCGGCAGCCCGGTCGCCATCCGCTCCAGGCGCCCGCGACTGGAACCGTCGCCGGCGATGACGAGCCGGACCGGCACCGCGCGGCGCACCAGCTCGGCCACCGCGGACAGCGCGATGTCGACCCGCTTCTCCGGCGAGAGACGGGTCGCCGCGACGATGAGGATCTCCCGGTCGCGGGCGAACGCGCGCCGCAGCGTGCGGTCGTGGTTGGCGGGGGTGAACCGCTCGAGCTCGACCCCCAGCGGCACCTGGACCAGGTTCTCGGCGCCGATGCGGACGAACTCGGTGGCGGCCCAGCGGGTCGTGGCGACCACCGTGTCGAACGCGGCGGCGAGCGCGCGGTTGGAATGGTCGGCCGCAGAGCTGACGGGCAGCACCCCGCGCAGCGGCGCGGGCGTCCACAGGCTCAGCAGCCGGTCGAGCCGCTCGTGGCTGACCACGAGCGAACGGACGCCGGCCTTGCGGGCCCACCGGCCGAGTGGGCGCAGCGTCGCCCGGTCGTGGATCTCGATCCGGTCCGCGCCGACCTGTTCGGCCACCGCGGCCACCCGCCGCGGGTCGGCCAGGATCCGGTAGCCGGTCCGCGGCAGGAACGGCGCGCGCAGGGTGATGATCCGCGCGTGTGGCGTGCGCTCCTCGTTGTCCGCTGCTCCCGGAACGATCTGCACCACCTCGTGGCCGGCGGCGGTGTACCCCGTCGCGAGGTGCCGCAGGGTCGTCCGGATCCCGCCGGAGGCGGGCGCGACGAAGCTCGCCGCCTGAACAATCCTCATCGTCGCCACCTGTCGCTCGTCGTGTTCGTGGGGAGCCGGGTGCCCAGGACGTCCCGGTAGTGCCCGAGCAGCTCCTCGCCGATCGCGTGCCAGGTGCAGCCCGCGACCGAGGCCCGCGCCGCCGTCGAGAGCCGGGTCCGCAGCTCGGCGTCCTCTACGAGGCGGAGCACCTCGCGGCGCATGGAGACCGGGTCCCCGGGGGCGTAGTGCAGGCCGGTCCGCTCGTGGTCGATGACGTCGAGCAGGCCGCCGGCCGCCGGGCCGACCACCGCGACGCCGCTGGCCTTCGCCTCCTGCGCGGCCTGGCAGAACGTCTCGTTGATCCCGGTATGCACGAAGACGTCCAGGCTGGCGATGGCGGCCGACAGCTCGGTGCCGGTGCGGAAGCCGAGGAAGGCCGCCTCCGGCAGTGCCCGGGCCAGCGCCGGCCGGCACGGGCCGTCGCCGACGACGACCAGCCGGGCGCCGGGCATGCCGGCGGCTCCCACGAGCAGCTCGACCCGCTTCTCCCGGGCCAGCCGCCCCACATAGCCGACGAGGACCTCCCCGTTGGGTGCGAGCCTCGCCCGCAGCGCCTCGTCCCGGTGCTCGGGGTTGAAGCGCTCGAGGTCGACGCCACGGCTCCACCGGGCGACCCGCTGCACGCCCTCGGACAGCAGCGTGTCGACGGCATCCCACGACGGCGCCAGCGTGCGGCTGGCGAGCCGATGGACGGTCGCCAGCCAGCGCCAGATCGTCCGCTCGGCCAGCGCCAGCCCGTAGCGGGTCGCGAAGGCGGCGATGTCCGTCTGGTAGACGGCGATGCTCGGCACCCCGAGCCGCCGCGCGGCGTAGGCCGCCTGGGCCCCCAGACCCGCCGGCGCGGCCAGATGGACGACGTCCGGACGGAACTCGCGCAGCGCCGCCGGCAGCCCCGTCCACGGCGTCGCGAAGCGGAACTCGGGGTAGCCCGGCATCGGCGCGGACGGGCTCCACAGCACGGGCGCCCCGGCATAGCTGCGCGGCGCGGTGCGGCGAGCCGCCGGCGCCGGCGCCGGCGCGATGACGAGGGCCTCGTGACCGGTGTCGCGCAGATGCTCCAGCACCCGGCACACGGAGTTCGTCACACCGTCGATCTGAGGCAGGAACGACTCACTTACCACCGCGACTCGCACACGAGCACGGTGGCAGCGACCGGCGCCCACGTGAGGACTACAATCCGTCCGTCGCGTAAACATTCGGACACGACTTGGTGCGACGGGAACTTATGGCCGGGTCCGGCGCCCGTGATCCCGCCGGGTGTCCGATCTCGCGCCACGGATCGTTGAATCGCACGGGCGCGAGTGGGCAGGATGTTGGGGAGGCACGGGCCACTCCGGGCCTGCTGGCCTTGCCGGCGCCGGGCGGCTGGCCTGGCCCCGGTGGCGTGATCGGTCGACATGGGCAGGCGGCGGTTGACGTGAGGTGGCGACGAGGCGAGCCCGTGCTGATCACTTCGGCGGCCGAGGCCAGGCCGGAGGAGATCCGCCGTCGCGAGCAGCGCTACGTCCTCACGATGCTGGTCCGGGTGGTCTGCTTCGTGCTGGCCGTCGTCGCGTTCTCCGGCTGGCTGCGCATCGTCGCGGTGGCTCTCGCCGTGATCCTGCCCTGGATCGCGGTCGTGGTCGCCAACGGCGGGCCGGCACCGTCCGACCGCCGCCAGGCGGGCTTCGTCCCGAAGGACCCGACCGTCACCGAGCCGCACGCCCTGGCCGCCGGCCACACCGTCGTCGACGCCACGGTCGTCGACGGGGAGTGGTCGGCCGACCCGCCGCCCGCCGCCGGCCCGGACTCGGCGGATCATGATGGCAGCGCGGGCAGCGCGGGCAGCGCGGGCAGCGCGGGCAGTGCGGGCAGCGCGCCCGCCGGGCCCGGCGGGCGCGCGGAGCCCGGCGGTGCAGACGACGTCGGTCCGGGACCTGGGTGGCGCGACACGGGCGCCACCGCCGACGCGGGGATGATCATCGATGCGGTCGTCGTCGCATCAACTTTCGCGGACGACACACGGGCGGGCCAGGAGTCGGACGCCGGGCCCGCGGCCGACCGCGCTGATCGCTGAGACCTGGGCGATCTGGTCGAATTTGTGGAATATCTTCCTGTTGCCTAGGCGCCGGTCGCGGAATCCCGATCCTCGGGCCTCCGCTGTCGCCGCTGCCTCCGAGTAAGAAGTGAGGATTTCGGCTGCTGCTGCAGCGACCGAAATCCTGACTTCTTGCGGATTGTCGGCCAGTCCCCTACCCGCACTCGGCTTCGGCTGCGGATCCACTCCTCGACCCGCCGCCTGAGGTCGTCGGTGGGCGATCTGGCCGAGTTTCCGCCGCTGCATCTGACAGGTACCCCTCTGCGCCGTGAAGGGTGCATCCACCTGCATCGATCCGCGCCCTGGCGGGTGGGGTCGGCGCTAGCCTGACCTGCGTGCTTCCGCTTGAGGGTGTGACCGTCGTCAGTCTGGAACATGCCGTGGCCCTGCCGTTCGCGACCCGGCACCTCGCCGAGCTGGGTGCGCGGGTGATCAAGGTCGAGCGTCCGGGGCGTGGTGACTTCGCGCGGGACTACGACCGGGCGGTGCGCGGCGGGATGTCGGCGCACTTCTCCTGGCTCAACCGCTCGAAGGAGTCGCTGACGCTGGACCTGAAGGTGCCGCGCGCCCGCGAGGTGCTGGACCTGCTGGTCGCCCGGGCCGACGTCGTCGCTCAGAACCTCGGGCCGGGTGCCGCCGCCCGCCTCGGGCTGGACGCGCAGACCCTCGTCGGCCGCCACCCGGCGCTGGTCGCCGTGAACGTGTCCGGCTACGGTCCGGCCGGGCCGTACCGGGCCCGCAAGGCCTACGACATGCTCGTGCAGGCCGAGTCGGGGCTGATCGCGGTCACGGGCAGCCCGCAGCAGCCGGCGAAGGCCGGCTTCGCCGCCGGGGACGTCGCCGCGGGCAGCTACGTCATCCAGGCCGTGCTGGCCGCGCTGCTGCGGCGGGCGCGCTCCGGTGCCGGCGCGGCGCTGGACGTCGCGATGCTCGACGCGCTGACGGAGTGGATGGGCTACCCGATGCAGACCGTGGAGCACACCGGGCAGGAGATGGCCCGGTCGGGCATCAGCCACCAGTCGATCGCGCCCTACGACGCCTACCGCACGGCGGACGGTGACGACGTCCTGATCGGCGTGCAGAACGACGGGGAGTGGCGCCGGCTGGCCGAGGGCCCGCTCGCCCGCCCGGAGCTCGTCGACGACCCCGCGTTCGCGACGAACCTGGCCAGGGTGCGCAACCGGGAGGGGACCGACGCCGTGGTCGCCGCGGAGGTCGCGAAGCTGGGCACCGCCGAGCTGGAGGCGGGCCTGGACGCCGCGGGCATCGCCTACGCGCGGGTCAACACGGTCGCGGGCGTGCTCGCACATCCCCAGCTCGCGGCCCGTGAACGCTGGGTGGAGGTCGGCTCGCCGGTGGGCCCGGTCCGGCAGTCCCGCCCGGTGGTCGAGTTCCCGGGGGAGAACGCCCGCCTGGACCCGGTTCCGGCGCTGGGAGAGCACACCGACACCATCCTGCGCGAGCTCGATCTCTCCACCGAGGAGATCGCCGGTCTGCGCGCCGACGGCGCGATCTGAGGGGCTGATGGCCACGCCGCGCTGGCCACCCGGGACGGGGACGCGGCGCGTGCGCTGGGGCTGGGGGGGCGACCGCCGGGCGACCGGGTGGTGATCACACCGGCCTGACCGGCCCGGATGTCAGCAGAACCCCGGGGTGGCCTCCCAGGCGATCGGCGCGGCCGGAACGTCGTCCCGCAGGACCGTGCCCTCGATGCGGCCGTAGGGGCGGTCCGCCGCGAGGTAGACGCTGTCGGGGTTGTCCAGGCCGAACGGTGCCAGATCGACCAGGAAATGATGCTTGTTCGGCATCGACATGCGGATCTCGGCAACCTCCGGGAAGGCCGCCAGCACCTTTTCGCCCATGTGGTAAAGGGTCTGTTGCAGGGCGAGGCTGTGCAGGTCCGCGAACGTCTCGACCAGCGTGCGCGGGATCTCCGTGGCCAGTCGCGCGAAATCAGCGCCGGTGATCCCACCGTCGGTGGCGGTGTAGCGCCACCGTGCCGTGACCTCGGTGGCGAGGATCCGGTCGGAGGTTTCCGCCAGTGTTGTGTGGCGGTCCCGGGGAAATCCGTGGAACTCCGAGCCGGTCGTCTTGAGCACGACCAGCCCGGCGATTCCGGAGACGACGTGCACGTCGTCGGCGTCGATGGTGACCACCGTGGTTCGCCGGCTCTGCCCGGACCGGATGAAGGAGTGGTCGTGGGCCTGCCCGGCGATGTCGATCCGGTCCCACGCGAACTGCTCTATCTCGACCCGTGCGCCGGTGATCCAGTCGTACGCGGCGGTGAAATGCCGGCCCAGCCGGATCCCGAACTGTTCGATCTCGCCGACACCCCCTTCGCGAGCGAAGGCGTAGACGACGTTTTTCTGGGTGTCCGTCGCGAGCACGTGGCTGTTATCACCCTGGATGTGGGCCGCGGTGAAGTCGCCGCGCAGCGCGGTGGACACATTCAGGTCGCTGATCCGGTGGACCGGGGTGGATCGGTCGACGTGGACGAGGCGCACCTCGGCCTTGCCGTACTGGTTCGGTCCGAGAACGATGGGCATGAGCACCTTTCGGGTCGGCGGCGGCTGGCCCGCCCGAGGCAGCCGGCTGGTGGCCAGACGATCCCGGCTCCCGGCGCCGGCGCACCCGGCGAGGAAGCCCCATTCTGGGGTGCCCGGCCGCGCCGACCTGTTGTGGTGGCGTTTCGCCTCTGTTTCCGGCGTGAGGTTCCGGAGGGGGCTGACCGGTCGGCACTTCGGTGCCCTGTCGGTTCCGCGATCGGATGGCGCCGGCCTGAAGTCGGTACATCACTTCCGGGGGGCGGTGTTCGGCACGCTCGGGCGCTTTCCGGCGCCTTCGACGGTCGGAGTGCCCGGGGGCGTCCGGGCGCGTGGTCGGCCGAAATCCGAGCACGCGAATCCGTACGGCACCAAGGCGCGACTGCGCTGCGTGCAATATCTGGCACGTCTGGTAGTGGTAAGTGTCTACTCGCGGACAAATCCGGTACTGGCCCCGGTGCGGCTTCTCCTCGGCGCGCAACTTTGTATATGAGTCGTGCGTCGGACGAATCGGCGCTGGGAGGGGTTTATGGCGGTGGGCCGGGGAGTGTCACTCTCCGAGATCGGAATATTAGCGGCGGGTAGTTGTTCTGCGGGTGTGGCCGGGTTTTCCTATGATCGACGGGACGTCGTTCGCGGTCGTGGGTACGGTCCGCTCGTGGGTGGTCGAGCATGTGCACTTTCTGTTTCTGGCCGATCCCTTTCGGTGAGGCCGTTGCGGTTCGTCGCCGCGTCGCGGCGCCCGGTGGTCACCGGCCCTGGTGATCCGGTGCCGGGCGATCCGCGAGCCGACGGAAGGCCCTACACCTCGTCGTTGCTCCGGTCTTCGGAAGAAGGCATCGCATGTCCCGCTCGATGATGAGCCCGGCTCGATTTCTCCGTGGCGGTCTGCTGCCCGCCTCCCGTTCCGTCCGCCAGCGTGGCGGCGGGGTCGCCGCCCTCCTGCTCGCCGTGGCGCTGCTGGCGTCGTGCTCGTCCGGTGGCGGTGGTGGCGACGAGGCGGCGCCGCAGACCTCGCCCCCGCCGGCGACACCGACGCTGACCGTCACCCCGGCTGACGGCGCGGCCGGCATCGCGCTGACCGAGGCGGTCGTGGTGACGAGCAACGCGCCGCTCGCGTCGGTCACGGTCGCGCGGGGCGCGAGCGCCAAGGAGAAGACCGAACCGGGCACGCTGGAGGGAACCTTCTCCGCGGACCACCGGACGTGGACCTCGGCGAGCGGGCTGTTCTCCGACAGCCGCTACGACATCCAGGCCACCACCGCCCAGACGGCGGGCCTGACCGGCACGAAGAGCATCACGTCGAGCTTCACCACCGGCATCCCGGACAAGGCGTTCAAGGTGTCCTGGGAGCCGGTGGCCGGCCAGACCGTCGGGGTGGGCGCTCCGATCAGCCTCACCTTCAGCGCGCCGGTGACGGACCGTGCCGCGGTGCAGCGTCGCCTCGCGGTCAGCGCCGACCCGCCGGTGCTCGGCGCCTGGCGCTGGATGTCGGACCGCCTGGTGATGTGGCGGCCCCAGGAGTACTGGGCGCCCGGGACCAAGGTGCACGTGGCGGCGAACCTGGCCGGCTACGACTCCGGCACCGGCTGGATCGGCGTCAAGGACCGCACGATGGACTTCACCATCGGTGCCGCCCAGGTCAGCGAGGTCGACGCGTCGACCCACAGAATGCAGGTCTACCAGAACGGGCAGCTGGTCCGGACCATGCTGATCAGCGGCGGCAAGCCGGGCTCACTGACCATGGAAGGCCCGCACAACGTGCTCGGCAAGGCCCCCATGGTGATCATGGACTCGGCCACGGTGGGCATTCCGGTGGGCAGCCCCGACTACTACCGCGAGGAGGTGCAGTGGGCCGTCCACTACACCAGCGGTGGGCAGTACGTGCACTCCGCGCCGTGGTCGGTGCCCTCACAGGGGCGGGCGAACGTCTCGCACGGGTGCGTGAACGCGTCGCCCGCTGATGCGGAGTGGTTCTACAACTTCAGTCAGTTTGGCGACATCATCAATATCAAGAACACCGGGCGGCCGGCCGACACGTCGCAGCTCGGGAACGAGTGGTCCGTCCCGTGGGCGACCTGGAAGGCCGGCAGCGCCCTGCCCGTCGACGAGTCGTCGGACAGCTCCACGCTGGCCGGGGGCTCCTCCGGTGCAGGTGCCTCGGCCGGCGGCGCCTGACGTGCCTGACCGCTTCGGCGGCGCGGGTGAGGCTCCGGGGCGGGATTCCTCGGATCGCGGGGCCATGAAGGGTGGGTGACACCCGGTGCGGTGACGGGCGGGTGGTCACGGAGACGTCTCTCGGTGGCCACCCGCCCTTGCGCTCGAGAACGGCTGCCCATGATTGGCTTGTCGGCGCAAGCTGGACGAAGAGAGTCGGACACGGCGAGCCGCGGGACGGACCGGGAGTCGAGGCGTGGTGGATCAGACGAACCGGGACAGTCGGAACGACCTGGGTGGCGAGGCCCTCCGGTCGACGCAGACCGGCCAGGCCGGGCCGGGTGGGTCGAGTGCCCCCGGAGGGCAGGGCGGGCCCAGCGGCGGGCGATGGTGGCGGCGGCTGCGAAACCCGGCTACCGGCCTGCCGAAGCTGTGGGTCGAGGCCGTCCTGCTGGTGTCGCTCTACTACGTCTACACGGCGACCAGAGGCGCGGCCGACGCCTCCGCCGCGGATGCGAACCGACTCGGCTGGGACATCCTGCACCTGCAGGAACGGCTGCACATCAACATCGAGCTGAGCCTCAACAGCTGGCTGCAGAGCGTGCCGGCGCTGGCGGTCATCTGCTGCTACTACTACGCGACCCTGCACTTCGTGGTCACACCCTCGCTGCTGGTCTGGATGTACCGGCGCAACCCGGGGCGGTATGTCCGCGCCCGGTGGACCCTGGTCTTCACCACGCTGATCGCGCTGTGCGGCTTCTTCCTGTTCCCCACCACCCCGCCGCGCCTGCTGCCCGGGACGTCCTACGTCGACACGATGTCCCATTTCGAGGGCTGGGGCTGGTGGAGCGGAAGCGCGAGTGCCGCTCCGGACGGTCTGGAGGGGCTGGCCAACCAGTACGCCGCGATGCCCTCGCTGCACTGCGCGTGGGCCCTGTGGTCGGGCTTCCTGCTCGCCCGGTTCGCCCGCCGGCCGGTCGTGCGGGTGCTCGGCTGCCTGTATCCGGCGGCGACGGTCTTCATCGTGATGGCGACGTCGAACCACTACATCCTGGACGCGGTGGCCGGCTGGGCCGTGCTCGGTGTGAGCACGCTGCTCGCTTTCGCGATCACGGTCCGCCACCGCAGCCGGCGGGCCGCGGACGTCCCGCCTGCCACCCCCGCGGACGCCGAGGCGGGGGTGACGACGGCGGAGGTGGCCGCGCGGGAGGAAGCCGCGGCGGGTACGGCGGCGGCGGGCACGGCCGTGGGCACGACGGCGGCGGTTTCGCGCACCCGCGTCAGCGAGGCGTGACGGGGCTGGCCGCGGCGGTTCCTGTGCTGGCGTGAGCCTTCCCCCGGTGTGATGCCGATGTCGGGCATATGGGAAAGTTTCCGTACGCTGCGGTGTCTCGCAGTGTCCCCATCGCGTATCCCCCCTTGAGTAGGGAGCACGGAGTATCCATGTCCTCGCTGTCGGTGGCGCTTTTTCGGCGCCCCCGTCCGGTCGCGTTCGTCGTCTCGCTGCTGGTCGCCTGGGTGCTGCTGGGGCTGCTGGCGCTCTGGCTGCGGCGTGGCCCGATCGAGGACGACCTGGGTACCCGGGCGGCGGACGCGGTCCGCGCGGCCGGTGTCAGCCGGGCGCGGGTCAGCGTCGAAGGCCGTGACATCGTCCTGCACGGCCGTTTCGAGAGCCCGCAGGAGGCCCGGGAAGCCCAGCGGGTGGCAGCGGTGTCCGGCAGTACCTCCGTGCGGCTGTCCGGGGACGCGGTCGTCGCCACCGAGCCGTCCCGGCCGATCGTCATCGGGGTGAGTGGTACCGGCGGCACACCGGCCGACCTGGCCTTCAGTGCCACCGTTCCGGACAGCGCGACGCGGGCCCAGCTGCTCGGCGCGGCAGCGGATGTCTCCGGCGGTTCCGTCTCGGCGACCGTCACCGTTGATCCCAAGGTGGCGACACCGGCGCTGGAGTCCTTCGGTGACGTGGCCAGGGCGCTCGGAAGGCAGCCGGGTGTCCGGTCCGTGACGATCGACGGTTCGTCGCTGGTGCTCCAGGGCACGGTCGCGGATCGGGCCGCGGGCACCGTGATCGGGGCGGAGGTGCTGGCGGCCGTCCGGCACCGGGTTCCGGACGCCTCGCTCGACAATCGGCTGACGGTCGGTGCCGAGGTGGACCTCGACCCGGCCACGGGTGCGGTCAGCCCCGTCGCGGCCGATTCCACGAGCGACGATTCGGCGGCCCCCGGTTCGTCGGTCACTGCTCCGTCGGTCACTGCTCCGTCGGCTCCTGATCCGTCAGCCACTGGTTCCGCCGGTGCTGTTCCCGAGGCCGGGCGTACCCAGGGCGCGCTGCAGGCCGCGCTCGAGGGAACCAGCCTGACTTTCGCGGTAGGGGAGTCGACCCTCGACGCGTCCGTGCGGGCGGGTCTGGACAAGGTCGCCCAGGCCCTGCTGCCGGGAGACCTCACCGTGCTGGTCGGCGGGCATACGGACAGCACCGGCCCGCTGGCCTTCAACCAGGCGCTGTCGATGGACCGGGCCAGGGCCGCCCGTGAATACCTGGTGCAGCGGGGCGTGCCTGCCGAGCGGGTGCGGGTGGCCGGCTTCGGACCGGAGCGCCCGGTCGCGGACAACGCGACCGTGGCAGGTCGCGCCGCCAATCGCCGGGTGGACGTGACCGCGGTCACGGGCTGAGAAGTCGGCGGCCGGCACCTTCGGCCCGGGTAGTACTTCCGACGTCCTGTCGAGTGGCGGCGCGGCCTTCGGGTCCGAACAGCAAACGCGGATTCTCGGCGGCGGGCGGGGGTGACCCTGCGGCCTCGCCTTCCCGGCCCGCCGGGGCTCGTGGGGCCCCGCCGCGACCGCCTGGGAGCCGCTGGCCCGTCTGGCATCCCCCTCGGCACCTGCTGGCATCCGTCGAGATCCGCCGGCGCTCGCAGGGACCCGCGGTGAGGCTGTGCCTGCTGCGCGTGCGGTGCTTCCAGAAGGGCGATGTCGCTCGTCGTGTGGTGACTCGGATGCGACCGAGAGTGGTTTTCGTCGCCGAAGCCGCTGGGGGTTGTCACCCTGCGCATCGGGGGTTTGCGGTCGGTGTGTGGCGTAGGTAAGGCTGTCTTGCGTCTGCCGCCCACTCCGTGGCACTCTAGCGATTAGGGAAGCCTTAGCTAAGCCTGAGCCTCGGCGCGAAGGGATCCCGGAACGGTAACGACAACCTCTCGGCGCTTCGGCGTCGACATCTCCGGGCGTGGTGAGGTGCGGTGCTCGTCTGTTCGTGCTTTGCTGTCTCCGATCGGACGCTACGTAGCGTGATCGCATCGGGTGCGTGTGATGCAGAGGAGATCGGTGCGAGGTGTGACGCCGGCACGGGGTGCGGCGGATGCCTCGAGGAGATCGACGAGATGCTCGATGCGGCGGTGCCGCTTCGCCGTCGTCCGGTCGCCAGATCAGCCTAGGGACCCACCGGGGCCTCCGGGAGTGATCTCGGTGGGTCGGAGCGGAAACCCGCTGCCGTCTGCGGGATCCGCTTGTTCGCGCGGTATTCTGGCACGCCGGTCAAGGGCTTCGTGATGCCTTCGCGCGCCCGCCGAGTCGCCCGTGGAGGTTTCCGGGCGAAATTGGTGGAGGTAGTCGGCGATGCGTGGCGACGAACAGATCGTCGAGCGGCTGAACGCAGTTCTGACAAATGAGCTGACCGCGGTCAACCAGTATTTCCTGCATTCCAGGATGCAGCGGAACTGGGGATACAAGCACATCTCCGAGCACTACTACCATGAGTCGATCGACGAGATGAAGCACGCCGATCGACTCATCCATCGAGTTCTCTACCTGGGCGGTCTTCCGAACCTGCAGCGCCTGAACACGCTCCGCATCGGGGAGACGGTTCCCGAGCAGCTGGAGCTCGACCGCCAGCATGAATCCGAGGCCGTCGACGTTCTCCGCGAGGCGATCGCCCTGTTCCGGTCAAAGGGCGACATCGGCTCCGCGGTCCTGCTGGAGGACATTCTGACCTCCGAGGAGGAGCACATCGACTGGTTGGACGCCCAGCTCGAGCTCATCTCCCAGCTCGGCGCCACCGAGTACCTCTCGCAGCAGATCCACGAACACGACGACTAGGGAGAGACCGGGGTACGGCTCACGGGGCCGAACGGCCCGCGGATCGGTCGTACCCCGACCGGGAGGATTCGGAGGCTCGTTCCGCCGGCGGGGCACTCGGCCCGCTGCGCCAGTCATGCGCGACAATATCGGGGACAATCACCTGGGTACCCGGTGAACGTGGGTGCTCTGTTGGCCCACGCGCACCGAGGGACGCCAGATGACCGACAGCGGCGGCGGCTCGCCGACCGACAGCGACGGCTCCACAGTTCCGAGCCCACGTGAGGAAACACAGTCCGACCCGGCCGTCGTCGCCTCCGGTGTTCCGCCGGAGGACGCATCCGCCGAATCCGGCTCCAGCACGTCCACGGCGCCCGCGGTGCCGTCCGCGAGATCGGCGCCGGACGCCCCGCCCAGGCCCGTCGGGCTCGAGACCTCTGAGGCCGAGCGGCAGCTTCTTCTCGGCCATCCGCCGGCGCCGGCGCCGTCCACGGTAGTGGCAGCTGCGCTGTCCGGCGGTGGTGTCAGCAGCGGCGGTGTGGGTGGTGGCGGTGTGGGTGGGGGCGGTGGCGGTGTCGGAGGGGGAGTGGAGCCTGCTGCGGCGGTGCACCGGCCGGCTCGGAAGATCCTGTATCTCCTTGTTGGCCTCGCGGTGATCCTTTTCCTGCTCGGTGGGTTCGGCGGCCAGTTCCAGGCCAGGCTGGCGGAGGTCCAGAAGAACGACAACGCCGCGTTCCTGCCCGGGTCGGCCGAGTCGACCCGGGTGGACAAGGAGGCGGAGAGGTTCCGCTCCGAGCAGACGCTGCCCGGTTTCATCGTCTATCAGCGCGTGGGCGGGCTGACGCAGGAGGATCGCGCGAAGATCGCCGCGGATGCGCGGGCCTTCCGGTCCATCGCGGGTGTCGACCCGAACCAGATCGCCGCGCCCCAGTTCTCGCAGGACGGCAGCGTTGCGAACGTGGCGGTGCCGCTCATCGGCAAGAGGGGCGACGTCGAGGTTCCGGGCGATGAGCTGGTAGACGTCGAGAAGGATGTCGTCGAGCTGGCGAAGTCGGACGTGCCGGACGGCCTGATCGTGCACAGCGCGGGCCCCGGTGGCCTTCTTGTGGCCTTCATCGAGGCGTTCGAGGGCATTGACGGTGTGCTCCTGCTGGCCGCCGGCCTGGTTGTGATCGTCATCCTTCTGGTGGTCTACCGCAGCCCGGTGCTGTGGTTCTTTCCGCTGTTCAGCGCCGTCATCGCGCTGGGGGTCTCGGTCCTGATCGTCTACCCGTTGGCCAAGCACGATGTGCTGACCCTCAACGGGCAGAGCCAGGGCATCCTCTTCGTGCTGGTCATCGGCGCCGGAACCGACTACGCGCTGCTGCTCATCAGCCGCTATCGCGAGGAACTGCACGCCTACCCCGCAAGACTGGACGCGATGATCGCGGCCTGGCGGGGCGCCGCACCCGCGATCGCTGCCTCGGCGATCACGGTCGTGCTCGGGCTGCTCTGCCTCGCGCTCGGCGAACTCAACTCGAACAAGAGCCTCGGCCCCGTCACCGCGATCGGTATCGCCTGCACCGCGCTCGTGATGCTCACCTTCCTGCCGGTGTTCCTGGTGCTGTTCGGCCGGTGGGTCTTCTGGCCGCGGATTCCACGCGTCGACCGGCAGGCCGACCTGGCCACGCACGGTGCGTGGGCGCGGTTCGCCGCCAGGCTCGCCGGCCGGCCGCGGCTGGCCTGGGTCTCGACCGCTGTCATCCTGTTGGCCTGCGCCGGCGCGATGACGACGCTGAAGGTCGACGGCCTGTCGACGACGGACAGCTTCACCAGCGAGCCGGACGCGATCCTCGGCCAGCGGATCTATGACGCCCACTTCAGCCAGGGAGCCGGCGCACCGGCGGTGATCATCGCGAACCTGGACCGTCAGGACGAGGTCGTCGCGGCCGCGTCGAAGGTTCCGGGCGTCGCGACCGGCCCCGGCTCCGTGTGCGTCCAGGTCGACTACGCGAAGCTGGCGCGGGCGTTCGCCGCCGACAGCACGTCGATCAGGCCGGGTGCGGACGGTTGCCTGCCGCCCGCGCTGCAGGTCACGGCCGCCGATGGCCGCATCGCCATCGATGCCGGCCTCACCCACCGCTACGACACACCCGAGGCCTTCGAGACGGTCCGGGCGCTGCGCGACGCGCTCCACCCCATTGCAGGGGCCGATGCCCTGGTGGGTGGCGCGTCGGCGATCAACTACGACACGCAGCGGGCGTCCGCGCACGACCGGAACCTGATCATTCCCATCGTCCTCGTGGTCATCCTGATCGTGCTCGGCGTGCTGCTGCGGGCGCTCATGGCCCCGCTGCTGCTGATCGCGACGGTGGTCCTGTCCTTCGCGGCGACGCTCGGTGTCAGCGCGGTGTTCTTCAACCACGTCTTCGGCTTCGCCGACTCCGATCCGGGTTTCCCGCTCTTCGCGTTCGTCTTCCTGGTCGCTCTCGGCATCGACTACAACATCTTCCTGATGACCCGGGTGCGGGAGGAGACGCTCGAACACGGGACCCGTGCGGGGATCGTCCGTGGCCTGTCGGTGACCGGCGGCGTGATCACCTCGGCGGGGGTCGTGCTGGCGGCGACCTTCGCGGTCCTCGGTGTTCTCCCGCTGGTCTTCCTCGCCGAGGTGGGCTTCGCCGTGGCCTTCGGCGTCCTGCTTGACACGATCATCGTGCGTTCCGTCCTGGTACCCGCGCTCAGCCACGACATCGGAAAGAAGATCTGGTGGCCGTCCGCCCTGGCGAAGGGCGTGGACTGATCCGGGGCCCTGCCCGACTCGGCCCTGCCAGGCCGGCCGACTCGACCCTGCCAGGCCGGCCGACCCGGCCTGGCAGGCTGGAACGCCGCCCGGGCGACGTGCTTTGCTGGGGCGGATGGACGACACGAAGATCTTCGAGCGCATCGACACCCTGGTGGCGGAGGAACACAGCCTGCGGCTGCGCCGATCCCAGGGGGACATCGACTCGGACGCCGAGCGCGACCGTCTCGTCGAGCTGGAGCAGACCCTCGACCAGTGCTGGGATCTGCTCCGCCGGCGCCGCGCGGCCCGCTCCGTCGGAGCGGACCCGGACGACACGCACGCCGGCTCCGGCAACCAGGTCGAGGGCTACCTGCAGTGAGGCGCAGGTAGCACGGTGAGGTGCGGGCGGCTCAGTTGGTCGAGGGGCGGCGCGGCCTGAGCAGTCCCGCCGTGACAGCGATGCTGACCACCATCAGGGCCGCGCCTCCGAGCCACGTCGCGTGGTAGCCGGCCGTGAGGTCGTGTGCGTTCAGCGCACCGGCGCCCGCCGCGCTCTCGGTGCGCCACGCCGCGAGCGTCGTCAGGGCGGCCAGTCCCAGCGCCCCGCCTACCTGCAGCGTCGTGTTGCTCAGCCCGGAGGCCAGGCCGGCGTCATCCTCGGGCACTCCCGACATGGTGAGCTGCGTGAACGCCGGCAGCGCCAGGCCGCCCCCGCAGCCGAGAATGATCGCCGCCGGCAGGATGTCCAGCGCGTACGAGGCGTCGGGCGAGAGGCGTGCCAGCAGCAGGAGGCCGACAGCCAGCAGTCCCAGGCCCGGCAGCGCGACCAGCCCTGGACCGAGATGCTCGGCGAGCCAGCCGGTGAGTCCCAGCGAGAACACACCGATCGTGATCGCCACGGGCAGGAAGGCCAGGCCGGTCGCCGCCGCGCCGTAGCCGAGGACGCGCTGGAGGAAGAGCGCGAGGGTGAACTGGAACGCGAACAGCCCGCCGGTCATCAACAGCTGCGCCACGTTCCCCACGGCCAGCGGCCGGGAGGAGAACAACCGGGGTGGTAGGAGGGGCTGCCGGGTCCGCAGCTGCCGGGCCGCGAACCCGACCAGCAGCCCCAGCGAGAGGAAGCCGAGTCCGAGCGTGCAGGCGGACGTCCAGCCGGCGTCGTCGCTGCCCACGATCGTGAAGATGCCGATCATGAGGCCGCCGGTGACGAGTACGGCGCCGAGTGCGTCCGCTCCGGCGGCGAGGCCCAGGCCACGGTCCTGCGGCAGGACCCGCAGGGACAGACCGACCGCGACCAGGCCGACCGGCACGTTCACGAAGAAGACCCAGTGCCAGGTGAGCACCTCGATCAGGAGGCCGCCGGCGAGCAGTCCGATCGAGGCTCCGGCGGCACCGACGAAGCTCGACACCCCGAGTGCCCGAGCCTGAGCCCGAGGTTCGGGGAAGGTCACCACGATCATTCCGAGGACGACCGACGAGGCGAGTGCACCCCCGACTCCCTGGATGAACCGTGCGATGAGCAGCATCTCGGGGCTTGCGGCCAGCCCGCAGAACAGCGACGCGACGGTGAACAGGGCGAGACCGCCGACGAAGACCCGCCGTCGACCGACGAGGTCGCCGATCCGCCCGGCCAGCAGAAGCAGCCCGCCGAAGGCCACCAGGTAGGCGTTGACCACCCAGGCCAGTCCGGATTCCGAGAAGCCCAGATCGTCCTGGATGGCGGACAGTGCGACGGTGACGATGGTGCCGTCGAGGATGACCATGAGCATGGCGGCGCACAGGACGATCAGTGCGAGCCAGCGGGGTGGACCTGGTTCGGCCGCCTCGGGGCGTGTCTGGACCGGCGCCGGGAGCATGAGCTCGGACATGTGTGAACTCCAAAGGGGCACCTTTTGTTACAGGGCCCACTACTTGTTGCGGGGGGAACGGTCAGTGACCATGCTGGGGGAGCGTTCACACCGGCGGAAGAAGGCACTTTCATGTCCCAGCGGAACATCGATGTGACGGCTGGCGGCCTCACCGTGGATCAGGCCGTCATCGAGGCCTGCCCGATCATGGAGGTGCTCGACCAGGTCAGCGGCAAGTGGAGCGTCAGCATCCTGATCGCGGCCGCGCACGGCCCGGTCCGCTTCACCGAGCTGGAACGCGGTATCGACGGCATCAGCCGGCGCATGCTGACCCTGACCCTGCGCCGGCTGGAACGAGACGGGCTGCTGACTCGCAAGGTCTATCCGACCGTGCCACCGAAGACGGAGTACACCGCCACGAGCGTGGCGCGTGAGCTTTTCGCGCCGCTTTCCGCGCTCCGCGACTGGGCGGAGCGCCACCAGATGACCATTGCCTCAGCCCGGCACGAGTACGACCACCGGGCGGCGGAAACCGGGAGCTGAGAGCGGGAGCCGAGGGCGAGTCAGCCCTGCTCGGCGGCCTCCACGGCGGGTGCCGGGGGGCTCGTGACATCGGGACGTATCGGCAGGGAGACCCGGAACCGGGTGTCGCCGGGCACCGAGGTCACCGTCAGGTTGCCGTGGTGGCGGTTGACGACGATGCGCCATGAGATGTCCAGGCCCAGCCCGGTTCCCTCGCCGACCGGCTTGGTCGTGAAGAACGGCTCGAAGATCCGGTCCCGGATGTCCGCCGGGACACCCGGGCCGCTGTCCCGGATCTCGACCACCAGGTCGTCGTGGTCCGCGGCGGTGACGACGGTGAGGGTGCCCGCGCCCCCCATCGCCGCCGCGGCGTTGTCGATGAGGTTCGTCCACACCTGGTTGAGCTCGGCGGCATGGACCGGGATCTCCGGCAGCGCCCGGTCGTATTCACGCACGATCCGCACACCTGCGAGCTTCGCGCCCAGCATGGCCAACGTGCTGTCCAGCAGCTCGTGGACGTCCGCCTGCCGGTAGGGCGCCCGGTCGAGCTGGGAGTACTGCTTGGTCGCGGCGAGCAGGCCGGAGATCCGGTTCGTGGAGTCCTCGATCTCCTTCATCAGCAGCTCGCTCTCGACGGTGTACATCAGCCAGCGGACCGCGCCCTCCAGGATCTGCGGGGGCACGGTGCCCGCGACCCGTTCCAGCCAGTCGACGTCGAAGCCGGCCTGGACGAAGGTGGGCGCCAGCTGCCAGCCGCCCGCGATGCCCTGATCGTCGAGCCAGTCCGAGATGCTGTCCTCCCGGTCGCTGGTCTCCATCGGCGTGAGCGTCGGCGCCTTGCCGACCCGTTCCGCCGCCTCCTCCTGCAGGGCGATCAGCGCTTCCAGCGCCGGGCGGTCGTACGGTCCGGCGGCGATGAGGCCCAGCTTGTGCCGCATGCCGGCGACCCGTTCGCGCAGCGACGCCGTCGCCCGCACCGCGGCGGCGGCCGGGTTGTTGAGCTCGTGGGTCAGGCCCGCCGACAGCGAGCCGAGCGCCAGGAGGCGCTCGCGCTGGCCGGTCTGCTGCTGCAGGTTCTGCAGCCCGAAGAACAGCCCTTCGAGCATGTGGACGGCCATCGGGAACCACTCGCGCATGAGCTGCGCCAGCGCAACCCCATCGAGCACGACGAAGCGTGACGGGGACGTCACTCGCATCGAGTTGGTGTACTGCTGCGGCACCCGGTCGCCCAGGTAGGCGAACCAGGCGCCGGCGTAGACCCCGCGCTGGTCGGTGCGGGTGACCTCGACGTCGTCGTCGCCGATCCGCCGGGTGAGCACCAGCGAGCCCTCGACCAGCACGTAGAAGCAGGTGGCCGGTTCACCCTCACGGAACACCGGGCCGGGCTCGATGAGCTCGACGTGGCCGTTGCGGCAGATCCAGTCAAGCTGCTCGTCGGTGAGCTTCTCGAACAGGAACAAGGTGCGCAGCTCGTCGATGTCGCAGGGCAGCCTGCCACCCGTCATGTCAGCCTCCCCGTGGCCGATCAGCGCCCGGCCAGATAACGATGCACCAGCGCGACCGCCATCGCGCCCTCACCCACGGCCGACGCGACCCGTTTGACCGACTCGGCGCGCGCGTCGCCGGCCACGAACACACCCGGCAGGCTGCTCTCGAGGTGGTACGGATCCCGGTCCGGGGCCCAGCCGGCCGGACGCCGGCCGTCGACGATGAGATCCGGCCCGGCCAGCACGAACCCGTGCTCGTCGCGGGTGACGACCCCGTCGAGCCAGTCGGTGCGGGGCGCGGCACCGATGAAGACGAACAACCAGTGGGTGTCGACCTTCTCCGTCTGGCCCGTCGAACTGTCCCGCAGCACGAGGCCTTCGAGATGGTCGGTGCCGTGCGCCGACACGACCTCGGTGCAGGTCCGGACCGTGATGTTCGCGACGGCCGCGATCTGCTCGATGAGGTAGTGCGACATCGAGGCCTCAAGCCCGGAACCCCGGACGAGCATCGTGACCGACCGGGCGTGCCGGGCGAAGTACATCGCCGCCTGCCCGGCGGAGTTCGCCCCACCCACGATGTAGACGTCCTCGCCGCTGCAGCTCGGAGCCTCCGTGAGCGCCGAACCGTAGAAGACGCCCTGGCCGGTCAGGTCGCCGAGGCCCGGGGCGTTGAGCTGGCGGTAGGAGACACCGGTCGCGAGGATGACCGCGTGGGCGTCGATCCGGCCACCGTCACCGAGCACCAGCCGCCGGGCGGGGCCGGCGGTCTCCAGGGCGACCGCGTCGGCGGTGGTCAGCAGCTCCGCGCCGAACTTGAGCGCCTGGCGGCGGGCCCGGTCGGTGAGCTGCGAACCGGAGACACCGTCGGGGAACCCCAGATAGTTCTCGATCCGGGAGCTCTGCCCGGCCTGGCCGCCGGTCGCGTGCCGTTCGACGAGGAGCGTCCGCAGACCCTCGGAGGCTCCGTACACCGCCGCGCCGAGGCCCGCCGGCCCGCCGCCGACCACGATCAGGTCGTAGAAGTCGCCGGCCGGCGCCGTCGCGAGCCCGACCTGGTTCGCGAGCTCGACGTCGCTCGGGTTGACGAGCGCGGTGCCGTCGGTGGTGATCACGCACGGGATCGAGTCGGGTTCCGCACCGGCCGCGGCCAGCAGCCGCTCGCCCTCCGGCTCGTCCGCCAGGTACCAGCGGTACGGCACGTGGTTGCGGGCCAGGAAGTCACGCACCTCGTAGGAACGGGCCGACCAGCGGTGCCCGACCACCCTGGTCTCGGCGACGGGCTGACGGTCCGCCGCCCGCCAGGCCTCGAGCAGCGCGTCCAGAACCGGGTAGAGCTTCTCCTCCGGCGGATCCCAGGGCTTGAGCAGGTAATGGTCGAGATCGATGACGTTGATCGCGTCGATCGCCGCGTTGGTGTCCGCGTAGGCGGTCAGCAGGACGCGACGGGCCGCGGGGAACAGGTCCATCGCCTGCTCCAGGAACTCGATGCCGTTCATGCCCGGCATCCGGTAGTCCGCCAGGATGACGGCCACCTCGCCCCCACGCAGCTTGATCTCGCGCAGTGCCTCCAGCGCCTGGGACCCGGACTCGGCCCGCACGATCCGCCACGACCCGCCGTAACGCCGGCGCAGGTCACGGGCGACCGCCCGCGAGACGTTCACGTCGTCGTCGACCGTCAGCAGCACAGGCCGATCCCCGCCCCGCCCGGCCGAGGCGGCATCGCCGGTGCCGGTGCCGGTGCCGGGCGCCGGATGTGCCGACGTCTCGGTGGCAGTCACCGCTGTGCCGGGGAGGCTGCTGGGTGAGCTGGCTGGCGGGCCACAGGTGGTCGACGGCGTTCGGTCACGGGCTCAGTCTAGGTTGCTCACCCGCATCAGCCGGCCGGTCCGGGGCCAACGCCCTGGAAAGGGGCGTAGTGGGTGGACGACGTGGCGCGACGCCGGTGCCAGGATGATCAATGCTCCCGGTGCTCGAGAGCCTCCTGCCGGCCCAGGAACCGGCGGATCTGATCGCTCGCGGACGCACCGGCGGGCCGGATGCCGCCCGCCCGCGCCGGGCCCTCTTCTCGGTCCCCGCCCGCGGCTCCCGACGATCGCCCGGCCTTGCCACCGCCGCCCGCCGGCGTGGAACTCGGGGGAATACCGCCGGGCAGGTGCCCGACCAGCACCGTGTCGACCGGGACGAGCGGAACGATGCCGTCGAGAATCAGCTGGCCCGGCGCGCGGTCTCCCTCCCAGGCGCCGCCGGGCCGTTGGACGAAGAGCTCCTGCCCGTACACCGCGAAGCGCAGCGACACCGGCCCCGGCCGGGCGGAGCGCGCAGGCGCACCCGTGCCCCGGCCCGCGGCGATTCCCACGTCCTGTTGTCCGGCACCGAGATCGGCACCGACTCTCAGGCGTTCCGCGGCCGCCCTTATCCGCCGTGGGCTCAGACCGGCGCGGCGCAGCGCGGCCACGGCTCTGGCCTGGGTCAGCTCGCCACGCCCCGGACGTACCAGGCCGGAGCGACGCCAGTAGGCCAGCTGGCTGGGCGTGACGTGGCCGGTGTCGGAGGATTCCGGAGCAGGCCTGGCCGTTCGGCGCATCCTGTCCGTCACCCGGCGAATGTAACCGCCGGGGTCATATCAGGCTCGTCCGAGGTGCTGCCACGCTTCCCGCGCCGGCGACAGCGGGGCAAAGTGGCGCCGGTACTGGTCCGGGCGGACGGTCGGCTCCGAATCAGGCTGGCCTTGACGCCGACGTGAACGTCTAGCGTCGACGATGACGCGGCACGACGGCGAAGGAGACACGGATGCGCATCGGTGAGTTGGCACGGCTCGCCGGCACCAGTCCTCGGGCACTGCGGTACTACGAGGAACACGGGCTGCTCCCAGCCAGGCGGATGTCCAACGGCTACCGGGACTACGACGCCGCGGACCTCCGCGCGGTCGAGGAGATCAGGGCCCGGGTCGCCGAGGGCTTCGCGCTCGCCGAGACGCGCCCCTTCGTCGAATGCCTCCGGGCCGGGCACGGGAGCGGTGACGCCTGCCCGGATTCCATCGACGGCTACCGACGCCGGATCGCCGAGATCGACGACGAGGTGGCTCGCCTTCTCCAGGCGCGGGAGCGGCTCGCCGCACGACTGGAGTCGGCTCACCGCGCCGGCGGGGCACCACCGGCTCCGATGTCCGCCGAAGCAAGCATTCCCGGCCCCTGGCGGGATTTCCGAGGTCTCGATGCCTCCGCCGAGCGGCCGGGGTGCGCGCTGTTCCCGCCTGGCGCGCAGCGCGACAACGGGCCGCCCGGTCACCCATCGGATCGGCCGGAGACCACGGGCGGCCCGCTTTGGATGGACGAGGTGCACGCGGTCATCAACGCCCGCCGCCGCGCAGCGCCAGAAATTCGCCCTCAATAGGAACAAACAGGGCGCGGAGCCATCTGGCAATCGGCAAGAAGTGAGGATTTCGGTTGCTACAGCAGCTAAATCCTCCACTTCTTGCTTGGAAGCAGCGGGCAGCGGGCAGCGGGCGGCGGAAGTTCGAGGCTCGGGATTCCGCAACGGGCTCCATGAACGCCGAATTCCCATGACGACACCGACGCGAGGGAGTTTTCAGCTCATGAACACATCTGACGTCCTGGGCCGCCCGGATCTGGTGGAGGACGACGCCGAGGCCGCGGTGCGGCACGCGGACGATGAGACGTTCGGCCAGATCGTGCTGGGTTCCCCGGTGCCCGTTCTCGTCGACTTCCACGCGGACTGGTGCCCGCCGTGCCGGCTGATGCGGCCGATCCTCGGGCAGATCGCGGCCGAGCTGGCGGGGCGCCTGCGAGTGGTCGAGGTGGATGTCGACGCCAGCCCGAAAACGGCCTTGGCCTACGGCGTGCTGGCGATGCCGACCATGGTCGTGGTCCGGGACGGCGTCCAGATGGCGACCATGGTGGGAGCGCGCAGCCGACGGCGCCTGCTGGAGGACCTCGCCCCGCACCTGTAGGGCATGTGGGTTCGTGGCGACCCCGCCGGCGAGGTACCCGCGGCAGGGCGTGCCCGGGCCGCGAGGCGTGACCACCAGCAATCTGGCGCTCTCATGCAACGGTTCTGGAGCGTTGGGGCGGTGGCTCCGTAGGCTCGCGGTGTGAGCGAGCGCCTGTACTTCCGTCAGCTTCTGTCCGGTCGTGACTTCGCGGTGGGGGATCCCGCCGCGACGCAGATGGTCAACTTCGTCTACCTCATCGGTGATCGGGAGACCCGCGAAGCTGTCGTCGTCGACCCGGCCTACCGGGTCGGGGACCTGCTCGACATCCTCGCCGCCGACGACATGCGGCTGACCGGGGCGCTGGTGACGCATCACCACGCCGACCACGTGGGTGGCACGGCCTTCGGCATCGAGCTGGAGGGCATCCGTGAGCTGCTCGAACGCACCTCGGTGCCGATCCACCTGCAGCGGGACGAGGCGGAGTGGGTGCGCCGGGGGACCGGTGTGGGCCAGGCGGAGCTCGTCGAGCACTCCGACGACGACGTCGTCACCGTCGGCGCGGTCGACATCCGGCTGCTGCACACTCCGGGGCACACTCCGGGGAGCCAGTGCTTCCTGGTCGACGGGCGCCTCGTCGCGGGGGACACGCTGTTCCTCGAAGGATGCGGGCGGATGGACTTCCCCGGTGGCGACGCCGCCGCGATGTACGACAGCCTGCGCCGGCTCGGTGCCCTGGCGGACGACGTGACCGTCTACCCGGGCCACCGGTACTCGGCGGAGTCCTCCGCCGAGCTGAGCGTCGTGCGCAAGATGAACTACGTCTTCCGGCCGACGAGTTCGAAGCAGTGGCTCGCGATGCTCGGTGCCTGACGGCCGGGGCCTGGATGCCCGATGCCTGGACGGCCCGGCCTGGACCAGTTGACGTCGCGGCTGTGAGGCCGGACCTTGGGGCTGGCGGGCGTGACGGGGCTGGTGCGGGTGACGCGGCTGTTGGGGTGATGGAGATGGTGGCAGTGGGTGCTGCATCCGAGCCGGCGGCTGGGGTCGGCTCCGACGAGCTGGGTGGTCCGGGCCGGCCCTGCGTGGAGATCGAGTACTGCACCCGCTGCCGATGGCTTCCACGCGCCGCGTGGCTGGCCCAGGAGCTGCTCACGACCTTCGAAACCGATCTCGGCTCGGTCGCGCTCGTGCCGGGTAGTGGCGGCGTGTTCACCGTCCGGCTCGATGGTGAGGTGCTGTGGGACCGGCGTGAGCAGGGCTTTCCCGAACCGTCCGCGGTCAAGCGCGCCCTGCGTGACAGGGTCGCGCCGGGGCGCCCGCTGGGGCACGTCGAGCACTGACCGCGGCGGTCACATCGGGCCTTGCGACCAGTGCCGACGTCTCCCGTCGTCGGGTGCCCCCTGTTTCGACATGTTCGTCGATCCGGGCCCGGTCAGCGTGTTCCGAACACCTGCGTCCAGTAGTAGCGGTAGGAGCCGCCTTCGGCGTAGCCGACGCCGATGTGGGTGTAGGCGCAGTTGAGGATGTTGGCGCGGTGACCCGAGCTGCCCATCCACATCTGGATGGTGGCTGCCGGGGTTGCCGAACCGGCCGCGATGTTCTCGCCGACGTAGGTGGACGGGAAGCCGGCAGCCCGGGCCCGGTCGCCCGCCGAGGTGCCGTCGAGGCCGGAGTGGCTGAAGTAGTTGTTCGCGGCCATGTCCGCGGAGTGGGCCTGGGCCGCGGCGGACAGGCTGGCGTCGACGGCGAGCGGTCCGCATCCGGCCGCCTGCCGCTCGACGTTGGTCAGCCGGACGACCTCGTCCTGCCGGGTGCCCGCCGCCGGGGCCGGTGCCGGTGCCGTGGATGGTGCCGGGACCGGTCGCGGCGATGGGCTCGGCGGGGTCGTCGCGGGCCTGGTGGTCGTGGGCGGCGGTACCGGTGCTGGGACCTGCGCCTGGGTGGTCGCCGGCGCCGGGATCGGTCCGGCGGGGGCGGTGGATGTGGCCGGAGCCGAGGCTGTCGGTGTCGCCGCGGCCGCGGTCGTGGTTGGCGCTGTCGGTGTGGCCGGTGCAGGCCCGGCCGGCGTCGCCGTGGCGGGTGAGGCGCTCGGCGTCGCTGTGGCTGTCGTCGGCCGGCCGCCGTTGTCGGCCAGGTCGATCGGATCGGTACGGCAGGATGAGACGGCCGCGACAAGGGCGGCGGCGACTGCTGCGCTGGCGACGGTCTTACGAACCGGGGCCATTGGAGACTCCTTTGGCGATCTCCCCCCTCGCAACGCCTCGAACTGTAGCGAACCGGACAAACGCCTGCCGCGTCGGGTGGCCGCTTCCAGGCCGGGCTGGTCCGGGGTTCTACAGCCCGGGCTTGGTCTGGCTGTAGACCTCGACGTGCTTGCGGTCGATCGTGAGCCACACGGTCGTGCCGCGGACGAGCCGCAGCTCCGCCAGCCGCCGGGCCGGAATCTCGGCACGCACCACGGGTGCGGTGGAGATCTGCACCCGTACCTGGTCGCCCAGCTGCTCCACGGACGTCACCGGTCCGGTGAGGACCAGGACGCCTTCCGCGCGCAGGGGCTCCTCGATGTGCACACCGACATCCGACGGGCGCAGCGCGACGAGGACCTTCCCGGCCGGCGCGTCGGAAGGCCCCAGGAGCGTGACCGGCGCTCCACTGCCACCGCCTTCGCCACCGCCACCACTGCCTGTGTCGAGGGTGACCACGCCGCCCGAGCTGGTGCCGGGGAACAGGTTCAGCCCGGCCAGCCGTGCGACGTACGGCGTGTGCGGGCGAGTGATCACCTCGACCGGGGTGCCGCGCTGCACCACCCGGCCGCGTTCGAGCACGGCGACGTCGTCGGCCAGGGTCAACGCGTCCACCGGGTCGTGGGTGACCAGGACGACGGGGACGTCCAGGGTGGGCAGCAGCGCCCGGATCTCGGCGCGGACCTCCAGGCGGGTGCCCGCGTCAAGCGCCGCGAGCGGTTCGTCCAGCAGGAGGAGGCCCGGGTCGGGGGCCAGTGCGCGCGCGAGCGCGACCCGTTGCGCCTGCCCGCCGGACAGCGCGTTCGGGCGCAGGTGCGCGACCTCCGTGAGGCCGAGCCGAGCGAGCCACTGCCGGGCGGCGGCGCGGGCCGCCCCCCGGCGGACCCGATGACGTACCCGCGGTCCGAACGCGACGTTGTCGATGGCGTTCAGATGCGGGAAGAGCAGATAGTCCTGGAAGACGTACCCGGTTCCGCGGTGCTCGGGCGAGACGAAGTGCCGGTTCTCGGGCTGGTCGAGGACGACTCCGTTCAGCACGATCTGCCCGGACCGCAGCGGAACGAGCCCGGCGAGGGCGCGCAGCAGGGTGCTCTTGCCGGCGCCGTTGGGACCGAGGACGGCGAGGGTGCGCCCCGGCTGGACGGCCAGCTCGGCGTCGAGGTCCAGCGTGCCCAGCTCGATGCCGATGCGGGCGACGAGGCCGGTCCCGTCGGATTTTATGATCACACGATCCCCTGGGCCTGTCGGCTGTTCCACCAGCGGCCGCGCAGGGCGACGAGCACGACGATGCTGACGCTCAGCAGCACGAGGGACAACGCGATGGCCTTCTCCGGATCTACCTCCATGGCCAGGTAGACGGCGAGTGGCATGGTCTGGGTGGTCTTCGGGAAGTTGCCGGCGAACGTGATCGTCGCGCCGAACTCGCCGAGCGCCCGGGCCCAGCACAGAACGGCACCAGCCCCGATCGCGGGAAGGATCATGGGCAGGGTCACGCGGCGGAAGGTCGTCACCCGGCTGGCGCCCAGCGTCGCCGCGGCCTCCTCGAAGCGCTGGTCGGCGGCGCTCAGCGCGCCCTCGACCGACAGGACGAGGAAAGGCATGGCGACGAAGATCTGCGCGAGGATCACCGCGTCGGTGGTGAACGGGATGGTGAGCCCGAACCAGTTGTCGAGGTGGCGGCCGACGATGCCACGCCGCCCCAGCACGAGCAACAACGAGACACCGCCCACGACGGGCGGGAGGACCAGCGGAATGGTCACCAGTGCGTGGATCAGGTCTCGCCCCGGGAAGGACGCGCGGGACAGCGCCCACGCGAGCGGGACGCCGAACACCATGCAGATGGCCGTGGCGATGGTGGCTGTCCGCACCGAGAGCCACAGCGCATGCCGGGTCGACGGGTCGGTGAGCAGATCGGGCAGTGACTCCCACGGCGCCCTGATGATCAGGGCGAGCAGCGGGAACAGCAGAAAGACGGTGGCGAGCGCCGCCGGCACGGCGAGCGGCCAGGGAGCGCGGACCCGTGCCTCGCGGCGTGCGCGGGTCACAGGCCGCGTGCGGGCTGCTCGCCGTGCCGGGCGGCGGGTGGTCACTTCGCCGGGCCGAAGCCGGCTTCGGTGAGCACCTTGGTGCCGTCGGCGGACAGGACGTAGTCAACGAAGGCCTTCGCGGTCTCCGCGTCCTTCGACTCCTTCAGCGCCACGATCGGGTAGCTGGTCTTCGCGTTGACGTCGGCCGGGATCTCGACGCCGATGACCTTCTTCGGGTCGGCCGAGGCGACATCGGTCCGGTAGACGAGGCCGGCGTCGACCTCACCGAGGCTGACGGAGGTCAGGACGGCCTTCACGTCGGCGCCGTAGGTCACCGGGGTGACCTTTTCGCCGGCCTTGTCGAGAACCGTGGTGGCGGCCACGCCGCACGGTACCTGCGCCTCGCACAGCGCGACCTTCACGCCGGCCTCGTCGAGGTCACCGATCTCGTCGATCTTGGCCGGGTTGTCCGCCGGCACCGCGATCTCGAGCGAGTTCGTGGCGAAGGTCGTCGGACCGGTGGCGTTGCCCGCGTCGACGACCTCGGTCATGTTCTTCGCGCTCGCGGAGGCGAACACGTCCGCCGGCGCGCCCGAGTTGATCTGCTGCGCCAGGGCCGAGCTGGCGGCGAAGGAGAACGTGACGGTCGTGCCGGGGTGGGCCGCCTCGAACTGCTTGCCCAGCGTGGTGAACGTCTCGGTCAGCGAGGCCGCGGCGAGAACGGTGATCTTGTGAGGCTCCGCCGACGCGGTGGCGCTGGCGGAGGGAGCGGCGGTGGCCGTGTCGTCATCGGACCCGCAGCCCGCCGCGAGGAGCGCGAGGGCGGGGACCAGGACGAGGGGAACGGCGAGGCGAGAGACACGGGCTTTGCGCCCTGTACGGATCATCGACACGGATGCACGATACAGCCGCAATCGCGGAATCTGTCTGCTTCTTCAGTCCGCGTTTACGGATCGGTAACCGCCTGCCTGTGCGCATGGGAGGCTGGCTCCATGACGGTTGATCTCAGCGGGCGCGGTGCGGCCTTCCTCGAGTTCTGGCGGGAGCGGCATCTGTGCAGCCTGACCACGGTGCGTCCCGACGGTACGGCCCACGTCGTACCGGTCGGTGTGACGCTGGAGCCGGCGGCCGGCCTGGCCAGGGTGATCACATTTCGGCGTTCACGCAAGGTTGCACTGATAATGGGTCGTGATGGGGTCACGGTGGGTGAGCGTTTCGCCGAGGCGGGGTCGGCTGCGGTGTCATTCGGCGACGAAACCGACCCCTTTGATGGTGAATTGTCCAAAATTGAAGTGCGTGCTGGCGCTATTGCCGCCTCGGAGCATGCGTCGGGTCGGGTTGCGTCACGGCCGGGATCGGCGCCGGGCGTGCCCGTGGCGGTGTGTCAGATCGACGGGCCTCGGTGGTCGACCCTCGAAGGGCTGGCGGTCGTCCGGGACGACCCGGCCGCGGTCGCCGAGGCGGTGCGTCGTTACGCCGAGCGGTACCGAACCCCGCGGGTGAACCCGGAACGCGTCGTCCTGGAGATCTCGATAACCCGGGTTCTCGGCACGCTCTGACCAGGAGTTTCGACGTTCTATCCCTGGAGAAACCGTGATGCGGATCACGGCATCTGTTACGGGCGGGTTACGCGCGGAGTGGCCTGGTGGCGATCACTGATGACTCGAACCAGCGGGTGGATCGCGGCGATGGCCGACACGGCGCGGTGACCGACAGACCGGGCTGTTGCGGACATTAGACTTCGCACTCCGGGCGGCGCGGTACGGGAGGTGCGGTGATCGCTGGGGTTGCGGGCCTGGCCGCGGCTGCGTCATCGGTCGGGATGCTGATCGTCACCGCCGACGGCCGGGTGGCGTGGGTCAACGACGCGCTCGTCGAGCTGGTCACCGGTACGCGTGACCCGGACTCGCCGTTCGAGTCCCGCCTCGCGGTCGCCGAAGCCGGGCTGCCGCTCACCGGGCTGCACCCAGGTGCCCCACCGGTGGTCCTCGACTGGATCGCGGTCGACGGAACGTCGCATCTGCTGCGGATCACCTGCCGTGACATGAGCGCGGGCCAGCCCTCGGAGCTGCTGCTCTTCGAGATCGTGGATCTGGCGGACGAGGCGGTGGCGAGCAGCCTCGGCCTGCTGCCCGGATCTGTCGGCGCGGCCGTCGACGCCACGCCGGTTGTTCCGACGCGGGATCCGGATGATCCGGCGGAAGGCACCGACCTGCCGGGCGGCGCCGCGGCGCCGGGCGGTGCAGGCGGGCTGGGCGGTGCAGGCGGGCTGAGCGACGGAGCCGGGTCGTCCGGTGATGTGGTGTTGCCCGGTGAAGACGCGGTGGTGCCGTCGGACGGACCCGCGCCGGATGGCGGAGCGGTTGCCGAGGTCGGGGCAGCGGCGGCGGCCGGGGTGTCCACCGATCCGCTGACCGGGCTGCTCACCCGGTACGCGATGGCGGAGGACCTGGAGATCCGGACGACAGGCGTCCAGACAGCGGTGGGCTCGCTGCTTCTGCTTGACGTCGATCATCTTGCCGATGTCAACGATCTGCAGGGCTACTCGGTGGGCGACGCTGTGCTCCGGGCCGTGGCCGGCCTGCTGCGGGAGGAACTGCCGGCGGACACCGTGCTCGGGCGCCTCGGTGGGGACGAGTTCGCCGTCCTCCTGCGCGAGGGCGGGGGAGACGAGGGCCTCGCGATCGCCGAACGTCTGTGCGCCGCGGTCGCCGCCCGCACCGCCGCGGCCGAGGAGGTCGCGGTGCAGGCCACCGTCAGCATCGGCGTGGTCCCGCTGGAGCTTGCGGCCGGCAGCGAGGCCGCCTTCGCCTGGGCGGACCTCGCGCTGCGGGAGGCCAAGCGGGTGGGGCGCAACCGGGCCCGGCTGTTCACCCGTGAGCAGTACGACGAGGCGGCGTTGCGGGTCACGGTGACCAGCAGGGTGGCGGCGGCGCTCGACAACGGCCAGATGTCGCTGGACGTCCTGCCCGTCGTCGACCTCGCGAGCCGCGAGGTGATCGGCTTCGAGCTGCTCTCCCGGCTGCGGGACGGGATCTGGCCCGAGCTGGGCCCGCGCGGCTTCCTGGCTGCCGCCGAGCACACCGACCTCGGTCTGCACCTCGATCGCTGGGTCGTGCTGCGCGCCGTGAACGCACTGCTCAGCGGACTGTCCGGGCGGCTCTACGTGAACCTCGCGGCCCGCTCACTGCGGGATCCGGCCTTCGGCGACTTCGTCCTCTCGACCTTGCGGGATGGTCGTGTCGACCCCTCCCGCCTGGGCCTGGAGATCTCAGAGAGTGCCGCGGTGGCGAATCCGGACGCCGCGCGGCGCCTCGCCGAGCAGCTCGGCGCGGCCGGCTGCGCCGTCCTGCTCGACGACTTCGGGATGACCACCGGGGCGGTGACGGCGCTGCGGAACCTTCCGCTGTGGGCGGTGAAGATCGATACGGGGCTTGTTCGCACCATCGACACCAGTCCGCGTGATCGGGCCCTGGTCGAGGCGGTCGTTCAGATCGCACGGTCGGCAGGAATGATCGTGATCGCCGAGGGCGTCGATCGTGCCACGCTGCCGCCGACGCTGCTCGACATCGGTGTCGGGATTGCGCAGGGTTATCACGTCGGACGTCCACGGCGCCTGACCGAGCTGCTCGGTGGTCCGGACGGGGATGACGTCACGACGGTGATGAGCCTGGGTGGCCGTCGCTGACCAGGCCACCACGGCCTCGCGGGACCGTTCGCGGCCGCTTCGAACCGCTCTGGAACATGCACGGGTTTCGCTGATCCGGTCGCTCCGGAGTGGTCGCTGTGCGTAGTGTCAGAGCTGTGGTTGGGGCGTCGGGGTCGGCGCCGTCGCGGCGCGCCCGGCTGGGCTCCCGGGCGTTTTCCGCGCGTGGGGGTCGCCCGTTCCGATGGCCGCCCTCGACGGGGTCGCTCTGGTCAGGGGCAGCGGCAGCCGCGGTGCTGGGGGGAACACTGCTGGCCACCTTCGGGCCGCCGCCCGCCGGTGACAGCGCGCCGGAGGGCCATCCTCCGCCGGCTGCCGCGGCGGCTGTGCCGTCGCGACCCGACCAGGTGCCGCCCGACGAGGCGCCGCCCCCCGACCAACCAGGGCCGTATGCGGTGGGCTACCAGACCCTGATCGTGCCGAACCCCGACCGCCCCGACCGCACCCTGACGACGTCGGTCTGGTATCCGACCTGGAAGGGGCCGACGCGTGCCGGTGAAAGGCCGCAGGACGGCGCCGCACGCTACCCGGTGGCGTCCGACATCGCGGTGCCGTCGCGAGTCGCCCAGCAGGGGAGGTCGATCGCGCCCGGCCGTTTCCCGCTGGTGGTGATCTCGCACGGCAGCGCGGGCAGCCGGGTGCAGCTCGCCTATCTCGCCGAGGCGCTGGCGACGCACGGCTTTGTCGTGGCCGCGCCGGACCATCCGGGCGACACCATGATCGAGGCTGCCGAGGGTCGGCAGGCACCACTGGTGGAGCTGGCCAGCGACCGGCTGGTGGATGTCTCGAACGTCATCAGCGCGTTCACCGATGACGACTGCCCGCTCTCCAGCATCGTCCGGGCCGATGAGATCGGGGTGGTCGGCTTCTCCTTCGGTGGTCTGACCTCGGTCGTCTCCACGGTCGGATTCCTGCGCGCCCCGGCCGACCCTCGGGTGCGGGCCGTCGTCGGCATCGCCCCGGCCACCGAGGTCGTCCCGGCGCGGCTGCTCGGCCGTGTTCGGGTACCGGCCCTGCTGATCGGCGGTCGCCTGGACGGTGCGGTTCCGTTTGAGCGCAACGCGAGACGTGCGTTCGACGAGCTCACCGGCGCGCGCCCGCGCTACCTGGTCACGGTGGCGGGCGGGACGCACAACTCGTTCACCGAGATCTGCGCGCAGGCCGCGGCGGCCCGCGGGCACGACGTCGAGGACGGAGTGCGCGTTCGGCTGGAGGTGACGGAGGAGCTGACCTGCCGACCACCAGCCATCGACATCGACCGTGCGCAAGGCCTGGCTACCTACTACACGGTGGCTTTCCTCGAGAGCCGGCTGGCCGGCGTGCCGGGCTACGACAGCTATCTCACCGTGGCGGCGGCGGCAGAACGCCACCCCGAAGGCGAGCTCCGCGTGGCGAGCTGAGCCCGGCAGGAAACGTCTGTGGTCTGATCAGCCGCTACGCTGCCGTTCACCTGCGATGACGCGTCGAGTGACGGCGATGCCACCGTCGTGGACGGCCAATCAGATGACCGCCCCCGATCACGGCGGCTACGGTTGCCCGACCGGCCGGTGCCGACTCTCCCGGCGGCTGGCCGGCCGTCGCCGGTGTGGCGGGCAGCGTCCAGCGGTACGGCGATGTGACCCGCGAGGAGGTCGACCAGCATGTCCGCTCGCCAGATCCGGCGGTTTCACCTGGAGCGAGAGGTAGATGTGTCCGGAGTCTCGGGCACCGGGGCGGTGGCATACGGAGTGCAGGCTCCGGACGGTACCTGCGTGTTGTGGTGGAACTCCGACCACGGGTCCGTCGCCATCTACCCGTCGATGCAATCACTTTTGGCGATACACGGCCACGGAGGGATGACCAACGCCGTGTACATCGACGGCCCGGAGGCGGCCGGCCGGGCCGCTGCCCTCGCGCCACCCGAGCCCGGTGCGACCGAACTGACCGACGCGGTCGGCGCGACCGGCGCGACCGCGCATGACGCGCCCAGGTCGTCGGTGGGTGCGCCGCGTGCCAGGCGGGTACCCGCAGCCGCCAGGGTCGGCGGCGGGCGGGGCGCGGTGGCACGCGGCGCCGGCCGGAACGGGCGTGGGCGCATCGCCAAGCCCTCCTGGGGAGCAACCGCCGGCCTGATCATCGGGCGGGCGGCCACGCGGG
The DNA here is from genome assembly GCF_000177675.1 of Parafrankia sp. EUN1f. GTDB lineage: Bacteria > Actinomycetota > Actinomycetes > Frankiales > Frankiaceae > Parafrankia. The sequence continues at coordinate 55,811 of NZ_ADGX01000016.1, forward strand.
GTGGTGCCGCCCGGGCCCTGCCTGTTCAGGCCAGCGGGCGGAAGCACGGCGCGGTCGGGCCATCCGGGTCGATGGTGTAGAGGGCAAGCGTGCCGGCCATGTCCTGAGGGTCGACTCCGATCATTCGCATGTCATCGGCGAGGCTGGCCATCACGCCGAGGGCATGGCGCAGCATGACGGCGGCCATGCCGCGCGGGCTGTCGACCTGGGCGCGGAACTCGACCGCGGAACCGGCGTCGGACGTCAGCGCCGCCAGCGTGCCCAACCTGATTCGATCGGTCAACGTCTCCCAGACCCGCTCCGACTCCGGAGCCTCCGGGCTACGCCATACCTGGCGATAGGTCATCGCGGCGACCACCGCGGCCGGGGGGCGCCCCGTCCGCAGGTGGATCGTGACCGTCCACATCGCCAGCAGCCAGGACAGTGCTGTCATCGTGCGATGGGGGTCATCCTCCACTCGTTCGACGAGCTGTTGCTCGGCGGCAAATCTGGTCTGAACTGACAGCCATGCCACGACGAGTCGCTCTATGTCGACGACGTCGATCATGGGTAGTTCACGGGGATGGGGACGGGCGAGCGCGGCGGCCCGCCGTGAGCTGGTATCTACCAGGGCCAACGCCCCCGCGTCCGGGAGAGTCTGCCAGGCAAGTCCCGACAGCGGCATGGCGCACACGCTAACCCGGCGCGGGAGCTTTAACCATCAGGGTTGATGAAAGCTTGTTGTCAGTTACGTTTCCCGCCCTACCCGTCTGTGCCGGTCGGTCGGTTTTTCTGCCGGTTCTGTCACCTTTGCTTCCCGATCGGTGACAGGCGATGCCTGGCGGCGCGCCCAGAGTGCCCGGTCAGGGACACAGCGGGGCCGCCGCCGCATCGTCACTCGCCCAGAAGGTCTAGGACGATGGTGGGGGGCTGGGTGGGTGTGGTCGTGATGTGGGTGCGCCAGTGGGTTTCGGCGGCGTCGGGGTCGTGGTGCGCGATGAGGTCGAGCAGGTGGGTGTGGTCGTGGTGGTTGTGAGGCGTGGGGTGCGGGGGTGGTGTGTGGGTGTCGAGGATGTGGCGGAGCATTCCGGCGATCATGGTGAGGGTCTGGTTGCCGGCGTGCTCGAGGAGCTGGTGGTGGAAGTGGGCGGGGTCGGGGTGAGTGAGGGCTGTGTGCAGGGCCGTGAGCGTGGCGTCGGTGTGGTGGGTCGCAAGCAGGCGGACGGCCGCGGGTTCGAGCAGGGTGTGGGCGGTGTGGACGTCAGCGAGAGTGGTGTGGCGGTGTTCGAGGACGAGGCCCGCGTAGCGTGCGGCGACCTGGCCGTCGGGGGTGTGGACGCGGGCACCGCCGTGGGCGCCGCGGCGGACGGAGATGAGCGCTTCGGATTCGAGGACGCGGAACGCCTCGCGCAGGGTGGGGCGGGAGACGCCGAACTGCTCCATGAGGACGGCTTCGGGGGGCAGCGCGTCGCCTTCGACGAGTTCGCCGCGGACGATCTGTCGGCGGAGCTGGGCTGCGACGAGCTCGGCGGTCTTGGGCACCCGCACCTGCTGCCCGACCTTGTTCTCGGGCAGCGGGCCGATGCGCGGTGGGCCCGCCGACCCGGCGCCTGTTCCGTCGGCTGCCCCCGCTGCGGCGGATTCGCTGCCGCGCCGGGGTACGCGCAGCGCATGCCCTCCGCGCACTGCACTGATGTTGGCCGTATTCAGTAACGCCATGACGGTGCTCCCCCAGTTCCTCATGCCGCCGGCATCCGCGGGTTGACGCGGCCGGCCGCATTGGCGGTGTCCATGTCCACGCTCGTCGTTGAGCAACGGCCGCGCCGGAGGTTCTGGCACGCCCGCGATGACGTCCGCTTGCCTGGCGGACACCACCGTGGGCGCCGAGCGATCGAAACCCGACGACGACTACAAGGCCCTGACTACAAGGCGTGCTTGTGAAGTTGCATTGTGGCATCAGATGGACTGGGTTGGTTGGGCTGGGGAGAATCAGACCACGGTGTAAACCACAAATGGCTTGGCGTAATACGGCCGCGTCGTTACTCAAAGTGGCGAGATCGTAGTGGTCGCCGCCGGGCTCCCGGTGCGTTCCCGGGAGAGCGCTCGGCCCCGGATCCACATGCCGACCGGCATTCATCGGCTGTGGGCGTCCGATGGCCGAGCGGCGTCGGTGACGTCTCCGCCGAAGCCACGCAATCACACAGGGTCGCGCTGCGTGGCTGCCCGGATCGCAGAACGATTTCGGTAGCCACTCCGCTCTCGGCGCGTCGCGGCACACACGGTGTCTCCGTCGCCGGCGTGTCGCGCCCGGGTTGTGGCCGTTGGTGTGCCGCGGAACGCGAACGGGCCCGGCATCGCGGTCGGTGCCACCGCGATGCCGAGCTTCATGCGAACCTGCAAGGCCTGCTGCGCCGGCCGTTCTTTCCGGGTGGGTCGCTGGGCCTGTGTCAGGTCGCCGCGGCGACCTGTTCGTGTGCCTCGAGGGTCACCGCCGCGGCGTGGACGACCGAGGCCACCCGGATCGCGTCCTGGATGACCTCCCGGGAGACGTCCCGCTTACGTAGCTCCTGCTCGTGAGCGGTGAGGCACATACCGCAGCCGTTCACGGCCGAGACGGCCAGCGACCAGAGCTCGAAGTCGACCTTGTCGACGCCCGGGTTGGCGATGGCGTTCATCCGCAGACCGGCCCGCAGCCTGGAGTACTCCTTGTCCTCCAGCAGATGCATCGTCCGGTAGTAGATGTTGTTCATGGCCATGAGTGCCGCGGCGGTGCGGGCGGCGGTCGCGGCCTCGGGGGTGAGGAACGCCCGGGCCTCGGCCTCCAGCTCCGCCAGCGCGGTGCGGCCGCGGCTGGCGATCGCGGAGGCCAGTACCGTTCCCCACAGCTGCTGGGGGCTCAGGTTGGACTGCGACGTCACCGAACCGAGGTTGAGCCGGATGTCCTTGGCGTAGTCGGGAAGCAGCTCCCGAAGGCGAGCCACCCCCATCAGGCCGCGACCTCCGCGGGGGCCTTGCCACCGCCGAGCGTGGCCTCGCCCTTCTGCCAGTTGCACGGGCACAGCTCGTCGGTCTGCAGGGCGTCGAGCACGCGCAGCACCTCGGCCGGATTGCGGCCGACGCTGCCCGCGGTGACCATCACGAACTGGACGACGCCGTCCGGGTCGATGATGAAGGTCGCCCGCTGTGCCACACCGTCGTCCCCGAGCACGCCGCAGGCCTGGGTCAGCTCGCGCTTGATGTCCGACAGCATCGGGAACGGCAGCTCGCGCAGGTCCTCGTGGCTCTGCCGCCAGGCGAGGTGGACGTACTCGTTGTCCGTCGACACGCCGAGGACCTGTGCGTCACGGTCGGCGAACTCGCTGTTGAGCCGGCCGAACGCGGCGATCTCGGTCGGGCAGACGAAGGTGAAGTCCTTCGGCCAGAAGAACACGACGCGCCACTGGCCCGGACGGCTGCTGGAGGTCTCCTGCACGAACGCCGTGTCCGGGTTCAGGGAGACGACCCCGGTCAGGTCGTAGGCGGGGAAGACGTCGCCGACGGTCAGCATTCGAACGATCTCCTGTCTCTGGTACCCCGGGGTGGGGCGACGGGCTCCACTCTTGCGACCGTCTACTCAGAAGGGAAATCGAAAGATTTGGGGAATCTGATAGCTTGAGGCTATGGCTCAACCTCAGCCCACCCTCGCCCAACTCCGGGCGCTGGTGGGTGTGGCGGATCACCGGCACTTCGGTCGGGCGGCGGCCTCGCTGCACGTCAGTCAGCCCACCCTGTCGAGCGCGGTGGCGGCGCTGGAGCGCACGCTCGGCATCCAGCTCGTCGAGCGCACCACCCGCAGTGTGCTGCTGACGCCGGTCGGGGAGGAGATCGTCGCGCGGGCCCGTGGGGTCCTCGGGGCGGTGGACGACATCGCGCAGGTCGCGGTGCGTGCGCAGGTGCCGCTGTCGGGTGATATCAGGCTCGGGGTCATCCCCACCGTGGCGCCCTATCTGCTGCCCCGCCTGCTCCCGTCGCTGCGCGCCCAGCGGCCGCAGGCGAGCCCGCGGCTGCGGGAGGCCCAGACCGCGGCGCTGCTGGAGGAGCTGCGTGGCGGCGCGCTCGACCTGGCGTTGCTCGCGCTGCCGACCGACGAGCCCGGAGTCGCCGAGCTGCCGCTCTACGACGAGGATTTCGTCCTGGTGACACCGGTGGATCATCCGATGGCCGGCGGGGACGGGCTGCCGGTGGCCGCGCTCGGCGGCCAGGAGCTGCTGCTGCTGGAGGACGGGCACTGCTTCCGGGCCCAGGCTCTCGATGTGTGCCGGGAGGCGGGGGCGCGGGAGCGCAGCGCGTTGCGTGCCGCGAGCCTGTCGACGATCGTGCAGATGGTCGCCGGTGGGCTGGGGCTCACGCTGGTTCCCGCGGCCGCGGTGGGCGTTGAGGTGGGGAGGGGCGTGGCCTCGCGACGGCGACCTTCCGCACCCCGGCGCCCCGCCGGCGGATCGGTCTCGCGTATCGGGCGACGTCCGCCCGGGTGGCCGAATGGAGTCTGCTCGCCGCCGAGATCCGTGCGGCGCTGCCGGGCACCGGCCTGCCGGTGACACCGACCGCGCTGACGGCGGGTTCCTGACGCATCCGAGGGGTATCGCCGGCAACGGATTTCGTCAGGTCGGCGTGGTTTTCGTTCGGATTCTCTCCTCATCGGCCGACGTCTTCGGTTGTCATGATTTCTGATGCGCCGATTCCGGCGCCGGCTCGCGATCTCGATCTCGATCTCGATCTCGATCTCGATCTCGATCTCGATCTCGATCGAGATCGCGGCGCGTATCCCGACGGCCGTCCTGGTGGGCTCGTACCGGTCGGACTCGGATGGTGGCCGATGGGTCGTTCCGTCTGCGGATGGGCCGCCGCCCGGTGCCTGTGGCGCTATCGGCCGCCTGACGATCCGAGTGCGATTAGGGCGATTAGTCATGGTTTAAACTGGTTCTCTGCGGGTAGGGGAGGCGTGCTGGCGGTGGCTGCGGCTTGCCCAGGCCGGCACGCAGGCGTCGTCCCTGCCCGCTGCGCAGCGGGCAGGGTGACCGTCCGCGGATCTGGCCCGCATGGAATCCGCCATGCGTGGTGGACCGCGCCCGAACAGGTTCGGAGCCGACTGTGAACAGGCCCGATGTGAACAGGCGAGGCCGCGGCGTGCCCGTGGAGCCGAGGATCCCCGTGCGCGGGATTCATCTGCGCGGCATGGCAAATCATGACATCCCGCCCGGAATAAATCGGGCCCGGGTGAGCAGCGGTGATACGCCCAGGACATATCCCCGTAACCCGTCGGCCCTAGTGTAGGTATTCATGAGCGACGCGCGGATTGCGGCGGTCGGTGTAGAAGAAGAATTTCACATCCTCGATCTCGAAACACGGCGACTCGTTCCGCGGGCCGCCGAGATACTGCGTGGGCTCCCCGAAGACCAGTTCTCCCAGGAGCTGCTGAAGTCGGTCGTCGAGACGAACAGCAGGCCGTGCACCGACCTGGCGGACCTGCGGGCGGACCTGGTCGCCCTGCGTCGTCGCCTCGCCGCCGTCGCGGAGCCGCTCGGCCTGGGCCCGGTGGGCGCCGGAACCGTACCGATCTCCACCCAGGCCCACGACGTCTCACCGGACCCGCGATACCTGCAGATGGCGGAGGAATACCAGCTCCTCGCCCGCGAGCAGCTCATCTGCGGCGCTCAGGTCCACGTCGACGTGGCTGATCGGGACCTGGCGATGGCGGTCACCTCCTGGGTGGCACCGTGGCTGCCGATGCTGCTCGCGCTCTCGGCCTCCTCACCGTTCTGGAACGGCGAGGACAGCGGCTACGCGAGCATGCGGACGATGGTCTGGCAGCGATGGCCCACCGCCGGCGTCGCCGGCCCGTTCCAGACCGCCGCGGAATACGACCAGCTGGTGGCGGACCTGGTCAAGACCGGCGTCATCAGCGACCCCGGAATGGTCTATTTCGACGTCCGGCCCTCGGCGCACCTGCCCACCGTCGAGCTGCGCATCTGCGACGCCTGCCCGGATGTGGACACCGTCATCCTGATCGCCGGCCTGTTCCGGGCGCTGGTGTGCCGGGCGATCGACTCCGTCACGGCAGGCGACCCGGCGCCACCGCCCCGCAGCGAGCTGCTGCGGGCGGCCACCTGGCGGGCGGCCCGCTCCGGTATCGAGGGCGACCTGGTCGACACGTCCGGCGCCGGCAGCGTGCCGGCGGAGGAGCTGCTGCGGCGGCTGCTGGCCGAGGTTCGTCCCGAGCTTGAGCAGCTCGGAGACTGGGAGCTGGTGGGGCATCTGGCCGAAGCCGCGGTCGGGCACGGCAGCGCCGCCTCCCGCCAGCGCCGGGCCCACGCCCGCCGCGGGCTGCTGACGGATGTGGCCGACCTGCTGCTCACCGAGACCCGCGAGTCGCCGCCCGCGGAGACGGATCCGTTCGATGGCTTCGGCACCCGCGGCAGCGTCGTTGTTGCTGCTGCTGGTGTTGGTGGCGCCGTGGCGTTGCCGCTGCCGGCGACCCGGGCCGCGCGCTCCCTGCTCGGCCAGTACCAGCCGGCCGGGTTCGACGAGGTCATGTCGGTCGACGAGGGCGTGCGGCCCGCGTACCGCACCGTCGCGCGTGCCCTGGAACGCCTGGGCCCGGCCGTGCTCGCGGAGCGCGGCGAGGCCATGCAGGCCGAGCAGGTGGAACGCGGCGTGGTCTTCCGCGTCGACGGCGAGCAACGCCCGTTCCCGTTTGACCTGGTGCCACGGATCGTCGCCGCGGCCGACTGGGAGCGGCTGCAGGCCGGGCTGACCCAGCGGGTACGGGCGCTGGAGGCCTTCCTGCGCGACACGTACTCCGAACGGGCTGCGGTCGCCGACGGCGTCATCCCGCCGTGGGTGGTCAACGACTCTCCAGGCCTGCGGCACACCGGTCGGGTGCTGTCCCGCGACGGCGCACCGCTGTCCGGTGGGGCCCGGGCGACGGTGGCGGGCATCGATCTCGTCCGCGGCGGCGACGGGGGATGGCTCGTGCTGGAGGACAACCTGCGAGTGCCCTCCGGGGTCGCCTACGCGATCGAAGCCCGGCAGCTGACGCGTTCGGCGTTGCCCGAGCTCAGCCCGCCGGGTGCCATCCTGAGCGTCAGCACGGTGCCCGCACTTCTGCACGAGGCACTGGTCGCCGCGGCGCCGCCGGCGGTGCACGGCGAGCCCGCGGTGGCCGTGCTCACCACCGGGCCGCGGGACTCGGCCTACTACGAGCACACCTTCCTCGCAGAGGAGATGGGGGTGCCGCTGCTGACCCCGACGGACATCCTGGTCGACGACGACATCCTGTACGCCGTGCCGGGTGGTCGGGGCCGGCGCCGGCGTGTCGACGTCCTGTACCGGCGGGTCGACGAGGACGAGCTGCTCGGGCTGCCCGGCGCCGACGGGGCGCCGCTCGGGCCGGGTCTGCTGCGGGCAGTCCGCGCGGGCACGCTGGCGCTGGCGAACGCGCTGGGCAACGGTGTCGCCGACGACAAGGTGGTGTACGCCTTCGTCGCCCGGATGATCACCTACTACCTGGGTGAGCAGCCCCTGCTCGACGATGTCCCGACCTACGTCTGCGGGGACCCCGACCAACGCGACCACGTCCTGGAGAACCTCGACCGGCTCGTCGTCAAGCCCGTCGACGGCTACGGCGGCGCCGGGGTCGTGATCGGCCCGGCCGCCGAGCCCGCGGAGCTGGCCCAGGCCCGCGCGGGCATCCTGGCCGACCCGCGGGGCTGGATCGGCCAGGAGGTCGTGTCACTGTCGACTCACCCGACCTGGGTGGACGGCGAGCTCGCGCCCTGTGCGGTGGATCTGCGGGCTTTCGTCTACGCCGGGCGGGAGACGATCGTCGCCCCGGCGGCGCTCAGCCGAGTCGCGCCGGTTGGCAGTCTGATCGTCAACTCCTCGCGCGGGGGCGGCTCCAAGGACACCTGGCTGCTTCGGTCCTGACACCCCGAGGCTTCGGGTCACTGTGGTGTTGCGCACAGCAACACCGCTGTCATCGTGGTGAAACCTCGGCCCAGGAAGGTGGGTGGCGCGGTAGGCGCCGCGTCACCCACTGATCGCACCTGGCGCGCGTCTGCCTGTGACCTTCGCCGATTTCGGTGACTTCGGTGACCCGGGTGCGTGGACCAGGCCGAGGGGGAGCAGAACGACCGTCTGACCGACCGTATCGACGGGAGCTGGAACATGTGCGGGCTGAGCGGTGAGCTGAGGTTCGACGGCCGCGGGGCGGACGTCGCCGCGGTGGGGCGGATGACCGCCGCGATGGTCGCGCGCGGCCCGGACGGGGTCGGCACCTGGTCGGCGGGCCCGGTGGCCTTCGGTCACCGCCGACTGAAGATCATCGACCTTTCCGAGCGGGGCGCCCAGCCCATGGTCGACACCGCGCTCGGGCTCACGGCGGTGTTCAACGGCTGCATCTACAACTACCAGGAGCTGCGCGACCGGCTGGTCGACGCCGGGTACGGCTTCTTCTCCACCTCCGACACGGAGGTGATCCTCAAGGCCTACCACCACTGGGGCGCCCGCTGCGTCGACCACTTCGCCGGCATGTTCGCCTTCGCCGTGTACGAACGCGACACCGGCCGGCTGGTCCTCGCCCGCGACCGGCTCGGGATCAAACCGCTCTACGTGACGCGGGACACGCGCCGGCTGCGGTTCGCCTCCAGCCTGCCGGCCCTGCTCGCCGGAGGCGAGGTGTCGTCCGACATCGACCTGGTCGCCTTCCACCACTACCTGTCGTTCCACGCCGTGGTGCCGCCGCCGCACACCATCCTCACGGACGTCCGCAAGCTCCCGCAGGCCACCATCCGGATCGTCGAGGCGGACGGCACCACCCGCGACGAGGTGTACTGGCGCCCCGACTTCACCCGCCGCCCGGAGCACGCTGCCTGGACGGCGCGGGACTGGCAGGACGCGATCGGTGAACGGCTGCGCATCGCCGTGCGTCGGCGCATGGTCGCGGATGTGCCGGTCGGCGTGCTGCTCTCCGGCGGGCTCGACTCCAGCCTCATCGTCGCCCTGCTCGCCGAGGCCGGGCAGCGTGACCTGGCCACGTTCAGCGTCGGTTTCGAGGACGTCGGTGGCGAGTCCGGGGACGAGTTCCACTACTCGGACATCATCGCCCGCCGCTTCGGCACCGACCATCACCAGATCCGGGTGCCCGGCAGCGGGCTGCTGCCCGCGATCGACGCGGCCGTCACCGCCATGAGCGAGCCGATGGTCAGCCACGACTGCGTCGCGTTCTACCTGCTCTCCCAGGAGGTGGCCCGGCACGTCAAGGTCGTGCAGTCCGGGCAGGGCGCGGACGAGGTGTTCGCCGGCTACGCCTGGTACCCGCCACTGGCCGCGGTACCGCGCGCCGACGCCGTGGACGCCTACCTGAAGGTCTTCGCCGACCGCCCGCACGCCGATCTGCCGGAGATGGTCGAGGCGCACCACCTCATCGAGGCCGACGCGAGCCGCCACCTCGTCGCCGAACGGTTCGCCGAGCCGGGCGCCGAGACGTCCGTCGACGCGGCGCTGCGCATCGACTCGACGGTGATGCTGGTCGACGACCCGGTGAAGCGGGTCGACAACATGACCATGGCCGCCGGTCTGGAGGCCCGCACCCCGTTCCTCGACCACGAACTGGTGGAGCTGGCCGCGGCCTGCCCGCCCGAGCTGAAGCTCGCCTCCGGCGGCAAGGGCGTGCTCAAGGACCTCAGTCGACCGCTGATGCCAGTGGACGTCATCGACCGTCCGAAGGGATACTTCCCGGTCCCGGCCATCCGTCATCTCGACGGCCCGTTCCTGGAGCGGGTCGCCGACGCGCTGACGGACCCGGCCGCGCGGGCCCGGGGGCTGTTCCGCAAGGACTGGGTCGAGACGATGCTCGCCGAGCCGAACTCGAACCGCACAACGTTGGGAGCGAACGCGCTCTGGCAGGCCGCTCTGCTGGAGATGTGGTTGCAGACACAGGGGGTGTGAATGCTCCGTCCGGTCGAGTCGGTCTCCGCCGGCATTCCGCTTCAGTCCGCCGCACCGCGGTCGGAGCAGCGCGCGGTGGATGTCGCGCAGCTCGCGGTGGACGTCGGGCAGCTCGCAGCGGCTGCCGGGCAGGTCGTCACGTCGGGCGCCGGGGTCGAGCTTCCCTGGCAGCGCCCCGACTGCGGCCCGCGCGACCTGGTCGACGAATGGGCCGCGCCGCCGAGCGTGCGCGGGCCGTCGCCCGGCCCGGACGGTGCCCTCGCCTTCGTCGGCGACCGCACCGGGACCCCGGCGCTGTGGATCCGCGAGAGCGACGGGACCGAACGGGTCGTCGACACCGGCCCCGGCCAGGTGCGGTCCGTGCTGTGGTCTCCTGACGGCACGTGGATCGCCCTGGTCGTCGCGCCCGGCGGAGGGGAACGCACCGAGGTCCGCGTGGTCCAGCCCGACGGCACGGGCCTGCACCAGCTGGCCGGCGGGCACCCGGCAGGCACCGCGGAACCCTCGGCTGCCACCGCGGTTCGGTGGCTGGCGGGCGGCCGGCTCCTGCTGGTCACCGAATCCGTCCGGTCCGGCCTCACCCACGCCCTGGCCGTCGACCTGTCGGGACATCGTCGCCATCTCGCGGTCGGCCTGGCCCTGCAGGTCTGTGCCGTGCATGAAGAAACACAAGATCCGGGTGACGCTGACGGCCGGTTGTCGCTGCTGCTGCGTGAGGGCCCGCGAGGAGCACGGCGGATCCTGCTGACATCGGTTCCGGTCCCCGACTTCGCCGCCGCTGCCCCAGAAGCGGCCGCGAGCGCACCAGCGTCCGAGGAACCACAGCCAGCGCCCGAGGAACCACAGCCAGCGGCCGCGAAAGCGCAACCAGCTGTCGAGGCACTGGTGGCTGCCGAGGCGCTGCTGCCTGCTACCGAGGCGCTGCTGCCAGTGGCCGCGGTGGCGGCGCGGTTCGTGGTCCCCGGTGGCACCGCCACCACCGTCGCCGGCACGTTCACCGTCGACGGCTCCCGTGCGCTGCTCGCCAGCGATCTGGGCCGGGAGCGGTCGGGCCTGCTGGAGGTCATCCCGGGCCCCGACGGCACTCCGGGCCCGGCGCGGCTGGTGATCGGGCGCGACGACGCCGACCTGGAACGCTTCATCCTGATCGACCCGACCAGGGCCGTGCTGAGCTGGAACGTCGGCGGGCGCAGCGAGCTGGTGCTGTTCGACCTCGCGACCGGCGTAACCCGAGCACTGCCGCCGCCGCCCAGGGAGGTGGTCACTCGCCTGCTGAGCAGCCCCGACGGATCGACCCTCATCCTGGGGCTCGCGGGGTCCACCGCCCCCGGCGAGGTGTGGACGCTGGATCTGGCGCAGGCGGGAGTAGCGGAGCAGGGCCAAGGCCTGGCTCCGGGTGATGCACACGCGGCCGAGGGGCCCGCCTACCGATGTCTGGTCTCCCACACACCGACGGCTTATCCCACGGTTGAGCTCGCGTCGGTAGAGCCCGCCTCCGTCGACGGCGCGCTGGACCCGTCGGCGTGGGCGGCCGAGGCCGTCGGCTACCGGCTGGTCCGCCCGGTCTCCCACCGCTTCGGTGCCCACGACGGGCTGGAACTGAGCGGCTGGTGGTACCGCCCGCCTGTCGGCCCGGGCCCGGTGCCGACGCTGCTGTACTTCCACGGTGGCCCGGAGGCGCAGGAACGCCCTGTGCTGAACCCGCTGTTCCACGCGCTGCTCGCGCGGGGCATCGCCGTCTTCGCGCCGAACGTGCGGGGCTCGACCGGGTTCGGCCGGTCCTTCGAGGAGGCCGACCACCTGGAGCGGCGGTTCGCCGGAATCGCCGACGTCGCCAGCGCCGTCACCTATCTGGTGGACGAGGGCCTGGCCGCCCCGGGCCGGATCGGGGTGGCGGGCCGCTCCTACGGCGGCTACCTGACTCTGGCCGCGCTCGTCGGGTTTCCCGAGCTGTTCGCCGTGGGCGTCGACGTGTGCGGCATGGTGGACCTGGAGACCTTCTATCAGCACACCGAGCCGTGGATCGCCGCACCCGCCGTCACCAAGTACGGCGATCCGGTTGCCGATCGTGATCTCCTGTGGGCGCTCTCGCCATTGCACCGGATGGACGCACTCGCGGCTCCGCTCATGGTCGTGCACGGCGACCACGACACCAACGTCCCGGTGTTCGAGGCCGAACAGACCGTCGCCGCCGCGCGGGCCCGCGGGGTGCCGTGTGAGTACCTGCTCTTTTCGGGAGAGGGGCACGAGGTCTCCGAGCGGGGTAACAGGCTCGCCTTCGTTCGCGCCGTGGTCGAGTTCGTGGCGGCCCACCTGGTGACCGCGGATGTGCCGGAGACCCTCGGCGAGGCGGTCTGAGCCGCGCGGTCGCGGCCACCCGGGCCGCCATCAGGGGTGTGTCCGGGCTTCTCCCGCCTCGAGGGGGAGCCCGTCCACACATCGCGCGATGGAGCTGTAACAATGAGTAATGTGAAGATAGAGGAGCTGGAGGCCGAACGTACCTGGCTCGCGTTCGATCCCATGAGGCAGCTGCGGCCTCACCTGACTTCGGCCGGTTTCGTCCGGCTGGTGAACGAGGAACAGCGGCCGCAGGGGTACCGGCTGGTGGGCTCGTGGGACGGTGAGTCGGGCCGCGTCGTCGCGGCCGCCGGGTTCCGGGAGAGCAGCTCCCTGGCCTATGGCAGGCATCTGCTCGTGGATGACCTGACGACGATGCCGAACATGCGTGGGCGCGGTCATGCCACCCGGCTGCTCGCCTGGGTCGAACGCGAGGCGCGCCGCCTGGGCTGCGCGCAGATCCACCTCGACGCCGGCACCCACCGCCATGACGCGCATCGGCTCTTCCTCCGTACCGGCTTCACGATCCCGTCATTCCACTTCGCCCGCCGTCTTTGAGCGGTGTGAGGCGGGAAGGGATCCTTCGAGATCGCTGGGGTCTGCCCTGCTCGTCGGCCGAGCCCTCTCGTGGGGGGTGCGGTCACCCCGGCCGGCCGTTTTCACCCGACATGCCGTGGTCGGTGGTGGTGTTCTCCCCGTCGAGATACGAATGCGGACGGACCTCGTACCGGCGGCCGGTCGGACTGGTCCACCGGAACACCCCCGGCCGCGGCTGGGTCATGGCCCTACACCTCCGGTCCGGAAACACGCCACACGGTCGAAAGGGTGTTCGATCGCAAGGGCGATGCCAGGCCGGGAAACGACCGGCGAGACCGGGCCGGGGAACGGAGGACACAACGAGTTCACCCACCACCCAGACCGCCTTGACAGGCAGACGCCCCAGCCGTCACCGTCGCATTCCCAGATCGATCAGAAGGGGGTCTGCATCACCCGCATGTGGTCCGTAAACGAGTCCCGAACACGGGGGAGTTTCGGGGCTGTCGGGTCCGGTCCTGCCTGGATGTGGGTTTTTTGTTGCGTGGGCTTCTGACGCTGGCCATCGCCCCGGCGTTCGGTGTAGTGGTCGGCTATATGCTCGGCGGTCGGCTGTCCGGGTTTCGGTTCTTCCGGCTTGCCGGCCTGCGTCCAACATCCGAAGCCTGGCGCCCGCGTCCGACAGCCGAGGCGCGTCAGCAGGTGGACGTCGCGGGCCGCCCGGCGAAGCGGTCGGCGAGGAAGGCGGTCGCATCCTCGAGGCGGTACGAGGCGGCCTCGTGTCGTCGCCGGCGTACTCACGCCAGGTCACCTTCGCTCCATCCGCGCAGTAGGCGCGAGCCTGCCGCGTCAGTTCGGCCTTCGGTACCAGAGCAGCCGCCGGCCCGTTCCCGGCTACGCCAGGCTCCGTTCATCCCGCACCCCACTCATTCCGTCGGACGTGGCGGTCATGGTAGGAGCAGAGCCGTCCGGCAAACCTCACGGATTTCAGGGAACCGCCCTCATGGAAAACCATGAATCCGTCTCCGCCTGGAGCGGTGCAGGGAATTGGCGGCCGTGCCGGCGGCGGCCGCTGCTAAGGTTCGGGGCATGGTGTCCGCGCGCGGGACGGCACCCTCCGCCCGGCTCCTTGCTCTGCATACCGGGTTACTCGGTTCGCTGCTGGCGATGGATTTCTGGGTGGCGGTGGGTTACGGAACGACAGGGCTTTCTGACGCTGCCTCGGAGATCGGCGTGGGTGTGTGGTTCGCCGGAGCTGGTCTTGTGATCTGGCGCATCCGACCCCGTAGCGGCCACGGGGCATGGACACTCGGCCTGGGCTACCTCGTCCTGGTGGGAAATCCGCACGACTTCGCGCCGTCGGCGGAGCTTCCTGGCTATGCCTTTTTCACGGTGGTCGGTGCCGGGCTCACGATGTTCCAGTACGCGGTGTCCGCGCACATACTGCTCGGCTATCCCACGGGCCGGGTCCATGGTCGGGCCGCTCGCGGCCTTGTCGCCGGCGCGTTCGCGCTCGCGACCGTCGGTGGGCCGCTGCTGCTCGTCACCCGCACCGTGGATCACACGACCTGTGTCTTCTGGTGCTATGACAGTCCGATCCAGCTGGTCGCGGATCGTGGGCTCTACCTCGCGCTCAGACGGTGCTCACTGGTCGCCTGGGTCGTGCTGGCCGCCGCGGTGCTGGTCCTGCTCGCCCTGAGGGTCGCCCGGTCCACGGCCCGGGAGCGGCGGATCCTCGGGTTCGCCCTCGGAGCCTTCGCCGGCACCGTCGCGATGTTCGCCGGATTCGAGGTCGCCACGGTCGTCGCCGGTACCGGTTCCGTCCCGGAAACGATCTTCTACTACGGCCACACCTGGGCGGCCGCCGCCGCGCTGGTCGTGCCGTTCTTCGCCGGCCTGCTCAGCGAGCGCCTCGCGTTCGCCGCCGTCGGTGATCTGGTCCGTCGGCTGGAACGGGTACCGGCCCACCAGGTTGAGGCCGAGCTCGGACGGACGCTGCGCGACCGCACTCTGCGGTTGGCCTTTCCCGTCGAGGCCTTCCCTGCGGCTGCCTTCTCCGCCGACCGCCTCCCCGCCGATGCCCTGACCACCGACGCCCTGACCACGGGTGCCATGACCACGGGTGCCCTTCCTACCGATGAGGGAGACGAAGGGCTCGTCGACGTGGCGGGTGAGCGGTACACCGTACCCACGGACGGGTCGCGGGCCGTCACGGTGATGGGTTCCCCGCCGATTGCGGTGATGATCCATGACCCCGCCCTCGTGGCGCACCGGGACCTCCTGCATGCTGCCGGAGCCGCCGCACGGTTGGCGTTGGAGAACGCCCGCCTGCACGCACGCATCCAGCACCAGCTCGCCGAGGTGAAGGCCTCCCGGCAGCGCATCGCCGCGGCCGCGGACACCGAGCGTCGGCGGCTGGAGCGTGACCTGCACGACGGCGCCCAGCAACGCCTGCTCGGCATCGGCTTCACCCTGGCGGTGTTACGCGGCCAGGTCGGCTCGCCCGCCGGGCACCGGCTCCTCGACGAGCTCGACAACGAGCTGCGCCTCGCTGTGCGGGAGCTGCGTGACCTCGGCCAGGGCATCCGTCCGGCGGTGCTCACCGACGCCGGGCTGGCGGTGGCGCTGGCCGCGCTCGCGCGACGGTGCGTACCACTGCCGACGTCCAGGTTCCCGAACGCCTCGATCCGGTGATCGAGGCAACCGCTTACCATGTGCGCACCGTGTTCCAGAAGCTGGATCTGCCGGCGGGACCGGCGGACAACCGGCGGGTCCTGGCGGTCCTCGCCTATCTCCAGCGGCGCTGAGCCCGCCGGCCCTGTTGCTGGCCGCCTGTAGCTGCCGCCTGTCTGTAGCTGCTGCCCGCTTGCGGTTGTTGCCCGCTTGCGGCGCCAGCCTTCGACGCCGCGCATCATGGCTGCGGCGGGCCGGTCGGGATCGCCGCCGGTCGGGATCGCCGCCGGTCGGGATCCAGCCGCTGGTCCAGATTCAGCCGCGGCTCTAGAACCAGCCGCGGCGGGCGCCGAGGGCCTGCAACTGCTGGTGCAGCGCGCCGGCCATGGCGTGGCGGTCGGTGTCGTGGTGGCCAACCCGGAAGCGGCTGAGCTGGTCGCCGCCGGAGTGCAGCAGCCCACCGCGGCGGTCGGCCTCCAGCACGACGTCCATGCCCGCGCCGTCGACGAGGAAGGTGACCTCCAGCTCCTTGATCCGGCGGGCGTACTCGCCGGACGGCTTCAGCTCGATCTCCTGGTAAAAGGGCAGGTCCGAGCCGTGCACGTGGCCCTTCTCGACGTCGGCGGAGTGGAAGTGGAAGCCGAGGTCGCCGAGCGCGGCGAGCACCGTCTCCTGCACCGGCAGCGGATGCACGGCCACTGGGTCGAGGTCACCTGGGTCGAGTGCGCCGGGGATCGACAGCGTGGTGCGCACGCCGATCTTCATGCCGTGCAGATGCCAGCCGGCGACGTCGGTGATGGGCGTCTGCCAGGGCACCGGCAGCTCGAAGCGGCCGGACTGCTTCTCGCCGGGCCGGATCACGAACCCGCCGCCGATCTGCTGGGTGCCGAAGGTGACCTGTTCGTGCCAGGTGGAGTCCTCGGTCTCGACCTCGACGGTCGCCTCCAGCGCGACGAGCACCCGTTCGATCTCCTGGTCGACCGAGCCACCGGTGATCGTGGTCAGCCCGGTCACCACCGCACCGGGCAGTGCGTCCGGACGATCCAGCACCGTCTCCACCTCGGCGGCGCCGACACCGAGCCGCGACATGAACCGCTTCATTCCCATGGCTGTTCCGTCCCCTTGTCACTGGATGTGTTCTCCGGTGGAACGCAGGCGGGTGCGTCCCGTGCCATCACATAGCTGTAGCAGGTACGCGGCGCCTGATCGCGCCACGTCATGGACCAGACACCCCGGACTGGCCGGGAATCCGTACACCTGACGAGAAATCTTCTCGACACGGTGCGACGCGGCGCGACACGTCGTGTGGCGAATCGTCCGTCGGCGTCGGGATGTGGGTGCATGGAGTCAGTGAACTACGCCGCCGATGGCTCGACATGGTGGATTTCTCGACCCACCTGGAGGACGGTGAGCCTATGGGGCGAGCAACAACGCGACGTCGGGTCATGCGGGTGACTCTGGGGACGGAGCCGACGTCGCGACCCGACACCATCGTCGGGGAGGAACCGCTGGAGATCCGGGTGGGCGGGCACCCACTGGCCGTCACGATGCGAACGCCGGGTGACGACATGGATCTCGCGATGGGCTTCCTGCTCGGCGAGGGCCTGATCGCGACCGCCGCCGACGTCGCGGGAATGCGCTACTGCGCCGGCAGCGAGGGTTCCGTCGACGACGAGGGGCGTCTCACCTACAACGTGCTGGATGTGACGCTCGCGCCAGGCGTGCCCGAGCCCGACGTGGATCTTCGCCGCAACTTCTACACCACCAGCTCGTGCGGGGTGTGCGGGCGGGCGAGCATCGACGCGGTCCGCCTGCGTGGGCGGTACGAGATCGGCGACGACCCGGTGCGGATCACCGCCGAGGTCCTGGTCGACCTGCCGGGACGTCTGCGCCGCGCGCAGCGCCTGTTCGCCGCGACGGGCGGGCTGCACGCCGCGGCCCTGGCGGACGTCGACGGCGAGGTCCTGGTGGTGCGTGAGGATGTCGGGAGGCACAACGCGGTCGACAAGGTCGTCGGCTGGGCGGCGCGGGCGGGCCGGGTGCCGCTGCGGGGCCATGTGCTGCTGGTGAGCGGCCGGGCGTCCTTCGAACTGGTGCAGAAGGCGCTGCTCGCCGGCATCCCGGTGCTGGCGGCCGTGTCGGCGCCGTCCGCGCTCGCGGTGGATCTGGCGGAGGAGTGCGGGATGACTCTCGCCGGCTTCGTCCGCGGATCGTCGATGAACCTGTACACCGGTGCGCACCGGGTGATCCTGCCCGCGGTCGCGGCTGCTCGGTAGCCAGCTAGCCAGCTAGCCAGCCCGTCAGCCCGCCCGAAAACCGTCGCACGATGGGATCCGGGCGGGCGATGACAGGCTGGCCGGCGGCGGTCGGTCGGCCCCTCGGAACCACCCGATAACATCTCCAACCGTGACCTGCATCGTCGGTGTGGAGCACGACGGACGGGTCGTGATCGGGGGAGACAGCGCTGGCGTCGCCGGCTGGTCGATCACGGTCCGTGCGGACACGAAGGTTTTTCGCAACGGCGAGTTCATCATGGGGTTCACGGATTCGTTCCGGATGGGCCAGCTGCTGCGCTACAGCCTCGTTCCGCCCGTCCCTCACACCTGGGACCTAGACCGCTTCATGGCCACCGAGTTCGTCTCGGTTGTTCGAGACTGCCTTCGGGAGGGTGGCTTCGCTCGCAACGAGGCCGGTAACGAGTCGGGCGGCCAGTTCCTGGTCGGTATCCGAGGCCAGCTCTACCGGATCGACTCCGACTACCAGATCGGCCGCACCGTCGACAACTACGATGCCGCCGGCTGTGGTGAGGAGTACGCGCGCGGGTCGCTGCACAGCACCATCGGTGAGGAGCCGGAGGAGCGGGTCCGCAAGGCGCTGGAGGCGGCGGCACACCATTCCACCGGTGTCTGCCCGCCCTTCCACATCATCTCCGACGACGGCACCCACCGCGACGGCGGCGACATCGACGACCGCACGACCTTCTAGCTCGGCAGCGAATTTCTTTCCGTCAAGAAATCAGAAATCGCGGTGAATCCCGTCCTTGGACGGGATCACCCGTTGGAGCGTGGGTCTACGGTCCGGCGATATGGGACGCCTCGGGGGCTGGTTCGGTCATTACGCGGAGAGCCTGATATCGCTGGCCATCGCGTTCGTGGTCGCCGTCCTCAGCCTGGTTGACGTTCTCGGTGTCGAAGCCGTCAACAGCTCGATCCTACTGGTGCTCGCCCTGCTCGCGACGGCCGTTCTCCGTGACCGCTCCCACCGGGAGGCCGTCGAGGGTGCTTTGTCCACCACCCGGCGGCGGCTGGAAGAGGTGCTGTCGCCGCTCACCGGACAGGTCGGCCGCCTCAACGAGGTGGGAAACACGGTCGAGCTCGCCCGGGAGTCCCTGGACGAGACGAGGCCGATCCGGATCATCTCCGGCACCGAAGTCACGAATGCGCTTGCCGAGGCCCGCGCCGACACCCGTGAATGGATTTTCAAAGGGGGCACGGAAACCTATATCAGGGCCATGACGCTGCCGAGCTGCGTGGAGGCCGCCCGGCGGGGGCGGCGTGAGCTCGACGCTCTGTCGTGAGTACGTGGAGAGTCGGCGGGCGTGGTCGGACAGCGGTGAAGAGCAGGGGTGGAGTGCTGCGGAGACGGCCAAGGAGGTATTCGCGACGATTCTCGCCGCATGCTGTTACAAGAACCGGTATCCGCAGTACAACATCGGGGTGGCCCTTTCCTCCACCTTCACGCTGTTTCGCTGGGACTGTCGTCGCAGCCGCTCAATATCACCAAGCGGGGCCCGCAGTTTCCGGCGATGGAGATCGGCAGCGGAAATTTCTCCTATCGGTGGTGGGATATGGAGCTTCAGGCAAGTTTTCGGCAGGCACGCCAGGTCCCCATTGTTCGGGACATGGTCTCCCACCTGGGCGGCGAGCCGACCGTGGGTTCATGCTTCGCTGAGCCCCGTCACGCATCAGCGTCGATCTTTCGCGGACTGGGTTCCGTCGGCCGCGGATTCTCTTCACATCCAGCCAACGAGGCGGTGTTCGGCGGACAAGGCGACCGTGGGCGCGCCCCCGCCCGGACTGGATGCTCGAGCGCCGCGGCGGACGACGGCTGTCTGGCCGGGGCACCTGCGAGCAGGCCACCCACCTCGCGGCGATGGTCCGCAGCGAGCCGTGCCCGGTGGTCCCGAAGCCGCGCAGGGCCCCGGGACCAGCCGTTGGGTCAGGTACGGTTGCCGACGCGTTCCGCGGCCATCGCCGCCCACGAGGTGGGGCCGGTGAGCGGTGAGAAGTTCTCCGCCGCGGAGGTCAGCGCGTCGTACTCGCCGTCGGTCAGCGTGATCTCCGCCGCCGCCGCGTTGCTCTCCAGCTGGGCGACGCTGGACGCACCCGGGATCGCGACTACGTTCGGGTGGTGAACAGCCCAGGCCAGGGCGATCTGGGCGACGGTCGCGTCGTGCGCGGACGCCACGTCGCGCAGGACGTCGAGCAGCGGTGTGAGACGAGCCAGGTTCTCGGTGAGAAACAGCGGGTTCGCCTTGCGCACCGCCCCGCGCGGGCGGTTCGTGACGTCGTAGCGCCCGGAGAGCAGGCCCTGCGCCAGCGGGCTGTAGGCGATGATCAGGCGGCCCTCACGGCGCGCGAACGGGATCAGATCGCGTTCGGGCTGGCGGCGGACCAGGCTGTACTGGACCTGGTTGGACAGCACCCGGCTGCCGAGCGCGGCCTCCGCGGCGCGCCAGCGCTCCAGGGAGTAGTTGCTGACGCCGACCTCGTCCACGACGCCGACCTGGCGCAGCGAGGCCATCCCGCGCATGGTCGTGCCGTCCCGGATGACGGGGTTGGGCTGGTGTACCTGGTACAGGTCGATCGTGCGCACGCCGAGCCGGTTCGCGCTGGCGATGGCGCGCTGCTCGACCACCGGTGCCACCGGGAGCACCGGGAAGATCTTGGTCGCGATGAAGGCCTCCTCCGGCCGCACCGCGGCGGACGTCTCCCTGCCCAGCGCCGTGGCCGCGACCGCACCGGCGGGCGAGGCCGGCGGAGCGGAGGCCGGCGGAGCGGAGGCCGGCGTGGCGGCCTCGGCGAGCGCGTCGCCGAGGATGCGCTCGCTGCGTCCGAAGGCATACATCTCGGCCGTGTCGAACAGCGTCACGCCGAGCTCGAGGGCACGCCGGACGATCAGCACCGCGTCCGTCTGCGCGTAGGACGAGCCGTAGCCCCATTCGCGCGAGCCGAACTGCCACGTGCCCAGCCCGATCTTGGAGATCTTCTTCGTTGTGGAGACGACATCCACATAGCGCATGGCATCCAGTCAACGCCACCGACGCGCCGAGGGCGAGGGGAGCCGGGGAACATCGGCGGATCCTGCGGTGGCCTGTCCCAAATGTTGCCGGGCCGGTGCGCGGCGTGGGCGATGTCCGGGGTCTGACAGGACCGGGCAGGATGCTGGTCCTGCCACCGGCGGCCCGGGCTGCTAGTTTCCCGGACAGTCCGGTTGGTGCGGCTCGTGCCGCGGTGGGCCGGTACGCCGATGGGAGGGAGCGCGGTGGTAACGCAGTTCAGTCGAGGGCAGAAGTCCCAGCTGTCGGCGATCACCGCTGGCACCGATCTGTACATCGGGATCCAGATCAACGCGCCGGGTGAATGGGACGTGTCCTGCTTCGGCCTGGACGGTGCCGACCGGCTTTCTGACGACCGCTACTTCGTCTTCTTCAACCAGCCGAAGTCGCCCGAGTCCTCGATCCAGCTGCTCGGCGCGCAGTCCGGTGACACCCAGTCGTTCCGGATCACGCTGGAGCAGGTCCCCGCGGCCGTCCACAAGCTGGCCTTCTGCGCCGCGCTCGACGGAGCGGGCAGCGCCGCCCAGATCACCTCCGGCTACCTGCGGATCGTCGCCGGTGGTACCGAGGTGCTGCGCTACTCCTTCACCGGCGCGGACTTCTCGGACGAGCGCGCGATCATGATCGGTGATGTCTACCGCAAGGGCGTCTGGCGCGTCGCCGCGGTCGGCCAGGGCTTCCGCGGGGGCCTCGCGGAGCTGATCCGCAGCTACGGCGGCGAGGTGGAGGACGAGCCGGCGGCGCCCCCGGCGGGCTCTTCGTCCTTCGCGCCGCCGCCGGCGCGGCCCCGGCGGCGCCCCGGGTTCGGCGCGCCGCCCGCCCCCGTCTCGCAGACCAAGCCGGCTCCCGCGCCCGCCTACAACGCGCCCCCGCCGCCCTCGGCTCCCGTTCCGGGGCCCGGGCAGCCGCAACCGGCCTACAACCAGGGCTACGGGCAGCCGCAGCCGCAGCCGCAGCCTGCGTACGGCCAGGCCGGCGGCGCCCATCAGGGGTACGCCCAGCCGCCCGCGGCGCCGCCCGCCCCACCGGCGATGCCCGGCGGCCCGGGCCACGGCCACGGCGCTCCCGGGCCGGGAATGCCCGGCCAGCAGATGCCAGGCCAGCAGATGCCCGGTGGTCACGGTGGCCCCGGCGGTCCGGGTGGGTTCGGTGGTCCCGTGCCGGGAGGCTACGGAGCCGGCCCGGGCGGCCAGCCGCACCCGCCGGCCGGGTTCCCCGGCCCGGTGCCCTACCTGCCGTCCCAGGCCCAGCCCATCCAGCCGGGCGCCATGAACAGCCTCAACCCGTACCGCGAGGTGCCGACGGCGGGCCGTTGGACCCAGCAGAACGGCAAGCTGGTCAAGGTGACCCTCGGGCCGGACGCACTCGCCCTGCGCGGCTCGATGGTCGCCTACCAGGGCAACGTCGAGTTCGACTACAAGAGCGGGGGCCTGCGCGGCCTGATCGAGGAGAAGCTCACCGGGCAGGGGCTCAAGCTCATGACCTGCCGGGGCAACGGTGAGGTCTTCCTCGCGCGGGACGCCGCGGACCTGCACATCGTCGATCTCGGTAACTCGTCGCTGTGCATCAACTCGAAGAACCTGCTGGCCATGGACGCCACCGTGCGCTCCGAGGTCCGCCGGATCGAGAGCCCCGGCATCCCGGGCGGCGGCTTCTTCCACTTCGAGGTCTCCGGGCCGGGCTCGGTGGTCGTGATGACCAAGGGCTCTCCGATGACCCTGAACGTCGCCGGGCCGACGTTCGCGGACATGAACGCGCTGGTGGCCTGGACGTCCGGCATGCGGGTGAGCGTGTCGACCCAGGTGCGGGTCTCCCGCACGATCTACGCGGGGGCCAGTGGGGAGTCGTTCGCGCTGCAGTTCATGGGATTCGCGGGTCACTTCGTCGTCGTCCAGCCCTACGAGGTCTGACATGCGTCCGACGGCTGACATGCGTGCGAGGTCTGACATGTGTCGCGTGGCGGGGCCCGACGGCCCGGGGCGCGGACGGGCAGAGGGTCGACGGGCAGAGGGGAGCGTGCCGTGCAGGGCAGCCTGATGGACCACTACGGTCCGACGCCGGTCATGGATCGGATGAGCAAGCACGGATCCAAGATCGCCAAGGTGGTCATGATGCCGGGCCAGGACCTCTTCGCGAGGGTCGGCTCGATGATCGCCTACGAGGGCCTCATCGACTTCAACCCGCAGCCGCCGCAACTCGGCCGGATCGCGTCGTCCTGGGCGACCGGCGAGGGCGTGCCGCTGATGACCGCCACCGGGCAGGGCCTGCTCTACCTGGCCGACTACGGCAAGGAGGTCATCGTCGTCCAGCTCGCCGGCGAGGGCCTGTCGATCAACGGCAAGAACATCCTGGCCTTCGACGCCAACCTGCAGTGGGGCATCGAACGGGTCAAGGGCGTCAACATGCTCTCGGGCATGGGGATGTTCAACGTCGTCGTGCGCGGCCACGGCTGGGTGGCGCTGACGGCCAAGGGCAACCCGATCATGCTGGACACCCGGGAGGCGGCCACCTTCGTCGACACCGACGCGCTCGTGGCCTACACCGACGGCCTGCGGGTGGAGCCACGGCGCACCGCCCGCCTCGGTGGGCTGATCGGGCGCGGCTCGGGCGAGGCGTTCCAGCTCGGCTTCTCCGGTCAGGGATTCGTCGTGGTGCAACCGAGCGAGGACGAGCGTCCGAGTTTCTCGGTGCGCGGCTGACCGTCGGCGTGGGTGAGAGGATCTGATCATGACGCACGGCGGGATGTACGGCGGTCACCCGGGTGGTAACCCCGGTGGGATGCCAGGGGGGATGCCCGGCGGCTACCCGCCCGGCCCGGGTATGCCCGGTGGCTACCCGCCCGGGGGAATGCCGCCAGGCGGTATGCCACCTGGGGGAATGCCACCCGGCGGGATGCCCCCGGGTGCGGGTGGTCCCGGCGGGCCGGCCGGTGGCATCCGCAGCAGCCTGCTCGACAACCCCGAGGTCAACAGCAACGAGCGGTTCACGCTGCAGAACGGCAAGATGCTCAAGGCGACCCTCGGTGCCCAGGGCATGCGTGAGTTCTACGCCCGGCGCGGCGCCATGGTCGCCTACCAGGGCGGGGCCACCTTCGACGCCCACTGGGAGGGCTGGGGCTCGCGGTTCCGCAGCTTCTTCAGCGGCGGCGAGGGCCTGAACCTGATGAAGGTCGCCGGCTCCGGCACGGTCTACCTCGCCAACCAGGCGCAGGACATCCACATCCTCGATCTCGCCGGCGACGGGCTGACCGTGGACGGCAAGAACGTGCTGGCCTTCGACGAGGCACTGACCTGGGACCTGGTCCGGATCGACAGCCAGGTCGGGATCGCCGGCGTCGGCAACTACCAGGTCGACCTGCGCGGCAACGGCAAGGTGGTGGTGTGCACCACCGGGGCCCCGCTGGTGATGCGGGTGACCTCGCAGAACTACTACTTCGCGGACGCGGACGCCGTGGTCGGCTGGTCGTCGAGCCTGCAGGTCTCGATGCAGGCGGCGGTCACCTCCAGCGCGGCCTGGAAGCCGCGGGGCAACACCGGTGAGAGCTGGCAGCTGCAGTTCAGCGGTGAGGGCTACGTGATCGTCCAGCCGTGTGAGCTGCTCCCGCCCTATGACGCGCTGGCCGGTTCGGGCCTCGCCGGGCAGTTCGGTCTCGGTCAGGGCGGGTTCGCCGGCAACCAGCTGGGCGGTCACGGCGGAGGCCACGGAGGCGGTCACGGCGGAGGTCACGGAGGCGGCTTCGGTGGCCTCGGCGGCTTCGGCGGCGGTCCGGGCGGGTTCGGTGGCCTGTTCGGCGGCAACCCGGGCCGGCACTAGCCAGCCAGGTCCCTGACCCTTTCGGGTAGGCGGCCCGGGGGAGAAACGATCCACCCGGCCTGTCGGGTGCCCGCGGGCTGTGCGGGACGGCCACGGCGTGGGCTGAGGACCGTCCAACGCCGTCCGTCCCCTGTCGGCACTCCGGTGTCCGCCCCCGGCTGCGGCTGAGCCGGCATCCGTCCCCCGGACGTCGTCACGCTGCCAGCTCCGTAGCAGCGCGTGGTCGACAGGTTCGGCCGGGACGCCCTGCCGCGCCGGGACGCGTCGCGCCACGGCGTCCCGGCCCAGGTCCGTCGACGTATCCCGTCGAGCATCTGCGTATCCCGTCGATCATCGGCCGGTGACCACGTCTGCGGCCGGAACTGCGCGAGTTGCCGGCCTTTGCCTCGGAGTGACGGGCCCGGTTGATCAGCGGCAGGTTCCGGATATACATCGCCGGAAAGAAATCATCCCTGTGTGTACACCGTTTTCCTCTTGCCCGATCTGAGGTAATGGTGAGACTGATTGCAGCCACGCTGGTTCGGTGACCTGGGCTGCGTTCCAGGAGGTGGCGGGTAGTGTTGCTTCCGCGTCATCACCTCGTGAATTTCCATCGCGACGGAAGGATTCTGTTTAAATGACTCAGCAGGAGCAGCAGCAGCAGCGCCAGCAGGTCGAGCGGCAGCTGCGCCAGAACTGGCGGCAGCTTCGCTACCGGCTGCTCGACCAGTTCGGTCAGGTCAGCAGCGCTGACGTTGACGCGGCGACCGGCATCAACGACCTCATCGCCCGGATCGCCGACAAGACCCACCACAGCGAGCGGTATGTCGAGAACCGGCTGCGGGAGCTCGTCGGCGTAGGCGCCCAGGGCGGACAGTCCAGTGAGCGCTTCGGTGGGGACCAGGGCCAGGAGGGCCAGCGCTTCGGCGACCAGTGACGGATCGCCTCGGCGACCAGTGACAGATCGCCTCGGCGACCAGTGACAGATCGCCTCGGCGACCAGTGACAGATCGCTTACAGCCGGCCAGGCACGGGGAGTCCGTGGGTGGAAGCTCTGGCTCCCACCTCTCTCCACGTGCCTGGCCGGCACCCTGCTAGGAGGCCCGATCCTTCGAGGCCGCCGCGAGCAGTGACCGAAACTCCAAAAGGTCATCCATAAGCGACATGTTCTGCGCGGTCCGTGGCATCTGGCGAAGCTCCGCCAATATCGCGTCGGTCTCCGTCACTGTCGGAACGCCGTCAACAGAGGCCGTCAGTGACACGATATCAGCCACAAGATCACCGCCATGAGGGGTCAAGGGAACGGATGTCCACCCGGATGTCCGGATGCCCCACTGTCGCACGCAATGATGTATGCGGTGTTACACGCGGAGTGCCTTCCGGTTACGGGTCTCGGCCCTCGTCCGCGTGATATGGGATAATTCCCATGTCTGATGCGAGAGTTCGCCAGGGAGGCGCCAGCCGTGATCGCCCCTGGCGAGAGAACGGATACGGTTGTCCTGCTGATCAAACCGGGAGCATGTACCGGCGATCTGATTCGGCGTGAAATGGCAGGTGCGGCATATGTTGGTCCAGCCCGTGGGCAGGGTCTGGGCCGTGGAGGATTTCGGTCGGTCGGCCGATGTCAGGGCAGCTGGCTGCCGGCCCTGGGCAGCGTGGGGGTGCGGGCGAGCAGGACGACCCCGGCGGTGATCAGTGTGGCGCCGAGCGTGACGCCCGCCAGCTGCCCGGCCGTGCTCGGTACGGGAACGCCGTAGAGCAGAACCGCCAGCACATAGGAGATCACCGGGTTGGTGATGTTCATCGCCGTGATCGTCGGTGCGAGCGGCCCGCTCGCGTAGGCGGCCTGCCCGAGCAGCAGGCTGCTCGCCGTCGCCGCGGCGAGCGCGTAGCCCTCCCAGCTGATCGCCGTGCGCAGGATGCCCTCGGTGAGGAGCAGCTCCGTGGTCTCCTTCATCAGCACCGCGGTCAGGGCGTAGAACAGGCCCGCCGCGACGCCGAACAGGCCCGCGCGGGCGGCCGGCTGTCGGCCGAGTGAGATCACGACCAGCAGGCCGGCCAGTGCCACCGTCGCCGCGATCGCCGCGACCAGGCGGGTCTCGTCGATGCCGCCCGCGGTGGGCAGGTCGCCGCGCGCCGACAGCAGGGCGGCCAGGCCACCGCAGATGCCCGCCGCACCCCACCAGGCACTCGGGGACATCCGTCGCGTGGTGCCGATCAGGCCGAGGGGAAGCGCGAACAGCAGCTGGCAGACCATCAGAGGCTGCACCTCGGCGACCGACCCCAGATGCAGCGCGGCCGCCTGGACGCAGAAGCCACTGATGTTCGCCAGCCAGCCCAGCACCCACAGCCTGTCCCGGACGAGCTCGGCCAGCAGCCCGATGCCGGGCACGGCGTGCGCGCTGTCGGCGCGGGTCGCGAAGCTGCTGCGGCCGGCGGCGCGTTGCTGCAGCGCGGCCGACGAGGCGAGCAGGAACGCGGCGAGAAGAGCGACGGGGACGACAGCGGGCATGGTCACCCACCCAGGATGGCAACCGCACAGGCAAGATCACGTGATCGGAATTGTCACAGACGGACCGGTGGGTGCCGCGGCCGTTTCAGGCTGATCGGGCCAGTGGCCGCCCGGGAGGTGGAGACGTCCGGGCGCGGCCGGTCAGTTCCGGCGATGTCAGTTCCGGCGATGTCAGCTCCGGCGAAGTCAGCTCGGCCAGCGCCGCCCGCAGCGCCGTGCCGAAGAGCACCGGGTCAAGCCGGGCGGGATCGACTGTCGCGGCGACGCAGTAGCGGTCGTTCCAGCCGAGCGCACCCACCGAGAGCGGCACCTGCGCGGCGAGCGGGACGATCGGGAAGACGTCCCGCAACGGGCACCCGAGCAGCTCCAGCGGCCGTGGCGCTCCCCGCATGTTCGACACGATCGCGGTGAAGAACCGTGCGCGGTAGACCGAGCGGGCCGCCGCCCGGTGCAGCGGAGCCGGTAGCGCCCCCATGAGGCGCAGGGCCGCGGCGCTCGCCGGCAGGCGTCCCGATGCCCGTCGACCCCGCGCGCGGCGGCTGATCTGCTCGGCGCGTCGGTCCGGCGGCATCGGTCCGAGTGGCACGTCAAGGCGCAGGGCCGCGGTCAGATTGCCGGGGCCGCGGGGAACGCCGTGCTGATCCGAACCGGGCATGCGCATGGTCACGGGGACGGCTGCGCGCAGCACCTGTCCGGACGGCTCCTCGCCGGCCGCCGCCACGGCCGCCGTGGCGGCGGATCCGACCGCGGCCAACAGCAGATCGGTCACCGTCACCTCCAGCCGGTGGGCACAGGATCGAACCGCGGGAAGCGACGATGCGGTCGTGAGGTAGGTGCGCGACCCGCCGAGCGGACCGGACAACGTCATCGGCGGCGCGGCACCGTCGCGGGCGAGGCTTACCAGCCCACTCACGACAGTGGCCGGTCGGGTGACGGGAGTGCGCGCGACCCGGGCCAGCCGTCGGGCCCGCCCCGGTCCCGGGGCAGGCCCGCTCGGGCTGGCGGTGACGCCGTCGGCCGGCGGGTGCAGGTTGGTCGGGGCGTGCGGGTCGGCCGGCGGGTGCAGGTCGGCCGGGCGGTGTGGGTCCGGCGGGGGGTGCAGGTCCAGGAGGTGGCGCAGCAGCGCCACGACGCCGAGCCCGTCCGCCACCGCATGGTGGACGATGACCACGACCGCCACCCGGTGCGCGCCCAGGCCGCGGACCAGCCAGATCCGCCAGGGCGGGCGGTCCGGGTCGAGCGGCGTCACGTTCAGCCTGGCGACCAGGCTGTCAAGGGCGACCTGCCCCCCGGGCGCGGGCAGGTGCGTCTCGCGCACATGCCAGGACAGATCGATGTCGCCATCGCTCGCCCAGCGGTGGTGACGCAACCGGCCCGCCGGCACCACCCGCCGGGTGAGGCGGGACGTCGCCGACAGCCGTGCTGCCACGTGCCGCCGCAGTGCGTCCAGGGTCGGTGGCGGTCCGAGAGAGGTGTCGAGCACCGCCACCCCGCCGACGTACTGGGGGTTGGTGGCGGTCTGCACATGGAGGAACAGCTCGTCGGCCGCGGCGACCCGCCGGGTGCCGCTCGCGGTGGCCCGCCGGCCCATCCCGCCGGCGACCGGCGCGGCGACCGCCACGGCCGCGCCACCCGCGACCAGGTCGAGCACGTAGTGGTTCGCCGTCGCGAGGACCACCAGCATCGTCACGCCCAGATGGGCCGCGCCGAACGCCCGGCCGGCCGGGCCGACCCGCCGCGCGCGCATCGAGGCCACCACCATCCAGACCGCCCAGGCCACGTGCAGGCTGG
This sequence comes from Parafrankia sp. EUN1f, assembly GCF_000177675.1. Lineage (GTDB taxonomy): Bacteria > Actinomycetota > Actinomycetes > Frankiales > Frankiaceae > Parafrankia. The sequence goes on from NZ_ADGX01000016.1 coordinate 84,754, forward strand.
GCATCGCCGCGAACTGGTTCGCCCCCGCCGACACCGGCCCGCCTCCCCACGACAGCGGCGGATGGTGGATCGCGACGATGTCGACGAATCGCTCCCCGGGCAGCAGCCGTGGGGGAGCGGTCGGCCACAGCGCGAAGCAGGCGACGCCGAGCAGGGTCGTGACCGCCAGGCTGTCACGGGCCCAGCGGTACGCCGGGTCGGTTCGCGCCCACAACACGCCGAGCAGGCCGAAGGTCGTGATGATGTAGGTGGTGGCGTACTCCCAGGCTGCCAGGATCTCCAGCGCCGTGTGTCCGCGCAGCGCGTTGTTGAGCGGCTCCGTCGCGGCGACGTGCAGCCAGCGTTCGACGGCGAGCAGGTCCGATCCCCGCGCGTCCGCGGCGGACCGGGAGACCGCAATGCCGTGCGCCACACTCAGGTAGACGCCGAAGATCGCCAGCCCGATCGCGATCTGACACACCGCGTCGACGCCCCGCCCTGCGAGGCGGACCTGCCCGGACGGATGTTCGCGCTCGGTCGAGCGTTCGCGCCCCGACGGGTGTCCGTGCCCGGACGGGTGTCCGTGCCCGGACGGGTGTCCGTGCCCGGCCGGTTGTTCGCGCCATCGCCGCCACGGCGCCCGCTCCGCGGCTGGTTCCGGACGTTGCGGTGACGGCCACGGCCACGGCCCGCCCGCGGGCGAGGCGGTCACGTGTGCGCGGTCCGGCTTGCTCGGCGCTCGACGGCTCATATCACGTCCCCCTGCCACGCACAGTGCCCCGAATCGGCACTGGTCACGCCAGGTGTGTGCAGACCTTCGATCCAGTGAGCAGAGCCGGTCGGCCCAGCCCTCCCACGCCTACCCGGCAGCTCCCGTCAGTCGAGGGCGGCGAGCTCGGCGAGCCAGTTGTCGGCGAGCTCGGCGTGGCGCGGCACGCTGGCGCTGGCCGTGAACGCGGCGCACACGTGCTCGTCGAGACCGAACAGTGCCACCGACAGGTGCTGCCGGCCGACGAACAGCGGGGGCATACCGATCAGCATGCAGACCTGTCGCCCCGCGATCGCGTACGGGCCGCGCATCGTTCCGGCGTTGCTCGCGACCAGAGCGACCTCGTGTGCGCGTGATCCGGAGGCGGCGACCTGGGCGAGCATGCGAGGCGAGGCGTTCGGCGGCACCCGGTCCAGGATCCGCCGCTCGACGATGCCCATCCGCCCGCCTGCCTTGATCCGCCGGGTCTGCGCGGCGACCCGGGCCAGCCGGCGGCGCGGGTCGGGTTCGGCGCAGGGCAGCGGTATCCGCACCCCGAAGGTGAAGTTCGAGAGGATCTCCTGTTCGGCCGGGGTGCGCAGGCTGATCGGCATCACCGCGTGGACGGGACGTCCGTACCGGGTCCATTCCGTTCGTGACCAGGTGCGCAGGGCACCGGCGACGGCCGCGAGATAGACGTCGTTCACGGTGGCGGAGTTGCGGCGCGCGATGCGGCGCAGCCTGTCGAGCTCGGCGGTCGCCCAGGTGTGCCGTGCCCCGCCGTGGGGCGGGCCGCCCCAGGAGGTGAGCTGGCGCGTCCGGGGGATGCCGCGGACCAGCCCGGACGCCATCCGGGCGTAGTCGCGTCGGGTGGGGGCGCCGAAGGTGGGCAGGTTCCGCAGCGCCGGTTCGCGGTCGAGCCCGAACAGCAGGTGCAGCGCCTGGTGCAGGGCGGCGCCGTCCTGGTGGATGTGGCTGAAGCGGTAGACGACCGCGACCCCGTCGGGGCGGTGCCCGCGCAGCAGCCAGATCCGCCAGAGCGGGCGGTTGAGGTCGAGGGGCCTGGCGGCGATGCGGTCCATCGCCTCCCGCAGGCCGTCCTGGCCGCTGCCTGCGGGCAGCTCCTCGACGTTGACGTGATATCCGAGGCTGAGCTCGTGGTCGAGCTGCCAGCCGACACCGGCCGCGGATCGTCCGGTCGGTGGGGACAGCCGTTCGGTGAGCGCCGGAGCCTCGGCCAGCCGCGTCGCCACGTGCGCGCGTAGTTCGTGGACGGTCAGCGTCGGGTCGTCGACGCACAGCACCACCCCGGCCTCGAGCCGCTCCCCGGGGTTGAGCCGGCTGAAATGCAGGAATGCGCGATCACCGCTGGTCAGCGGGCGTAACTGGGGTCTGGTCGCCGGCGCGGTTCGCGGGGCGCCGTCGACGAATGTCTGAGTCATTGGCCCTCCGATGGCGTCATGCCGCGGACCTCGACGGATGATCGGTTCGACGCCGGATCCGAGCGGTCCGTCCAGCCTGGCGGGTCAGCCTATACGTACCTGAACCGGAACACCCACGGAAAACAAGTCGAAAACCACCCGGAAGTGCCGAGCTGGCCGTGCGTCCCGGGTGGTCGAATGGTCGGCCGGCGGGCCAGATCTGGCCAGATCTGGTCGGGCGGCCGGTCAGAACCCGGTATGGGTGTGTGCGGCCCACAGGGTGGGGCTGGTCAGGTGGCGTTCCCTGGTGCGACGCACTGCCAGGTGCAGGGCCACCGCGCTGCGGCTGACGTCGGGTGGGGAGGTGCCGTCTGCGGTGAGGTACCGGTAGAACGATTCCGTGATGCCGCGGGCGACGAAGTCGTTGACCGGCCAGAGCGTACCGACGACGTGACGGTAGCCCGCCAGATGGAAGGCGCTGGTGAGGTGCACACCCTCGTCGGGTGTGGCGACCGCTGGAATCATCGTCGCGCAGGCGGACAGATAGGCCAGGCCCCCGGCCAGCCGCAGCCGGCCGAGATCGGTGACCGTCAACCGCCCGTCCCGGCCTTCGGCCAGCACCAGGTGGCTCGACGCCGGATCGTCCCAGTCGGTGACTCCGTGGCAGATGAAGTGCGCGACGTGGAAGGCGGGCAGGGCCGTCAGCACGCTCCTGCGGCCCGCCACGGGAATCGTGCGGGAGCTGGGAACGAGCTCGGTGAGAACCGTGGCCTCCGCGATGGCTCCGTGCAGGCGGGGCACCCCGGGTGCGTCCGGCACGGAGACGATCAGCATCGTGGGATCGGTGGGAGCGCCGTGATCACCGGTGCGGGCGAGGCCCCGCAGGCCGGGGACGTAGGACGACACGACCCGGTCCAGGACGGTGCGCGGGTTCGCCAACCGGTCGGGTCGGTCGGCCAGCGTCGTGGAGATGTCGGTGTGGTGCCCGGCGGCGTGCAGCGGCAGGTGAGCCAGCATTCCGGTGGGGCACCACCGCACCCGTGGCCACGCCTCCCCCGGGGCGGGCGGGCCGACGTGGCCGAGAGCGTGCAGCACCGGCTCGGCGATGGCGTCCCACATCCATCGGAAGACGCTGAGCAGCATGGACTCGCCGATCATCGCGCGGAAGGGATGCCCGTCCGGCGGATCGATGACCGTCAGGTAGCCGTTGGTGAGCTTGATGATCGACGGGACGACATCGTCGTCCGACAGGTCCGGCAGCGGTGTCACCCGTACCGGGGTGTCCCTGTCGTCGGTGACGATCAGGGCGTGGCTGCCGAGGGGGCTGCTGACGACGAAGACGACCGGAACGCCGGCGGTACGGGCAGCCAGCGCGCGCACATCGGGGGCCGCACCGAGGCCGGTGCCGCCGTCCCAGGACCGGACCGTGTCGTCGAGGAGCACACCACGGGTCTGTTCCAGCAGTTCCACCGCGCGCAGGGGCCGACCCGCCGCGACGGCACTCGCGGCGGCGACACCGGCGAGCGAGTCCACCAGACCGAGGCGGCGGGTCTGGTCGGCCGGCGCGGGTGAGGGGCCGGGTGACTGGGGCAGCAGCCGTACCGCCTCCTCCACCAGCGCCAGGACCTCCTCCGGCGCCGTGCCCGCCCATCCGGCGACCACAGCGGCATCGCGTAGCGCGTTGATCCGGACGGCCGGGGCGGCCGTCCGGATCGCGCCGGCCTCGGCCAGCACCCGGGACGCCTCCGCGGCCGCCGCCGGATCCCCGGTGTGCACGAAAAGCGCGCGCAACGCGCTGCCGAGGGCGGCCAGCTGCTTCCCGCGGTCCGGGTCGTCGGCGGGGGCCTGCGCCACCATCCGGTGCCCGACCTCGACCGCCTCCGCCAGCAGGTTCGGGTCGCCAGCCGCCGTTCCGGCGGCTTCCAGCGCGAGACACAGACAGTGCCGCGCGCTGAGCCGGATGGTGTCGGCCCCGTCGGCGCTGTCGGCCGCGTCGGCGTGACGGACCGCGTCCCGGGCCAGGGTGACCGCCTCCGCGAGCTCGGCGTCATCCTCGGTACCGATCCAGCTGATCCGCAGGGCGGTGCTCAGGGCGGCGAGGATCGTGGCGCGATGGCTGAAATCCGTGGGGCCGGCCGCCAGAGCCGCGCGGAAGGTGCGGATGGCCTCGGCGGCCGTCTCGCCATCGCCGGTGCTGACGGCGGTCAGGTGCAGTGCGAGGGCGAGATTGTGCAGGCACTCGGCCTGCGCCGGGTCGTCGGCGGGCAGGACGGTCACCGCCGTGCGCAGCGCGTCCACAGCCAGGACCAGCATCGAGCCCTGGCCGGACCGTTCGTACCGGTTCAGGAGAGCGAGCCCGATACGTTCGGCGGTGGCCGCCTCGTCGTGACGGCCTGTCGGACTCGCGGGTTCCGTCGCCCGCTGTTCGGTGACCAGCCGGCGCGGTTCCGCCGTGGTTCCCGTTCCGGTTTCGGCTCCGCTTCCGTCGGTCCGGTCCGGAACGGAACCCGAATCCGCCAGGTCGGGCATCGTGGCTCCTCATCGCGCGAGCGATACCCGGCCCGGCACCGCTAATGTCCACACGTCGGCGTTGCTAGCATCAATGCCAGGTTCCTGAGATTTCCCGCCGGTTTGATCCTATTGGGTTGGCGGAGACGAGAAATGGGGGCGTTCTTGCCGGGGGAGGGTGTTCCACGTATACGGGTCAATGTGCTGGGGCCGGCCCGACTCGAGGTGGACGGCCGTGAAGCTCCGTTGACCCCACTCACGACCCGGCTGCTGGTACGGCTGATCGCGGCCGAGCAGGAGGTGGTGTCCGCCGGCCGGCTCTATGCGGACGTCTGGGGTGCCCCGGCCGGTGGGCCGAGCCAGGCACAGCGCCGCCGCAACGAGGTGCAGAAACGCATCCGCGAACTTCGGCGTGCCCTCGGCTCCGATGAGTCCGATGCGGCCGTGGGCATTGTCCGGACCGAGCGCATGTTCACCGGCCGGGTACCCGAATCCGGCTACCGCCTCATTCTGGAGCGGGATCAGGGGGACTTCGCCGAGTTCGAGGATCTCGTCGGGCGGGCCCTGCACGCACCGCCCGCCTCCGCGGCCGAGATGCTCAGCCGGGCGCTGGGCCTGTGGCGGGGGAGCCCCCTGTCCGAGGCGGGCGGAGCGGCCTTCGGTGGCGCCCTGGCCGGTCGGCTCACCGGCCTGCATGAGACGGCACAGGCCGAGCTGGTCCGGTCCTACCTGGAACTGGGGCGCTCCGATCTCGCGCTGCCGGTTGCCGAACGGGCGGCACACGAGCGCCCGGACGACGCAGCGGCCCAGGAACGTCTGGCCATGGTGCGCGAGCGACTGCGCGCACGGTTGTACGAGCGGCCCGGCGACGAGATTCTCCGCCGTGATTTTCCCGATCTGCACACCGGTGTGGTGGTGCTGCGGGGAGATCTGTTCGAGCAGCACGATGCGAACCTGGTGGTCGGTTTCAGCGACACCTTCGACATCGCGACCCGGGATGATCTCGTGATCAGCCGGGACAGCGTGCAGGGCCAGCTGCTCGACCGGTTGTTCGCCGGGGACACCGGCCGGCTCGACCGCGAGCTGCGCCGCGGCCTGCGTTCGCTGGAACCGGTGGGCCGGGAGAGCCCGGGAGACAAGAGGTACGGCAAACGGGTTCGCTATCCGGTGGGTACGGTCGTCCCGCTTCCCCTGGATGGGCGCCGGGTGTTCGCCGTCGCCTATTCGACGCTGGGCAATGACCTCGTCGCCCGGTCGACGTCGGAATACCTGCGCAGCAGCGTCGACCGGCTGTGGGCGTCGGTGGCCGTCCACGGGCTGCGTAAACCGGTGGCGATGCCGCTGGTCGGGTCCGGTCTGGCGCGGATCGTCGAGCTCACCGGGGAACAGATCCTGATGATGGTCATCGACTCGTTCGTCCAGGGCTGCCGTCGGTATCCCGCGCTGACCCGTGAGCTGAGAATCGTCGTCCGCCCCAGCGAACTGGAGAAGATCCGGATGGCGGAGGTCGCGAGATTCGTGGAGGCGCTCGGCCCTGGAGGTGGCTCCCGTGTCTGAACTGCCGATGGATCTGCGTCGCGAGGCGCTCGCGATCCTGCGCTCGGTGCCCGAATGGGAGCTGACCGAGGCTCGGTGGTCACGCGTCATCGACCTTCTGGCGGCCATGGAATCCGCGTTGGACACCGATGGCGTCGACCTCGACGCCGTCTCGGAGGCCGTCCGCCGGCTGGAGACCTGCGCGCCGCCGCGTATCACCCCTATCGGTTCGATTCCGGCGCAAACCCCGCAACCGCCGGTACGCGAGCGGGTGGGCAGACTGATCCACAAGGTGTCGGGCGCCGCCGGCTCGGCGACGACCGGCACGGGGGCGATCGGCACG
>NZ_ADGX01000015.1 GCF_000177675.1 Parafrankia sp. EUN1f
CCGCCTCATCCGGCCCTCGGCCGCGCTCTCTCCGGGCGAGACGTGCAGAAGCGAGGTCATGAACTCGGAGAACTCCTGCCCATGCCACGCACGCCGCAGTGAGCGGCTCTGGTAGCCGTCGAGCAGATCGCGACGCCCCGAGCGATACCAGTGGTCCAGTCCCTCGGCGAGCAGGCGGGCGTCCGCGACGGCCATGTTCAGCCCCTTCGCGGCGCTCGGCGGCACGATGTGCGCGGCGTCGCCCAGGAGGAACAGGGTCCGATACTGCATGTGCTCCTCCACGTGGGCGCGCAGCCCGACCAGCACCCGTTCCGTGATGGTCCCGGTCGGCAGCTTGCCCGTTCCGCCGGTAAGGCGTAGATCCAGCTCGTGCCAGATCTCCTCGTCGCTGCGCAGGTGGATCGGCTCGTCCGGTGGTACCTGGAGGTAGAGGCGGCTCACATCCGGCGAGCGCATGCTCTGCAGGGCGAAGCCCCGATCGGTCACGGCATAGATCAGTTCCGGGGAGAGCGGCGGGGCCTGGGCGAGGACACCGAGCCAGGCGAAGGGGTAGGCCCACTGGTGTGCGCTACGCCGCTGCGCGGGGATCGCCGCCCGGGATACCCCGTGATGGCCGTCGCAGCCGGCAAGGAACTCGCAGGAGATCTCGACCGGGGTTCCGCCCAGGGTGCACTGGACGAGGGAGCCGTCGACGCCCACCTGGCAGATCCGCACATCGGTGACACCGAAGTGGATCTCGCCCTGGGACTCCAGCCGGGCTCCGATCAGGTCCTTGACGATCTCCTGCTGGCCATAGACGACCATCGGGACGCCGGTGAGCTCGGAGAACGCGAGGCGGAAGGCCGCGCCATCATGGCGAAGCTCCATTCCGTCATGCACCATGCCCTGCCGGTCCAGGCGGTGCGCTACACCGGCCGCTCGGAAAGCCTCGACGGTGGACCATTCAAGAAGGCCGGCCCGCACACGCTTCTCAACGTGTTCCCGGCTGCGCCGCTCCAGAACCACGGAGGCAATGCCGCACTGTTCAAGAAGGCGAGCAAGAAGCAGCCCGGCAGGACCGGCGCCAATTATGCAGACCTTGACGTTTCGCTTCTCAGGGTGATCGGGAATCGGAGTCTCCTGAAACGTGGGCCGTTGGCAGGCCGGTGCCGATCGGCCAGCGCCAGCCGAATGCGAAGGAGAAAAAATGTGCCAGGAATAGGGCTGGCGAGAGAAAAAGATGGCTGTGGCCTGCAATTTTCCTTGAACTTCCACGCCTGGGTGGTGCTGGGTTGCCGGGCGTAGAGCTGGCAGGGTCCAGATTGTCACCTCCTGGTGATGGTCACACTACACCCGCTCTTTCGGGTGGTCTATCTTGATGGACCATTCGCGGCACTGCTCATTGGACCATCCGTCGGCCTTGCATCTCCTTTCCGTGTCGGGTCGCCGCACGGGTCCTGCACCCGGCTCGTTGGCAGGGCCTGTACCAGGCCGGTAAGCCATCGCTGCCATTGCTCGCTTCTGACGGCGGGACCGGCCTCGAGCGCGGTGCCGACCCAGGAGGTCACTGGCCGGATCCCGTGCAGCGCATTGAGCAGCCACACCTCCCGGCCGGCGAGCTCCTCGACGCGCCGGCGGCTCGGCCGGATCTCAAGGCCGATCCGGCGGGCTCTTTCGAGGACCAGGCCGATGGTTATCCCCGGCAATGCGCGAAAACGGAGGTCGGGAACGCAGAGAGCGTCGCCCTCCCACCAGCAGATGCTGCTGGTGGCCGCCTCGACGATCAGGCCGCTCCTGGTGGCCAGCAGAGCCTCGTCCGCCCCCTGGTCGCCGGCTGCTCGCCGCAGGTCGGCCAGCCGGTCGAGGTCCGGGCCCTTGACCCGCGGCCGGGTGCGCGGATCAGGGACGGGCGCGCCCCATACCCGCACCCCGGTGCCGAGCGGCGGTGCCGGGCGGATACGGACCCGCAGCCGGCGGTGTCCTGCCAGGTCCACCAGTTCGATCCGCGGGAACCAACTGCCCCCGCGAGGGATCTGCGTGATGGCAGCGGTCCAGAAGAAGGCGATGTCCTCGTCCGCCTCGGCGGTGCCCCGACGACTGGCCCGGCAGGCGGCGAGGAACCTCTCCCGGTGGCGGTCCAGGGTTCGGGCTCGCCCCTCCGAGACCAGCCAGGAGTCCGCGGCGAGCAGCTTGGTGCCAGCCTCCTCGGTGCCTCGGCGCAGGCCGGAGGCCGACCACAGGTACAGGCCCTCCGGTGTCGTCGTGGCCGGCCGGCCGGCGCGAGGGTCGGCCTCGGACGCGCCGCGCGTCCACGGTGGGGCATGGCCCGGGTCGCTGGTCACTCAGTACCTGCCTACCGGTGCGGTGTCGGTGGCCAGACGGCGTGGACCGTACACCGCCCGTTCCAGCCACGTGCCACAGGACGGTATCCATGGCGCCAGTGCCGCGGCGGTCCGCTGCCGGGTCCGCAGGATCGGCCGGGTCGCCTGCAGGTGGACGAGCGCGGTGCCGGCGGCCTGGCTGTTGCGCAGCGCGGCGGCCCGCCTGGTCGTCGCGAACCGGCGCACCGCCTCGTCTGCCTGGCCGGCCGACCTCGCGGCGAGGGCCAGGACGACGGCCCGGGCTGCCTCGTCTCCGTCCGCGAAACCGCTGTTCATGCCGCGGGCGCCGAGCGGTGGGAACAGGTGGGCCGCCTCGCCCACGAGCAGGATCCGGCCATGTGGGTCGACGAACGAGTCGGCCACGACCCGCTGGAACCGGTAGGTCGCCGTCCACAGCACCGACTCGAGATATCTGCCGTCGACCACTTTCGGTAGCCAGCGCGCGAGCGCCTCCGGCGAGTCGAAGTCCTCGGCCCGGTCGGAACCACGGCACTGCAGGTCGAGCTGGAAGCCGTTCGGGAACGGCACGTGCATCAGATGCCGGCCATCGGTCCCGGGATGCTCGTAGTGGAAGGTCCGCTCGGGCGGCAACGCATCGGGCCCGGTGTCCGCGATGTCCACCGTGACATGGAAGCCCTCGGATCTCTCGCCCCGCATACCGACGCCGGCGAGCCGCCGGATCGTGGACCGGGGGCCGTCCGCACCGATGAGATAGCGGGCGGTGAAAGACCGGCCACTCTCGACCTCGACCGTGACCTCGTCGTCGGCGGCGTCGAGCCGGACCACGGGCGAGCCCCACCGGATGTCGACGCCAGCCCGTGCGCACGCCGCGCGAAGAAAGCCCTCGGTGTCCACCTGACGAAGGCTGGTGTAGGGGACAGGACGACCGGCCCGAGGCCGCGGGTACTGCTTGGCGTATACCTCCCGGCCCCGGAACAGCGTGCGCCGCGCGGTCCAGAGGATGCCGTGCTCGCTGAGGTCGGCAGCGAGGCGGGGGTCGGCCAGGCCAAGCAACCGCAGCGATTCACCGTGCACATACAGCGCGCGGCTGCCCGGCCGGGTGGCGTCCGCCTCCCGAGCTTCGAGCAGGGTCACCGGCGCACCAAACGAACGTAAAGCCAGGGCGGTCGCCAGGCCGACCGGCCCAGCACCGACGACGAGCACCGGGTACTGCTCTTTCTTCCGGGCAGGGGTCGTCATGATCTTCCTCTCCGCGGAATGTCGCAGCCCGCCCGAAGTCCTCAGAGCGGCGCCATGACATTACGAGAGCGAGTCCGGAGCATGTCAACCGTCGGGTGAAAGCGGGCGCCACACCTGCCGGTCCGGCAGAAATGGAAGAACAGGTGCCCCCAGCAGGGCATCAGCGTTGGTTCGCCGTCCTTGATGACGGGCGGGGTGACCTGTCTCACGTCCCCCGGTGGGTTGGGCCGGCTGCGGGTCCCGGCGGCGCACATGCACGACATCCGTACGGCCATGGCCGCTGACCTGGTATTTCGGGTGACATTCGCGAACGCTGTTGCATCCAGGGAACCCGGGCTATAAGCTTCGCCCGGGTTGCATTTGGGCGAACGCCGTTCCGCGAGATATCCACTCGCCTGCGTTTTCGTCGGCCACGGTAGCTGGCTTCTCCTCGGATCCAAGGAACGTCTGGGGTGGAAGTCCTGCGTGTGGCATGTCCTTCTTTTCGTGATCCTGGCCCATGTCCGCCGGCTCCCGCCGGGAAATCGTGGGCCAGTCCGGGCTGCCGGCCGCATGGTCCGCGTGATTCGACGCAGGCCTCTTCACGTCCAGAGCTAGGGGAATCCGGTGCGAACCCTGCTGATCGACAACTTCGATTCGTACACATATAACCTGTTCCAGCTCGTCGCCGAGGTAAACGGAGTGGAGCCGGCGGTCATCACCAATGACACCTCGCTCGAGGAGCTCGGTCGGCTGGACGTCTACGACAATGTGATCATCTCGCCCGGTCCGGGGCGTCCGGATGTCGACCGGGATTTCGGGATCTCGGCACAGGTCATCGCGCAGGCCGAGGCGCCCGTGCTGGGGGTCTGCCTGGGCCACCAGGGCATCGGGGCGCACGAGGGAGCCCGGGTCCAGCCGGCGCCGAAACCAAGGCACGGATTTCTCAGTTCGGTCCGCCATGACGGAACGGGGCTCTTCCGGAACATTCAGAGCACCTTTCTCGCGGTGCGTTATCACTCCCTGGCCCTCGCGGACCCGTTGCCCGCGGCCCTGCGCGCCGTCGCCTGGGCCGAGGACGATGTGATCATGGCTGTCGAGCACCGTACCCGGCCCCTGTGGGGCGTCCAGTTCCACCCGGAGTCGGTCGCGACAGAGCACGGAAGACAGCTGTTGGCGAACTTTCGTGCCCTGACAGAGCAGCTCGCACGGCCGGGTCGAAGTGCTGGCGGGCGGGGAGCGGCCCTGCCGGCCGGCAGGGCCATGGTGCTTCCGCGGCGCCGTGAGGACGACGGGAGGGCACAGCCCGGTCCCGTGCCTGCGCTCCGGACCGGCCGGCTTCATCGGCTGAACGTCCGCACGCTGCCGGGTGCGGCCGACGCGCCGGCGGCATTCCGTGAACTGTACGGGGAGTCGCCCGACGCGTTCTGGCTCGACAGCTCCTATCGCCCCGAAGGGCTCGCCAGATTCTCCTTCCTGGGCGACGCCAGTGGCCCGCTGGGCGAAGTGGTGTCCTACCAGGTAGGTGATCCGCACGTTTCGGTGTGTTCTCGGGGCGAGGTCAGCCTGGTACCCGGAACAATCTTTGACTATCTCGAGGAGGCGTTGGCCAAGCGGCAGATCGAAGGCCCGGACCTGCCCTTCGATCTGCGGTGCGGATATGTCGGCTACTTCGGTTATGAACTCAAGGCGGATCTCGGGGCGACGAACGCTCATCGTTCGGCCGCGCCCGACGCGGCCTGGATGTTCGTCGACCGGATGATTGCCATCGACCACGAGGAGAAAACCACCTACCTGCTGGCTCTGGAGGCGGACGGCGCGTCGGACTGGATCGAGTCGACCGCCGCGCGCCTGGCGCTGCTCAGTGATTCCGAGGAGGTTCGTCCCACTTCGGCGGCCGGGACGTCGAATCCGCCGCCTCTCGACCAGGCGCTGGTCAATGGTTACCTGAGCCGTGACCGAGCCCGATACCTTGCTGACATCGATCATTGTCAGGCCAAGCTCGTGGCTGGGGAGAGCTACGAGATCTGCCTTACCAACATGGTGCACCTGCCGGCCGTGGACGACGGGCTGGTGGCTTATCTCGCACTTCGGCGATGGAACCCGGCGCCCTATGGGGCCTATTTCCGGCTCGCCGGGGTCGAGGTCGCCAGCTCCTCACCGGAGAGATTTCTGCGTATCGACAGAAATCGCTGGGTGGAAAGCAAGCCGATCAAGGGAACGGCGCCGCGGGGAAAGGACGCCGCGCAGGACATCCAGCTGTGTCACGAACTGCGGACGAGCCCCAAGACGCGAGCCGAGAACCTGATGATTGTCGACCTCCTGCGCAACGACCTCGGCCGGGTCTGCGAGATCGGCAGCGTGCACGTGCCGCGCCTCATGGCGACCGAGACCTATGCGACCGTGCATCAGCTGGTATCGACCGTGCGCGGACGGCTGCGAACCGACCGAAGTGTGATCGACTGTGTGCGGGCCTGTTTCCCGGGGGGCTCCATGACCGGTGCCCCGAAGCTGCGGACAATGGAGATCATCGACACGCTCGAAACCGACGCCCGTGGTATCTACTCAGGGGCGCTGGGCTTTCTTGGCTGCGACGGAACAGCGGACCTCAGCATCGTCATCCGCACCGCGGTTCTGGTGGACGACGTCTGGCACGTCGGCAGTGGGGGCGCGATCGTCCTGGACTCCGATCCCGGCGAGGAACTGGACGAGATGCTGCTCAAGGCGGCGACGACAGTCCGCGCGGTGGCCAGCCCGGCGACCGGCCGGGCCGTCTCCGGGCAGCGCGCGTTCTCCGGAGCCCCGCGATGAACGGGCGGCCTCCCAGGAACCTGGCCGCGGAGTTGGCGGACCTGGCGCGGTCTCGGGGCTGGACGGACCGACCGGCCCTCCTGTTCGAGGACCAGGTGGTCACCTACGGGGAGTTACACGACCTGGCAGCGCGAGTCGGTCAGGTGCTGGTCCGGCATGGCGCCGGGCCCGGCCGCAGGGTGCTGATCGCGCTGTCCGACGGCCCCGCCTGGGTGGCGGCCTTCCTCGGAACCGTGCGGTGCGGAGCGACCGCCGTCCCGGTCAACCCGTTGTTGACCGCGGACGACCACGGATTCATGGCCGACGACTGCGCCGCGCGGATCGTCGTCGCGGACGAGGAGATCTGCTCCCGGTTCACGGCCACCGTGGTGCGCAGTGGTGATCAGCTGCTGGCCGAAGCACACCAGGCCGAGGCCGGGCCGGTCGTGCATACCGACGACCCGCTCTATCTCACCTACACGTCCGGTACGACGGGATCCCCGAAAGGGGCGATGTTCCGGCAGGGGAACCCCCGCTTCTACCATCAGAACATCGGCCAGGCGCTGCTGCGCTCCGGGCCGACCGATGTGACGCTGTCCGTGTCGAAGCTCTATTTCGGCTATGGCCTCTGCAACTCCCTGGTCTTCCCGCTGTATTCGGGTGGGTCGGTCGTGCTCCTGCGAGAACGTCCCGGCCCGGAGGCCGTCGAGGGGCTGGTCAGCCGACACGGGGTGACCCTGCTGTACGCCGTCCCGTCGGCGTTCGCGGGCCTGGGGCGTTCGGCGGAACCTGCCTCGTTCGGCTCGGTCCGGGCGGCGGTGTCCGCCGGCGAACGGCTGAGCCTCGAACTCGGTGGGCGTACGTCCGACCTGCTGGGCGCCCCGGTCCTGGAGCAGCTCGGGCAGACGGAGGTGGGGTGCGCCTTCGTGGCGAACGGCGTCGAAGCCAACGTTCCGGGCACGGTCGGGCGTGCGGTGCCCGGCTTCACGGTTCAGGTGCGTGATCCCGAGGGCCGGCCGTGCCCCGACGGAACCGTGGGTGAGCTGTGGGTCACCGGGCCGACCCTCATGATCGGCTACCTCAACCGGCCGGAACAGACCGCGACGGCCCTGCGCGGAGGCTGGCTCGCGACCAACGACCGCGGGATGCGTAACCCGGACGGCACCTTCGTTCATCTCGGGCGGCTTGACGATCTCGAGATGGTCGGCGGGATCACGGTGTCACCTCTGGAGATCGAGGGGGTTCTCGGCGCACATCCGCTTGTTTCCGAGGTCGCCGTGGCCGCGGTTCCCGACGAGACCGGCGCGACCCGGCTGCGGGCCTATGTGGTGCCGCGCCGGCCGGACGAGTCCGGCAGCCGGCTCGAACAGGATCTGGTGGGTTTTGCGCGTGAACGCCTCGCGCCGTTCAAGGTTCCCCGGACCGTCCATCTCGTGCCCGCCCTCCCACGCACCGCCTCGGGAAAGCTCCGCCGTTTCCAGCTGCGCAGTGGCCTCTTCGCCGCCGAGAACCCGCCCGCCAGCCCGGGCTCCAGCCCGTCCGGCCGGCCAGGAGTCCCGCATCCCACCGCGACGCCCGCCTCGACAACGTGGCTCGGTCCAGATCCGGCCGGCCTCAGCTGAGCGATCTTCAGGAGATGAACGCAACGTGTCCGCCGATCTCAACACAGGAGTGCGTGCTTTCTACATAGGCCGCATGTTCGATCAGGCCGCTGACGCACATCCCGCTGTTTCCGTGAGTCTCGACCAGCCCCTGGGCTGCGCGCCAGACGCTCCGCAGGCGACTGTCGGCGATCTCGCCACCCTGGTCGCGGACCTGGCTGCCCGCCTCTGGGCGATCGGCATCCGGCCCGCCGAGCGGGTGGCGATCTACAAACAGAACAACTTCGACATCGCGCTCCTCGCCTGCGCGGCGGCCCGGATCGGCGCCGTCCCCGCCCTGCTCGCGCCTGCTCTGCCCGGAGACATCGCGACCGAGCTGATCCGTCGGCTGGACCGGCCGTGGTTGCTGACCGACACGGAGACGCTCGCCGGCCCGCTCGCGGCGCAGGAGCTCGTGGTCCGGGGCAGCGTCCTGGTCGACGACGGCGCCATCGTCGACGACGGGGCCGTCCTCGACGATGGGGCCGTCCTTGACGACGGGGCTGTCCGCAACGGGGCCGTCGACCACCCGCTTCGCGATCAGAGCGGCGCGCCGGCGCCGGTGGTCCGCCTGGGCGGGTACGCGGGCTCGCCGCCGCGGGATCCGGTGCTGCTGCACCCGAGGGAGCCGGCGCTCATCACGCACAGTTCGGGAACCACCGGTATTCCCAAGCTGGTGGTGCACTGTGCCGGGGCGCTCTGGCATCGGCTGATTCCGCAGCTGGCGATCGCCTCGCCGGTCAGGAAACGCCTCAAGGTGGCTTTCTGTCTGACCTTCGTGCATTCTCGCTTCTACCACGCTCTCGGTGTCTTCCTGCGTTACGGAAATCCGCTGGTGATCGCCTCGGACTCGGCTCCCGAGACCGTCGGGCCACTACTCGTCCGGACCAGGCCTGGATTCATCGAAACCCATCCCAACGCCTTCATCGACTGGGAGGATCTGGTCGACGCGCCCGGCCAGCCTCTGTCGAGCATCAAATACTATGCCGCTACGTTCGACGCGATTCATCCGCGGACCGTCGCCAAGCTCCTGTCCGCCTCGAAACACCGGCGGCCGCTGATGCTCGCGTTCTACGGGCAGTCCGAGACGGGACCTGTGGCCGGCCGATGGTTCACCCGTCGCGGAGCCGCCCAGGCGGACGGGCGCTGCGTCGGGCTCACACTGCCCGGCTTCATCAGGCTGAGGGTCGTCGGCGCGGACGGGCGGCGGGTCCGGCCGGGTGAGGCGGGCCACCTCGAGGTGCGCAGCCGCGGCCGCGCGCTGACCTACCTCGGCGAGGACGAGCGTTTCGCGAGCCAGCTCCGCGACGGCTGGTGGCGGCTCGGCGACATGGGCTACCGAAGCCGGCGAGGTCTGCTCTACCTGATCGACCGCGAGGTAGACCAGATCGCGTCGATGCCCAGCAACCTGCAGGCCGAGGACATTCTCATGGGTCGCCTCACCGAGCTGCGGGAGATCGTGATCGTCGCCGGACCCGAGGGCGAGCCCGTCCCGGTCGTGTGCACGCGTGATGACGGACCGCTGGACCGGGCCCGTTGGGCGCGGGCGATCGACGGGCTCCCGGACATGGCCGAGCCCGTGGAGCTGCCCTTCCACCAGCTTCCACGAACGTCGACCGCGAAGATCCAGCGCTCGGTCCTCAGTCGGCTGGTCGCCGAACGGAAATGACGGAAAACCACCTGCTAACCCGGGAGCTCCGGTGACGACAGACTCCACCAGTGCCCGTACCCTGATCGAGCTGGCAACCGGGTACTGGCGAACCCAGGCGATACACGCGGCTGCGGCACTCGGCATCGCGGACCGGCTGGCCGGCGGGCCTCGGAACGCGGCCGACCTGGCAGCCGAACTTGCCCTCCAGGTCGATCCGGTAACTCGTCTCCTACGTTTCCTCGTCGACCTCGACGTGTTGACATACGATTCCGCGGGTGGCTACTCCCTGACCCCGGTCGGAGAGCTGCTGCGATCGGACACAGCGGATTCGCTGAACGCATTGACAATTCTCTACGGCAGCGAGTTCTACGCTGCCTGGGGTGAGCTGCTGAACGCGCTCACCACCGGCATCTCAGGCTTCGAGAAGGTTTTTGGCAGGAGCCTTTTCGACTACCTTCCCGCGCATTCGGAGACGGCGTCTCGCTACGACGCCACGATGGCCGGTGGTGCCTCCTTCTTCGCACGTGTACCGGCGGCCCACGCGTTTCCCGCGCAGACCACGGTGGTGGACGTCGCGGGCGGTACCGGCGGTCTGCTCGCCGAGATCCTGCGGTCGGACGAGTCGTTGCGGGGAGTTCTCTACGACGCGCAGCACGTGGTGGGCAGCGCGGCCACCGAGCGGAACCTCCAGCCCTTCGGTAATCGCTGTCAGACCGTCTCCGGTGACTTCTTCGCGCGGGCGCCGAAGGGGGGAGACGCCTACGTTCTCTCCCGGATCCTCCATGGCTTCGACGACGCGGACTGCCGGCGGATCCTCGGGCGCATACACGAGGCGGCGCGGCCGGGGGCCACCCTGCTGGTGGTGGAGCGCCTGCTGCCCCCCGCCGGCGCCGCGCCGTCGCTTGCCGCCGGGTTCGACCTGCACATGCTCGCGGTCATGGGCCACGGACGAGAGCGCTCCCGGGAAAGCTATGCCGAGCTGCTGGCCGAGGAGGGATTCGCGCTCGATGACGCCCGGCCGCTCGAGCTGGACGTCCACCTGCTTGTCGCCCGCCGTCTCTGACAAGGGTCGCGCAGGCCGGCGCATCCCGGCCGCGTCAACGACACCGCCGCCGCCACAGCCAGTTCGACCTAGTGAGGGACAGATGTCACGGTACTCGTGGGGTAAACAGCACTCCAGCATCGACAGCATACGGGAGATGATCAATCAGAGTCGTCTCGAGGTCACGGCGCACTCGCTTTACCAGCGTATTCGCACTATTCGTGACGTCCAGATCTTCATGGAGCACCACGTCTACGCGGTCTGGGACTTCATGTCGTTGCTGACGTCGCTGCAGCGTTCCCTTACCTGCATCGACCTTCCCTGGGTTCCGAGCGGGCCCGTCTCGAGCCGCCGGCTGATCAACGACATCGTCCTCGTGGAGGAGAGTGACGAGCTCGACGCCGGTTACATAAGTCACTTCGAGCTCTACCGGATCGGAATGATCGAGGCCGGTGCGCGGACCGACGGGATCGATCGCCTGCTGGAGGCGGTCAGGGCAGGGGTTCCGATCGCCGAGGCCGCGGTGCTCGCCGAGGTGCCGGCACCCGCCTCGAGCTTCATGGAGGAGACCTGGAGCATCATCACAGAGACGCCGGTCCACTGTCAGGCCGCGGCGTTCGCCTTCGGGCGCGAGGACCTGATTCCGGACATGTTCGCCCAGGTGATCTCGAACAACGAGATCCGCCTGCGTACCTTTCACGACTATCTCGCCCGGCACATCGAGGTCGACGGCGAGCAGCACACGCCGATGGCGATGCAGATGCTGGCGGATCTCTGCGGTGAGGACGACGCCCGCTGGTCGGAGTGCGTCGCCGTGACGAGACGCGCCCTGCGGGCACGCCTGCAGCTGTGGGACGGCATCGCCGCCGCCCTTGACGTCGATGAGAGGGAGCGGTCGGTCACGATCTGACCCGGCGCCCGGGGCAGCGCCGCCCTGGGACGGGTCCGGTCACGCGCGGCGATCACGGATCACCGAGATTCCGGGAGGATGCCCCGGCCTTCAGGCCGGGGAAGAATCCGGTTTCCCGCGGAGGACGGCCGCGCTTGACTGCGTCGGCCGCTGTGGGGTGTGCTGACGACCGCGCTCTTTGCGACATTCTTGGTCGGCATTATGTGGAATGGGGGCTCCGGTGGCGAATCGTGCGCCGAACGTGGTCGTGATCCTGCTCGACGACCTGGGGTTCGCGCAGTTCGGGAGCTACGGTTCGGGGTTCTCCACGCCGAACGTCGACCGGCTGGCCGCCGGGGGACTGCGGTACAACCGGTTCCACGCCACGGCACTGTGCTCGCCCACCCGCGCCTCGCTGCTCACCGGGCGCAACCACCACGCGGTGGGCATGGGCTTCCTCGCGGACCTCGCGACCAGGGCTCCCGGTTACACCGCCCGCATCCCGCGCTCGGCCGCCACGCTTCCCCTGCTGCTGCGCGGAGCCGGCTACAACACGATGGCGGTGGGGAAGTGGCACCTCGTCCCCGGCGGTGAGCGCAGCTCGGCCGGGCCGTACGACCGGTGGCCGCTCGGGCTGGGTTTCGAGCGCTACTACGGCTTCCTGCGCGGCGACGCCAACCACTGGGCGCCCGAACTGGTCCGCGACAACTCCTACGTCGAGCCGCCGGCCGGGCCCTCCGACGGCTACCACCTGACCGAGGACCTCGCTGACGAGGCGATCCGGATGGTGGTCAACCAGCAGCAGTCGGCGCCGGGCAAGCCGTTCTTCCTCTACTTCGCCCCCGGCGCGATGCACGCTCCGCATCATGTCGAGCGTTCCTGGGCGGACGCCTACGCCGGCGCCTTCGATCACGGCTGGGACCGCTGGCGCGAGGAGGTCTTCGCCCGGCAGCTCGCCAGCGGCGTCGTCCCCGCGGGGACGACGCTGACCGAACGCCCGTCCTGGGTGCGGGCCTGGGCTGACCTGCCGGCCGACGAGCGCCGCGTCTTCGCCCGGATGCACGAGGTCTACGCCGGTTTCCTGAGCCATACCGACGCGCAGATCGGCCGGGTCGTCGACGCGCTGGAGAAGCTCGGCGTCCTGGACAACACGCTGCTGTTCGTGATGTCCGACAACGGCGCGAGCGCCGAGGGCGGGGTGTCGGGAACCGCCAACGAGCACAGCTTCACCCACCGGGTGGTCGACGATCTGGCCGACAACCTGGGCCGTCTCGACGACTGGGGCGGGCAGCGCCACTACCCGCACTACGCCTGGGGCTGGGCCTGGGCCGGCAACACGCCGTTCCGGCTGTGGAAGCGCTACACCTGGCTCGGTGGCACCCGGGTGCCGATGATCGTCCACTGGCCGGCCGGGATCACGCCGGGCACCGGTGGCGGGGCTGGCGACGGTGGTGCCGACACCGGTGTGCGCGGGCAGTTCGCGTCTGGCAGCACGGCGGCGCGTCGATCCACCTCGGGCAGGACCGCGGGCTGCCGGTGAGCGACGGCTACCGCCCGCCGTTCCCGTGGACGGGCACCCTGCACCAGGTGCGCATCGACGCCGGCGCCCAACTGCCCCCGGAACGGGATCTCCTGCGCATCGCGCTACAGGTCGAGTAACGACCACGAACGAGCACGCCGGAGCCCCGGCCGCCCCGAGTTACCTTGCTCCCGGCCCCGTCGCTCCCGGCCCCGTCATTCCGTGCGGGGGTCCAGGTCGGCGGTGGACAGCGGTCGGCCGGGCAGCGGTGGGCCGCCGGTGGCTGCGTCGGGCCGGGCCCGCAGGCCGTCGAGGATGATCCCGCGGGCCCGCTCGAAGGCGATCTCGTCAGGCTGCCAGGGTGATCCGTTTGTGCTCTGGAGCAGCAGGGTGAACAGGTGGGTGACGTCGCCGCCGCCGACGTCGGGGCGCAGCGCCCCCTCCCGCTGTGCGTCCCGGACCAGCGTGTCCGTGATCTCGATGAGCTCCGCGCGGATCCGCCTGATCGTCTCGTCGGCCTCGATCGCGGCGGCCGTCGCCTCCGAGAAGAGCCCGGGCATGCGCACCGTGAGGCTCAGCGCGCGGAAGCCGCCGAGGCTGCGCACGAGCGCGCCCCAGGCGGTGGGCTCCTCGGCCTTGGCCCGGCGGGCGTGGTCCAGCATCTCGCTCACGCTGTCGCGCGCCACCTCCAACGTCAGCGTCTCCCGGTCGGGGAAGTGCCGGTAGAGCGTGCCGACGCCGACGCCGGCGAGGCGGGCGATCTCCTCCATGGGCACGTTGGGCCCGTCCGCGGTGAACGCCGCGGTGGCCGCGGCGAGGATGGCGCTGCGGTTGCGGCGCGCGTCGGCGCGCAGCCGGTGCGGCGGTGTCGATGGCCGTTCTGTTGATGGCCGCTCTGTCGATGGCATCGCCCTGATCCTCCTCCTGTCTGCTGTAGACCCTGCTCCCAGCTCGGCCACCAGGGCCAACCGGAGGCGCATCCTCCGGTCGTGCTAGCGTAAACGGAGGAAATTATTCCGCTACTGATCGATGTGAGGACCAGGCATGACAGAGGCGTCCGCGCCGGCGGCGACCACCGTCGGGGCCACAGCCGTCCAGGCCACAACCGCCGCTCGGGCCGAGGCGGAGATCCGCGCCCACACCACCTCCGGCCGGGCGACCCTCGAGCTCGCCGTCGTCGGCTTCGCGGCCCTCATGGTGTCCATGTCCCAGGGGATCCTGGTGCCGGTGCTGGCGATCCTGCCGGCCGAGCTGAACACCACCCACACCAACGTGGAGTGGCTGCTCACCTCCACGCTGCTCGTCGCCGCCGTCGCCGTCCCGGTGATGGGCCGCCTCGGTGACATGTTCGGCAAGCGCCGGATGCTGCTGATCGCGATGGCCACGCTCGCTGTCGGCTCCCTCATCGACGCGGTCACCAGCAACGTCGCACTGATGATCGTCGGGCGTGCCATCCAGGGCCTGTCCACGGCGGCGATCCCGCTCGGGATCAGCCTGCTGGTCTCGCTGCTGCCGAAGGAGCGGGTCGGCTCGGCCATCGCGCTGATCAGCTCGATGCTCGGCGTCGGAGCCGCGCTGAGCCTGCCGCTGGCCGGTCTGGTCGCCGAGCACGCGGACTTCCACGTGCTGTTCTGGATCCTGGTCGTCGGCGGCGCGCTGTCGTTCCTCACCGTGCTGGCCTTCGTCCCCGAGGCGCCCAGCCGCACCGGCGGCCGGGTCGACCTGGTGGGCGCCGCGCTGCTGAGCGCCGGCCTGGTCGCGCTGATGCTCCCACTCGCCGAGACCTCCAACTGGGGCTGGGGCTCGCCCTGGGTGATCGGCCTGCTGGTGCTCGGCGTGGTGCTGCTGGTGGTGCTGGGCGTGGTCGAGCGACGGATCGGCGATCCCCTGGTCGACATGGTCGCGTTCCTGCGCCGGCCGCTGCTGATGACGAACATCGCCTCGATGCTGTTCGGTTTCGCGCTTTTCGCCTCGATGATCGGGACGGCGTCGTTCGTGCAGGCGCCGGAGCAGGCCGGGTACGGCTTCGGCTCGTCCATGGTCGTCGGCGGCCTCGTGATGCTGCCGAGCGGCCTGGGCATGCTGTTCCTCGCGCCGGTCGCGGCCCGGCTGGTGGCACTGCGCGGCGGGGCGCAGACCCTCGCGCTGGGAGCCGTCATCGTGGCCGTCGGCTGGTGCACCCGCATCGTGTTCACCGACGAGCTGTGGCAGATCATCGTCTGCAACGCCGTGGTCGGGATCGGGACGGGCATCGGCTACGCGGCCATGCCGTCGCTCATCAACGCCTTCACGCCGCCGACCGAGATCGCGGCGGCGAACGGCCTGAACGCCCTGTTCCGGTCGATCGGCAGCTCGCTCGCCAGCGCCATCGGCGGCAGCATCCTCGCGGCGCGGACGGTCGCCGTCGGCTCCGCGGAGCTCCCGTCACTGGACGGCTACAAGCAGCTGTTCGCCCTGTGCGCCGGGGCCGCGGCGGTGGCCGCGATCACCACCTTCGGCATCAACAGCCGTCGCGGCGCCAAACCGGTGCCGACGGCCTGACCGATCGCCGCGGCCGTGCGGTTCCGCGGAACCGCACGGCCGCACCGCACCGCGTCAGAACTGGACGGATACAGTGCGGTCCGGCCGGGTCCGGCGCGGTGCCGTGGGGGTCGCTGACAGAGGGGTTCGCTCGATGCGTCTTGCCGTGGGATGCGCGATGTGGGCCCACCGGTCCTGGCAGGGGCGCTTCCTGGCCCATCCGCTGCCGCCGAACGAGCGCCTGCGCGCCTACGCCAGCTGGTGCGACGCCGTCGAGGGGAACACGACCTTCTACGCCACCCCGACCAGGGACACCGTGGCCACCTGGGCGCGCCAGACCGGCGAGGACTTCCGGTTCCTGGCCAAACTGCCGAAGATCATCACCCATGACCGCTGCCTGACCGACGTCGACGAGGCCCTGCGCGGCTTCCTGGACGCGATCGAGCCCCTGGGCGCCCGCGCGCACGCGGTGTGGATCCAGCTGCCGGGCGCCTTCGGGCCCGTCGACGTGCCGCTGCTCGCCCGCTTCCTGAGCCGGCTCCCCGACGGCCACCGGTACGCCGTGGAGGTCCGCCATCCGGAGTTCTTCGCCAGCCCCCGGGCGGCGAGCCTGCTCGAAGCGGCGCTGCGCACCGTGGGCGCCGAGTGGATCCCCTTCGACACCACGGCGTTCTTCGCCAGCCCGCCGACCAGCGACGCCGAGCGGGACGCCTGGAGCAAGAAGCCACGGGTACCGTCGCGGTCCGTCGCGTTGACCGACCGGCCGATCGTCCGCTATCTGGGCCGTGACGACACCGAGCAGACAGTCGCGGGCTGGCGGCCCTGGGTCGACGTCGTCGTCGGCTGGCTGCGCGAGGGCCGGTCGCCGACGATGTTCATCCACACCCCGGACAACGCCGACGCGCCCGGACTCGCGCGGCGTTTCCACGACGACGTCCGGGCCCGGCTGCCGGAGCTGGACGCCCTGCCCGAACCGATCCCGGCGCAGCCGCTGACTCTGTTCTGAACCGCTGGCGAGGTTCTGACCCGCTAGCGCTGTTCTGACCCGTCAGCGCGTGGCGAGCGCGATCTGTTCCTCGGCCTCGGCCTGGGCGTTCCACTCCCGCTTGCCGGACTGCCAGCCGTCCTCGTCGTGCCCGGCCCGCCAGTAGCCGGAGATCGACAGCCACTCCGGCGGCAGCCCGCGCTCGACGCGCAGCAGCCGCCGCAGCGCCTTCACAGCGCCCGCCTCACCGTGGACGAACACCTGCCCCGTCCCCGCCGGCAGCTCCAGCGCCGTGACCACCTCGACCAGCAGCGCGCCGACCGGCCGTTCCCCGCGGTGCAGCCACCGGACCTCGACGCCGTCCGGTACGTCCAGGGTCTGCTCGTCCTGCGGCCCGGCGACCTCGACGAACGCGTGCACCGGCACGCCGGCCGGCACCCGGGCCAGCGAGGCGGCGATCGCCGGCAGCGCGCTCTCGTCGCCCGCCAGCAGATGCCAGTCCGCGTCCGCGCCGGGGGAGTAGGCGCCGCCCGGGCCGTTGAACAGGATCTCCGCGCCGGGGGTGACGGTGGCGGCCCAGGGCCCGGCGATGCCCCGGTCACCGTGCCAGACGAAGTCGATGGTCAGCTCGCGACTGCCCGGGTCCCAGGCGCGCACGGTGTAGGTCCTGGTCCGTGGCCAGTGCTCGCGCGGCATCTCGGCCCGCACGGCCTGGATGTCGAACGGCTCCGGGTAGGTCACCCCGGGCACCGGGAAGAGCAGCTTGACGTAGTGATCGGTGAAGTCACCGGCGGAGAAGCGCGCTAGCCCGGGGCCGCCGAGGACGACCCGCACCATGTGCGGGGTAAGACGCTCCGTGCGCAGCACGGTCGCCCGGTGTGGGACGGGGAACCGTCGCGCGGTCTGACGCTCAGCCATTCCCACAACGTACGTTCGGATTCCCGTGGCGAACGGAACACTCAGTTTGCCCGATTAGCGGACCGGCCACCTTGACGGATCTGTGCCGATCTATCCTGATAATCTCGGCGATCTAGTTTCGGGGCTCGGGGAATCCGGGTTCCAGGCCGAGGGGCGGGGCGTGGCGGACGAGCGCGGGGACTCAGGCGAGGATTCAGGGGAGCGCCGGGAACCGGCAGGCCCGGGCGGTTACGGCGGTTCCGGCGGCCCGGTGAATCCGTGGGTGCTGGTACCGCCGTCACCGGTTCCGCCCACACCGCCCATGGCGCCACCGCCGCCACCTGCGGCACCACCAGTTCTGGGGCCGGATGCGGCGTCACCGGCGTCACCGGCATCGCCCTCACCGGCACCGCCGCCGGGCCCGTGGCCGCCCTACGGCTGGTATCCGCCACAGCCACCGGCGCCGGGCCCGGCCCGCTGGCACGGCTGGTTGCTCATCGTCGTCACCGTGCTGAGCGTTGCCGCCGTCGCGCTGAGCGCACTCACGCTCTTCTGCGGGGTCGACTTCGCGGAAGATGGCTATTTCGGAAGCTCGGACATGCAGGGCGTGGAGGTGTCCGGGTCGGATGCCTGCTACGGAGCCACGGGTGGCTCGGTACCCGACTCGGCGCGGCGTTCGCCGGACGAGGACGACCCCGTCGTCGCCGCGGGGGAGACCGTCGTGCTCAGGTATCAGGTGTTGGGCTGCGACCAGCCGACCGTCGTCGAGCTGACCGTCGACAACGTGCACAGGCAGTCCACCGCGCCCTCCGAGGAGTTCCAGCGGACGCCGGACAACGGCACGTATCTGCTCGTGGACGTGACGGTCGAGGTGCGTGGCAACTACGTGTGGCCTGACCTCTACGCCTTCTCCGCGCTGGGGCCGGAGAACACGATCGCGGCCCCACTGTGGACGGAATCGGCGATAATGGGGCCTTCGGAACCTTTTTCCGATGATCCGACAACTGTGCAGCTTGCCTTCGATGTCACCGCCGACTTCGATGTCATCCGGTTCGACGACGCCACCCCCGGCAGTGTTTCCTGGCGCATCTGACCGAAGCGCACGGCCGGATTCCCGGGCTTTCACGGGTCGTCGGCCGGGCATGAAATCATCTCCTGGTACCTGCTGTGATGCGCCGACCGGGAGTGGACGAGATGCCCGTCACCAACGACGAGATCGCCAACACGATCAGCGCCTATCTCGACATGTACCCGACGGATGCGGAGGCGTTCGCCGCGCTGCTGGAGGCGGCGCGTGGCAGCGAGGCGCCGCTGGCCTCGAGGGCGACCACGCCCGGCCATGTGACCTGCGGGGCGGTCGTGGTCACCCCCGACCGGCGGGTCCTGCAGATCCGGCATCGCCGGCTCGAGCGCTGGCTGTTGCCCGGTGGCCACATCGAGCCGGAGGACGACTCGCTGCTGGCGACGGCGATGCGGGAACTGGCCGAGGAGGCGGGGATTTCCGGTGGGAGCGTGAGCCCCGTTCTCGAACGGCCGGTCGACCTGCACGCGCACGTCATACCGGCGAATCCGATCAAAGTGGAACCCGAGCACACTCATTACGATTTTCGATTCCTGCTGGCGGTGGACCAGACGGTCGCCACATCCCCGAACGAGGAAGAGGTATCCGACTTCCGGTGGATCCCGCTTCTCGAGCTGCCCGGCCAGCTCGGCGGCCGGGTTCGGGCCACGTTGCTTACTCGAAGACTTCCCGACCTCGCTCAAAAACCTCCCGATCATCGTGTGACCTGACCGCGGCAGCGGCGCAGGCGTCCAGGAATTCCGGGTCGGTCGCAGCCCCTTGTCCCGGCCGTACGGGTCGAGGCCGCCGACGATGTCCTCGTAACCGGTTCCGTCACGTTCGGTCGGTACTATCTCGGCGGTTTCGGAGCGGTTCACGGCGGCGCCGTCCCGCTGCTGTTCGACGAGCTGATGGGCCGCCTTTCGAACGCCGGCGGGCGGCCGGTGGCCCGCACCGCCTACCTGCACGTCAACTTCCGCGGCATCACCCCCATCGACGTCCCGTTGCGGGTGGAGGTGCGGTTCGACCGGGAGGAGGGCCGTAAGCGGTATCTGACCGGGGCGCTCTACGACGGCGCTTCGGTCACGGCCGATGCGGAGGCACTGTTCGTCACCCTGCTCCCCGGTCAGCGTTGATCTCGCCCGCCACGACGAGGGATCAGCACGGCGGCGCATGACGCGCAGATGGCGGCGCCGGCAGCGATCCAGAACGCCCGGGTGAAGGCGCCGTCGGTGGGCAGCGGGTGGCCCGCGCTCGTGCTCGACGCGAGCAGGGTGGCGACGACCTGTGATCCCAACGCCGCACCGACCGAGCGCACCAGCGCATTCACCCCGGTGGCCTGGCCGGTGGCCTGCGCCGGCACACTCTCGACGATGATGTTGGGAACCACCGACATGCCGAGGCCGACGCCGGTGAAGACCACGGTCGTCAGCGCCGCGACGACGGCCTGCTCGCCGTGGCCCACGGCGAGCAGGGCCATGCCGCCTGCGGCGGTGAGGAAGCCGCCCATCAGGGGGGTGCGCTGCCCGAGCCACCCGCTGACCCGGCCGGCGTACGAGCCGGTGACCAGCATCGCCAGCGACGCGGGCAGGAGCAGCAGGCCGGTGCCGGTGGCGTCCAGTCCGAAGCCGTAGCCGACCGAGCGTGGCGCCTGCGCGATCTGCGGGACCAGGACGAACGCGCCGAACATGGCGCACCCCACCAGCAGGGTGGCGAAGTTCGTGGCCAGGACGATCGGCCGGACCAGTAGCCGAACGTCCACCAGCGGATCGGCGGTTCGCAGCTCGAACAGCACGAACAGCGCGAGGACGGCCAGGCCAGCCGCCATCAGCCCGAGTGTCCTGGGGCTGCCCCAGCCCCAGGCGGAGGTCTGCGTCAGCGCGATCAGCGGGGCGGTCAGCCCGACGGAGAGCAGGAGCGCACCGGGCACGTCCACCCGGCCGGGGGAGCGGGAGGACGCGGAGCTCGGCAGCAGCAGCGCGCCGACCGCCGCGGCGGCGGACATGAGCGCGCCCAGCCAGAAGATCCACCGCCAGCTGGCGTGGTCGAGGAGCAGCCCACCCGCGAGCAGGCCCACCCCGGCGCCGATGCCGGCGATCGCCGCGATCAGTCCGATGGCTCCGGGGCGGCGGTGTTCGGGGAACGCCTCGCCGATGAGGCCGAAGCAGAGCGGGAAGATGCCGCCGCCGGCGCCCTGCACCGTCCTCGCCGCTACCAGTAGCCATATGTTGCCCGCGAGTGCCGACAGCACGCTGCCCACCGTGAACACGGCGAGGGCGACGATCAGGAAACGCCGCCGGCCGTACATGTCGCCCAGGCGGCCGATGACCGGGGTGAGGATCGCGGCCGCGACCAGGTACGCGCTGAACACCCAGGCGACGTTCGCCGGGGTGGTGCTCAGGGCGTCGGTCAGGACGCCGACCCCGGGCACGACGGCGGTCTGTGCGATGGAGAACGCCGCTGCGGCCGTCGCCAGGACGACGAGGCTGGCGCCGGTCGCAGCCGGCACCGCCGCCGCCGCGGCCGGCACCGCCGCCGCCGCGGCCGGCATCACCGCAGGGGTCACCAGCGTCGGCGAGACCTGCGGTGGCGTGGGCGACGGGGAAACGGGTGACAGGGAGAGGGGCGACGGGGGTGTGGGTGACGGGGGCGGTGACGGTCCGTCCTGGGCGGGCGGCATCAGGCGGCGGCTTTTTCCAGCACGTGCACGCCGCAGGCGCTGCCCAGCCCGATGACATGGGCGAGCCCCACCCGGGCGCCGGCGATCTGCCGGTCGCCGGCCTCGCCGCGCAGGTGGTGGCAGATCTCCCAGATGTTGGCGATGCCGGTGGCCGCGATCGGATGGCCCTTGGACTCCAGCCCGCCGCTGACATTCACCGGTGTCTTCCCGTCGCGCCAGGTGGCACCCGACTCGAAGAAGCCGACCGCCTCGCCCGGTGCGCAGAGCATCAGGTTGTCGTAGTGCACCAGCTCGGCGGTGGCGAAGCAGTCGTGCAGCTCGACGAGGTCCAGCTCCTGCGGCCCGATGCCGGCCTGCTCGTAGGCCTGGGTGGCGGCGGAGCGGGTAAGGGTGTTGACATCCGGCAGCACCTGGCAGCCGTCCTGCCACGGGTCGCTGGTCAGTACCGACGCGCTGACCTTCACGGCGCGCCTGCGCTGCTCGGGGGACATCCGGCGCAGCCTGCTGCCGCTGACGACGACCGCCGCGGCGGCGCCGTCACAGTTCGCCGAGCACATCGGGCGGGTGTTCGGGTAGGCGATCATGACGTCGTTCATGATCTCGTCGAGGGTGAAGCGGCGGCTGTACGCGGCCAGTGGGTTCAGCGTCGAGTGCGCGTGGTTCTTCTCGGCGATCCTCGCGAACAGCTCGAAGCTCGCGCCCCCGTAGCGGTGCCCGTACTCCAGGCCGATCTGGGCGAACACGCCCGGCATGCTGTCGGTGCCGACCCGCCCTTCCAGCGGCGCGACGGCGCCGAACCGCCCTCGGCGCGACCAGGTGCCGTCGCCCGCCGGCGCCTGCCCCGGCGCGCCGAGCAGCCCGGCGCCGGCGAGCTTCTCGACACCCACGGCCATTCCGATGTCGGTCTCGCCGGCCCTGATCGCCATGATGGCGACCCGCAGCGCGGTCGCGCCGGTGGCGCAGGCGTTGGCGACGTTGAATACCGGGATGCCCGTCTGCCCGATCTGCTTCTGGAGCAGCTGGCCGAAGCTGGAGCTGCCGCCGGTCAGGCTGCCGGTGGCGAGCACGCCGACGTCGCGCATGGTGACGCCCGCGTCGGCGAGCGCGGCGGCCGCGGCCTCGGCGGCGAGGTCGATGTTGTCCTTGTCGCGGTGCTTGCCGAACCTGGTCATCGAGATCCCGAGGATCCAGACATCCTGGGCCATGGCCGTCCTTCCGATCTTCTCGACGAGCCCGGCGCCGGTGGCGGTGCCAATGCCGTGACTCGGGGGACCCGTGGGCTGTCTAGACCGGCTCGAAGCCGTACCCGACGGCCTCGACCCCCGCACTGTCCGCGCCCACGGGCACGGTGGTCAGCCGCACCTTCATGCCCAGCGTCACGTTCTCCGGGCGCGGCTCGACGTTCACGAGGCAGCCCCGCACCCTGGTTCCGCCGCAGTCGACGACGGCCGCGACGAACGGCACCGGGACACCAGGCGGAGCCATCGACACGATCGAGAACGTGTGGACGGTTCCCTCCCGCGGGACCGTGACGGCCCGGAACGCCGCGGCTCCGCACGACGCGCACGCGTTGCGGCGGTCGAAGAAGCGTGCCGAACACTGCTCGCACTCCTGGGCGACCAGCTGCGGCTCGCCGCCCAGAACCAGATAGTCCACCAGCGGAATCCGCTCTGCCACGAAGAACCCCTGCCCTCGACCGAATGCTGAAACGCCGACGACGCGTGAATCACGCCGACGCCGTGGCGGCTGAATTTTCTGGCCTTTGCTGAATGCCTCAAGCCTTCTCGAAGAGAGATCCATAGTGGTGTGACAGTCTCTGTTCAGGATGGCCATATTTACACTAGGTTGAAGTACCTGTACTGTCAACCCGGTCGTGTGGAGGGAGGACGCCCATGAAGGTCGCGCTCACGGTCAGAGACTTTCTGGACCGGGCTGAGACGGTGTATCCGGGTGCGCTGGCACTGGTCGACGAGCCGGGCCAGGCGGGTTCACTGGGCCGGCTGAGTTATGCCGAGCTGGCGGCACGCGCCCGCGGCGTGGCGGCCGGTCTGGCCCGGCTCGGGGTGCCGGTGGGTGGCCGGGTGGCGATCGTGTCGCCCAACTCGGGCCGCTTCCTGACCGCCTTCTTCGGGGTCTCGGGCAGCGGGCGGGTACTGGTCCCGGTGAACTACCGGCTGGGTGCCGAGGAGGTGGCCTACGTCGTCGGCCATTCGGGCGCCGAGCTGCTTCTGGTCGACCCGGACCACGCCGACGCGCTGGCCGATGTGAAGGTCCCGCACCGGCTCGTGCTGGACGGGGTGTCCGACGCGGAGCTGTTCGCCCCGGCGGACCCCACCGACGCCGCCGCGTCCGCCGCGTGGGCGCAGTGGGAGCCCGACGAGGACGCCGTCTGCACGATCAACTACACGTCCGGCACCACGGCCCGGCCGAAGGGCGTCCGCCTCACCCACCGCACCTGCTGGCTGAACGCGGCCTCGTTCGGCTGGCACACCACCGTCACCGAGCACGACGTCCTGCTGCACACCCTGCCGATGTTCCACGTCAACGGCTGGGGGATGCCCTACGCGGTGACCGGCATGGGCGGCACGCACGTCGTGATCCGGAAGATCGACGGGGAGGACATCCTCACCCGGGTCGAGCGGGACGGGGTGACGCTGATGTGCGGCGCCCCGGCGGTGGTCGCCTCGATCCTCGATGCCGCGGCCGCGCGGGTCGCCGCCGGCCGCGCGGTCCCGGGCCGCGACCGGGTGCGGATCGTGGTGGCCGGGGCGCCGCCGCCCAGCGCGGTGGTCGCCCGGGTGGAGGAGCAGCTCGGGTGGGAGTTCATCCAGATCTACGGGCTGACCGAGGCGGCGCCGCTGCTCACCGTCAACCGGGCCCGGCGCGGCTGGGAGAAGCTGCCGGCCAGCGAGCGTGCCCGGCTGCTGGCGCAGGCCGGTGCCCCGGCGCTGGGGGTGCGGCTGCGTACCGATGCGTCCGGCGAGGTCCTCGCCCGTTCGAACCATGTCTTCGACGGCTACTGGGAGCAGCCTGAGCAGACCGCGGCGGCGATCCGGGACGGCTGGTTCCACACCGGCGACGGCGGCACGTTCGACGGCCCGCTGCTCACGATCACCGATCGCAAGAAGGACGTCATCATCACCGGCGGCGAGAACGTCTCCTCGATCGAGGTCGAGGACTGCCTCTACCAGCACCCGGACGTCACCGAGGCCGCGGTGATCGGCGTCCCGGACGAGAAGTGGGGGGAGACGGTCAAGGCCCTGGTCGTGCTGCGCCCCGGCGCCTCGGCCACCCCCGCCGAACTGATCGAGTTCTGTCGGGTCCGGATGGCGCACTACAAGTGCCCGACCAGCGTGGAGCTTCGGCCGGCCCTCGAACGCACCGCGACCGGGAAGCTGCAGAAGTTCAAGCTGCGTGCCCCCTACTGGGCCGGCCACGACCGCGGGGTCAACTAGCATGCCCGGCCTGACCGGCACCGCCGGCCTCGAGGGGATCCGGGTCGTCGACTTCGGTCACCAGATCGCCGGCCCGGTCGCCGCGCTTCTGCTGGCCGAGGCCGGTGCCGACGTCGTGCACGTCGACTCGCCGCGCACCGCGGCCGAGCCCGGTCCGCTCGACGCCTACGTCAACCGAAGCAAACGGCGCCTCACGCTGGACCTGAAGCGGCCGTCCGACCGGGCGGTCGCGCTGGACCTGGTCGCCCGTGCCGACGTGCTCGTCGAGAACTTCCGGCCCGGGGTGATGGACCGCCTGGGCCTCGGCCCGGGTGCCACCCGTGCCTCCAACGAGCGGCTCGTCTACTGCTCGCTGCCCGGCTTCGCCGGCGATGACGAGAAGGCCACACTTACGGCGTGGGAGGGAGTGATCCAGACGGCGGTGGCCGGCTACCGGCCGCTGAGTGAGCACTGGGACCCGTCGGGTCGCCGGCGGGTGCGGGTGCAGGACCCGGCCGCGCCGCTGTTCAGCCCGATCACCACCGCGTCCAACTTCGGGGCGCTGATGGGCGCCGTGTCGGTGGTCATGGCGCTGATCGCACGGGAACGCTCGGGCCGGGGCCAGCTGGTCGCGGTCCCGCTGGCGGAGGCGTTCGCCGAGGCCTACAGCACGATGCTGGGCATGCGGGTGTACGAGAACCCGCTGATGGGCGACGGCCACCTGCTGCGCGACCTCACCTACGAGTGCGCCGACGGCGGCATGATCGACCTGTCGCCCTATGCGAAGTTCGTCATCCCGCTGCTCGTCGCCGCCGGGGTGGCACCGGAGTGGGAACGCCAGGGCCTGATCGACGTCACCACCCGCGGTTTCTCGCGGGAGCACCGGGACCGGGCGATGGCGATGTTCGCCGACCTGGTCCGCAGCCGTCCGGCGGCCTGGTGGGACGAGGTCGCGACCAGGGCCGAGATGCCGGTGTCCATGGTCCGGACCCCCGCGCAGTGGGTCGCCAGCGAGCACGCACGCCTGTCCGGAGCCGTCGTCACCCTGGACGACCCGCTCGCCGGGCCGATAGTGATGCCGGGCCGCGGTTTCGATCTGGGCCGGGCACCCGCCGCGCCGAGGCCCCGGCACCTGCCCGACCAGGACCGCGACGCCGTGCTCGCCGAACTGCGTGAATGGCACTGGGCCGGGAAGCGGGCCGCCCGCGGGCCTGCCGCCTCCGGGGCCGGGATGTCGCCGGCGCGAGCTGGTGCGCCGCGGCCGCGCCCAGTGGATCTTCCGCTGGAGGGGCACTCCGTCCTCGACCTCAGCCAGGCAGTCGCCGGCCCGACGGCGGCCCGGGTGCTCGCCGACTTCGGCGCGGACGTCATCAAGATCGGTAACCCGACGCCGGCGGTGACCGACGGCATCGTCGGCCAGCTCCACCGCGGCAAGCGCACGATCCTGCTGGACGCGCGGAGCGGGCCGGGCGGCCGGCTCGTGACCGACCTGATCCGTGACGCGGACGTGCTGGTCACCAACTTCACCCTGAAGTCACAGGCCCGCTACGGCATCGACCACGCGCGGACCAGCGTGCTCAACCCCGGCCTGGTGCACTGCTCCATCACCGCCTACGGCCACCACGGGCCCTGGGCGCACCGTCGCGGCTACGAGAACCAGTGCAACGCGGCGACCGGCATGAGCTGGCGCTACGGCGCGCGTTTCGGCTGGACGCTCTACCAGCCGACCCCCGTCAACGACGCGGACACCGGGATCCTCGGCGCCTACGCGGCGGCGGTCGCCCTGTTCGCGCGCCTGCGCGACGGCGCCGGCCAGCAGGTCGGGGCGTCGCTGGTGCAGGGGTCGACCTTCCACCAGGCGGTCCATCTGGTGGCGGAGGCCCAGGCGGCGAGCGGCGGCGGGCCGGACGCGCTGCGCAACGAGTACGGCGCGACCGCCCTGACGCGCTTCTACCAGGCGAAGGACGGCTGGTTCTTCCTCGCCGCCGGGAAACGGGACGTCGATGGGCTGCTGCGTGCCGTCGGCCTGGACGCCACCGCGGAGCCCGGCGGCACCGCGGAGCCCGGCGGCACTGCGGAGCCGGGCGGCACTGCGGAGCCGGGCGGCACCGCGGAGCCGGGCGGCACCGCGGAGCCGGGCGGGGACGTGGAGACCTGGCGAGACCCGGGCGGAGCACTCGCCGCGCGGCTGGCCGCACGGTTCGCGGGCGAGCCGGCCGCGCACTGGGTCGGCCGGCTCGTCGACGCTGGCATCGGCGCGCACCACCACGTGCCCATCGACGACGCGGTCGGCTACCTGCACGGCCGCGGCGTGGTCTATTTCGAGCGCGGCCCGAACGGTGCGGACGTCCCGCGGCCCGGCATCGGCCAGTGGCTGTCGGAGACCCCGCCCGTCGTGGGCGCCAGCCCCGGGCCGGTGGGCTCCCAGGCGGTGGAGATCCTCGCCGGGCTCGGGCTCTCCCCGGCCGAAATGGAAAGGCTCGCAGCGGACGGCGTCCTGTGCCCGCCCGACCGGCTACCCGAGCTGAAAAGACTGACCTGAGCTATCAGACCACATCCGACAGCGTCGCCCCGGAAGGTGTTCCGTTGAACCGAGTCAAGGTTGGATTCATCGCGCTGACTGGACTTCCAAAGAGTGTCTCCGAGGCCGAGTACCTCGAGTGGCATGCGACCAGGCACATGCCGGAGCAGTTCACGGTGCCAGGCATTGTCAACGCGCAGCGTTGGCATTCAACGGCAGCCTGCCGCGCCCAGCGGGCCGCCCAGTCCGATGATCTGGTCGATGCCGAGAACCTCGTCTCGTACCTGCTGTCCGATCCGGTCGAGCAGAATCTGGCGGAGTTCCAGGCCCTGAACAAGAGGCTGAACGAGACAGGCAGGTTCATCGAGCCCAGCCCGTTCCTGATGCTCGGGGCGTACAAGCTGCTCGAACCACGTGCCGCGGCGCGCACCCTCATCTCCGACCAGGCTGTCCCGTGGCGCCCGAACCTGGGGGTCTACCTCGTCGTGGAACGACTCGACCCGGCCCGTGCCGAGGAGTACGACAGTGAGTTCCGCGGGGCCGGCGTGGACAGCCTGCTGACCGTGCCCGGGGTGGCCGGGGTCTACCTGTACGGCACCGCACCCGGCTACCAGACCTCGCACCAGGTGGACCAGACGCACCGGGTCACCGTGGCGTATCTGGACTCCGACCCGGCGACGGTCGGGGCCGCCGTCCGCCCGCTGCTGGAGGCACGCTGGAAGAACGGCGGTGTCGAGCCGGTGTTCGCGGGCCCCTTCGAGTCGGTGGTGCAGTGGAACTGGCAGCGGTTCACCGAGCCCGAGCACGTGGCGGGCTGACCGGCTGACCGGCGACGGCCGGGTTGGCGGGCCGGGCCCGCCAACCCGGATCAGGAGCGGCGGCCCACGGCGCCGCAGGCGTGCAGTTCGTCGATGAGGGAGTCGCTCAGCCCGGCCTGCGCCAGCACCGCGCGGGTGTGTTCGCCGACCGGCGGCGGAGCGTAGGTCGGGCCGGGCGGACGTTCGCCGGATTCATCCCGGATGCGGACCGGGGACCGGGGAACCGTCAGATCACCGACCTTGCGCAGCAGCCCGCGGGCCGCCACGTGCGGGTCGTTCGGCAGATCCGGCCCGCGGTTCACCCGCACCACGCTGGCCCCGAGCGGCCCGAGCTCGGCGACCCAGTGCTCGGCCCGCCGGGTCCGGAACCGTTCGGCGAGCCGGTCGGCCACGGCGTGCGGGTCCTCCCAGCGGCGCAGGGAGCCCGCCAGGTCCGGCAGCCCGATCCCCTTGCACAGTGCGTCCCAGGTCCGCGGCTCCGCGGCGGTGACGGCGACCCAGGTGTCGTCGGCGCACTCGTAGACGCTGCGGTCGGGTCCGAACGGGACACCGCGGGGCCCGCGGTCGATGATCCCGTCGGCGGACGAGAGCAGCCAGGTGGACGCCTCGGACAGGCTGATGTCGAGCTGGGAGCCCGTACCGGTGCGGTCCCGCTCACGCAGCGCGGCGAGGATCCCGACGCTGGCCATGAGCGCGCCGACGGGGATCGACAGGATCAGCTCCGGATGCCACGGCTGCTGCGGGTTCAGCGCGGTGAGCAGCCCCGAGTGCGCCGCGAAGGACAGGTCGTGCCCGGACCACTGGGCGTAGGGGCCGTCCTGGCCGTAGCCGGTGATCGAGCACCACACCAGGCGCGGCGTCTCGATCGCCGCGTGCTCGTAGCCGAACCCGCGCTCCGTCAGGACACCTGGACGCTCGTTCTCGACAAGGACATCCGCGTGCGCGGCGAGTGCTCGCAGGACCTCCAGCCCGCGCGGGTGCCGCAGGTCGAGCGCGAGCGAGCGCTTCCCGCGGTTGAGCCCGATGGGACCGTCGAACTGCCGCCCTTTCGGCGACTCCACCCGGATGACGTCGGCGCCGAGGTCGGCCAGCAGCACGGTGGCGAACCCGCCGGGCGGCAGCCGGGTGAGGTCCAGCACCGTGACCCCGCTCAGGGGCAGTGCCGCCGCCGGAGCCGGCGCGGATGTCGGTTCGGGCATGTGTTCTCCTTTGGTCGGGCCAGGACGAACCAGCGGGCACCGCGGGTGGATCAGTGTGGGCGGGTCAGCGCAGCCGCGGCAGCACCTCGTGCTCGAACAACCGCAGACTGGACCAGGCCAGGTCAATCGGCATCCCGCCGCAGAGCGGGTGGAAGTTGGCGAAGGGGCTGCTCGAGGCCCGCAGTTCGGTGACAAGCTGGTCAGGGGTCACCACCCGGTACTGCCCGGTCGCGCGAAGCGCGTCGACGTCGGGCAGCGTGCGGTAGGGGCTGCCCCCGTCATCCTGCGCCTGCCAGGCCCCGTAGGCGTTCGTCTGGTAGAGGAAGCAGGGACCCATCTGGTCCCAGCCCTTCTCCGGGTCCTCGGCGAGGGCGACGGTCCGGGTCGCGCCGATGGGGCTCGGGCCCGGGTCGGGTCGCCCGAGCCGCTGCACCTCGTCGCGATAGAACTCCCAGACCGTCGGGTCCGTTGGAATGAACCCGTCGGCGATATGGGCGGCCCGCCGCGCGGCCGGCTCACTGCTCCCGCCGAGTGAGATCCACGGGCCGCCGGGCCGGTACGGGGCGGGTGTGAGGTGGACCCGGCGGCCGCGGTAGTCGAAGGGGAGCCCGGTGAACGCGGCCTTGAGCGTCGTCACCACCTCGGTGACCCGCCGGGGCCGGTCCCGGGTCGACACGCCGAACAGGTCGAACTCCTCGCGCACGTACCCTCCGGCGATGACGACGTCGACCCGGCCCCGGCTCAGGTTGTCCAGGACGATCAGATCCTCCGCCAGCCGCAGCGGGTCGTGGAACGGCGCGATGAGCGCCGCGATGCTGAACCGGACGGATCGGGTGCGCGCGGCCATCGCGGCCAGCATCGTGACCGGGCTCGGCAGGTATCCGTCGGCGCAGCCGTGGTGCTCTGACACGGTGATGCTGGAGCAGCCCAGCCGGTCGGCCCAGGCGGCCATGTCCAGCGCCGCGGCATAGCGTTCCGCGGTCGTGGTCCCGGCGAAGGCCGGGTTCCGGAAGTCGAAGCGCATCGCGAAGCGCATCGGTGTTCACCTTCTTCCGCGCCTTCGGTGGGTACCGGGCCTCTCTGCCCCGCCCGGTACCCACCGCGTGTTCGTCGGGGCCGGTGCGACGACCGGCACGGCCGTCAGGCGCCCAGGAACCGGCTGAGGTTGTCGCGCATGATCTTGCGGACGGTGGCGTCGTCGAGGTGCCTGATCTGCGAGACGTACTGCATCGGGTCGGGGATGCCTTCGGAGTGCGGGAAGTCCGACCCGAAGACGAGGCAGTCGCTGCCGACGACGTCCATCGCCTTGGAGACGTTCTCCTCGGGGAACGGCGCGATGACGCAGCGCTCCTTGAAGATCGACGATGGCCGGCCGGGGAGCGTGCCCCACTTGGGCCGGCGGCCCAACAGCATCGCGTGGTCGAGCTTGCGCAGCAGGTAGGGCAGCCACACGGTGCCGAACTCGGCGATGAGCACCTTGATGTTGGGGAAGCGGCCGAACAGGTTGTGGAACACCATGGCGGTGACGGTGTCCATGATCGGCCGGTCGCCCCAGTAGGAGACCCACTGGAAGCCGTCGAAATGCTGGTAGCGGCCGTTCGGATCCTCGCTCCACTCGGCCCCGTGCCGGGCGTAGGTGCCGCCCAGGTGCACCGCGACGCGGGTGTCGGTCTCGTTCACCAGGGACCAGAACGGGTCGAAGTACGGGTCGAACGGTGAGCGGCCGAAGGCGGGCCCGGGTGGGAGGTCGACGAACCGGGCGCCGCGGTCGAGGACCCTCCGCAGCTCGGCGACCGCGCGGTCGACGTCGAGCAGCGGGATCGGGACCGGGACCAGGATCCGGTCGTCGTGGGCGTAGCCCCAGTCCTCCCACAGCCAGTCGTTGTACGCGCGGTTCACCGCGTACCCGGCCTCGATGTCGCCGCGCGCAAACGCGCTCTCCCAGCCGGTGCCGACCGCGTGCAGGACGGCGAGCTCGACATTCTGCAGATCCATCAACGCCAGTCGGGGATCCTTCTTCTCGAAGGCCGGGCGCATCGCGTTGTACCGTTCCACCAGCTGGGCGCGGCTGAGCTGGTCGAGATCCTTCATCGGGTTGAGCTTGTTGAGCATGGCGCCCGGAATGGGGATGCTGCCCGCCATCGCGGGCAGCTCGGTGATGTCGACACCGCCGTGGCCGCCCTCGGGCTGGGAGTGAACGCCGAGCGTCCGGCGCTCGTGGTCGGCGGCCTCGTCTTCCTCGTGTTCTTCCTCGGTGAGCATCCGGGGTTCTCCGGGCAGCCACGCGCGGTCGATCATTTCGGCCGGCAGGTATCGAGTGACCGCGTCCGAAGGTGCGTACAGGTGGTGGTCCGCGTCGAATATCCCGTAGTCGAGGCTCTGCTCGAGATCTGCCACATAGATTCCGCGCGTCCCAAGCTGGGGGCTGTCAGGCAACGTTCCTCCAGGAGACTTATCCTGATCACCAGATTTGAACTCAGTCTAACTCTGGTGTGCATGCCGACGCCACCCCACAGCGTTGAAGTGGGGCTACGGGGCCCTGGATTTCGCTCGCCTTCAGGCCGGTCGTGCCCGCGGGATTGTCACGCGTCGGCACCGTCGACGGCCCCGAGGCAGCCCAAAGCCGGGAGGGGGTCCGTCGGTGTGTGCTGGCCAATGCCAGTGAATGCCATCCGGAACGTCGCGGACGGCCTTACCCGCGGGCGTGTGGTCAGCCCGGGCGGGTCAGAGCGGGAGCGCGTTGTCGGGGTGCAGCCCGGCGACGACGATGGCTGCGCGCCGGTAAAGGGCCTGGTTGAGCCGGCTGAGCCGGCCCTGGGACCATTCCATGATGGAGTCGACCACCAGGGCCTCCAGGATCTGCGCCATCTCCGACGCCTCGATCTGGCCGGTCACCTCGCCCTTCTCCTGGGCCTTGGCGAAGAGCTTCTCGAATGCCTCCGCGAAGGCCGGGCCCTCGTAGGAGGAGGCCGACCGGTTCGGGCGCCGGAACTCGGCGAGGGCGCGGCTCACCGCGGCCGGCGGGGTTCCCTTGATGTTGCGGGCGAGCGCGTTCATGACCGTACGCAGCGAGTCGTTGATACCGCGGTCCGCCCGGACGCAACGATTTGCCGTGTCGTTGAGGATGGTTGCCGTCTCGACACCCATCTCAAGCAGGATGTCCTCTTTGTGGGCGAAGTGGAAGTAGAACGTCCCCTTGGTCACGCCAGCGGCCTGGCAGATCTCCTCGACCTTCGTGTCCTCGATACCGGTCTCGAAACCGCGCTCCGTCCACAAATGCAGCGCGGAACGGACCAGCCGACGCCGGGTCTCCCGCGAACGCTCCTGCAGAAGCCCTGCCCGGCGCCGCGGCTCATTCGAAATGCTCACCGTCCGGAGTATACCTGTGTGGTACCCGCCGGAAGACCACCGAGATGCGCACGGAGATGACCCGCCTCCTCGTGTCGCCGCCCGCCACCGAAGCCGCGGAACACGCGCGAGATCCACGCCACACCGTGGTGCGTGCGGCCCGCCACAGGTTTCAGTTTTTCTCGAGCCACTCCCGGGCACTGCGCTGGACTTCACTGAAAGGCCGGCCCCGGTCGAAGCTCGGCTCCCGCGGCAGGCCGAGGACTCGTTCGCTGATGGCGTTGCGCTGCATCTCGTTGGAGCCGCCGGCGATCGACCACACCCGGCTGTTCAGATATTCGAGTGCCGCCCGCTGGCCCGCGTCGTCCCGCCACACCAGCGGCTGCCCCTGCCCGATTTCCAGCATCAGGCGGGCCCGCTGGGGGTTGTACACGCCGGCCGCGAGCTTCCAGTAGGAGGCGATGCCGCTCGCGGGCTTGTCGCTCGTCCGCAGCAGGCCGGTGATGCGCCGGCCCAGCTGGCCGCGGGCCCAGTCCGCGGTGTGGATCCGGGCGAGCGCCTGGCGGGCGACGGGGTCCTGCGCCCGCCCGGCGGCCCGGACCAGATCGACGAGGAACGGGTCGATCCCGGCCGGGTCGGTCTCCGGCATGTTGACCGGGTCGTCGCGCCCCGCGCCGCGCTCGACCAGCAGCATGGTCTGCGCGACCGTCCAGCCCTGGTCGACCTCGCCGATCACCTCGTCGTCGCTCACCCAGACCTCGTCGAGGAACTCCTGGCAGAACTCCGCCGCCCCGGTGATCTCGCGAACGGGCCGGATGGACATTCCCTTGCCACGCATCGGGACCGCGAACCAGGTGAGCCCGCGGTGCTTCGGCGCGTCCCAGTTCGTCCGAGCCAGGCACAGGCCGTAGTCGGCGTAGGAGGCGCCGCTGGTCCAGACCTTCGAGCCGGTGATCAGCCAGCCGCTGCCCTCGTCGTCGCGCACCGCCCGCGTCGTGATGCCGGCCATGTCCGAGCCGGCGTCCGGCTCGGAGAACAGCTGCACGAACAGCTCCTCGCCGGCGAGGATGCGCGGGACGTGCCGGGCCAGGAAGTCCGGCGAGGCGTGCCGCAGAAGTGTCTGGCTGACCGGGCCGTACGTGGTGCCGCCGGCGTGGCCGAGGTCGGGCATCCGGTACGGAGCGGCCTCCCGCGCGAAGGCCCGGGCGTGGGCGTCGCTGAGCCCCTGCCCGCCGTACTCCTTCGGCCAGTTGATGCCCGCGTACCCGGCCTCGTAGATCTTCCGCTGCAGCGCGCGTTCCGGCAGGTACTCCTCGGCACTGTGGGTACCCCCGCCGCGGACCACACCGGCCGGCCCCGCCTCACGGTGCTGCAGGTTGGCCGCCAGCCACTGCCGGGCCCGCAGCCGGTACTCCTCAAGATCCGGTTCGTCGGGATCCGGTCTTCCAAAAGCTGTCTCGCTCGCCATTACGCCTCCTTCGGGTTCCTGTCGGGCCGCGGGTTCCCGTCGAGCACCGCCGCGTTCAGACACCGGACAGCTGGCAGACCCGCTCCCGGTGCCAGGTCGGCGAGCCGTACAGCGCCGCGTCGACGGTGAGGCGACGCAGGTAGAGATGGAAGTCGTGCTCCCAGGTGTAGGAGATGCCGCCGAAGTGCTGCCAGCAGTTGTGCGCGAGCTCGATCGCGGCGTCCGAGACGAACGCGTTCGCCAGGCTCGCCGCGTGCGCGGCGCGCGCGGCCTCCTGGTCGCCGCGGTCCTGTGCCGCGACCGCCTGGGCGGCCGCGGTCACCACGGCGTGGCTCATCTCCAGCGCCAGGCTGCTGTCCGCCAGTTGGTGCTTGATCGCCTGGAAGGAGCCGATGGGCCGGCCGAAGGCGACACGGTCCTTGCAGTACTGCAGTGTGAGGTCGAACAGGTACTGCATGGCGCCCGCGGACTCCGCCGCGCCCAGGACCGCGGCGAGCCGGATCTGCGCGTCGACGGCGGCACCGGCCTGCCCTGGCCTGCCCAGCACCGCGGAGCCGTCCACCACGGCGCCGTCGAGGTGGACCTCGCACAGCCGCCGGGTCAGGTCGAGCCCGCGGAGTTCCTCCACCCCGACGCCTGGTGTGGACACCGGGAGCAGGAACTGGGTGGGCCCCTCGGGCGTGTTCGCCGTCAGGAGCAGCCACTGCGCCGACTGCGCCTCCACCACCAGCCCCTTGCGCCCCGTCAGGCGATACCCCCCGGGCACCGCCTGCGCGTGGACTCCCGCGGGGCCGGACCAGTCCCCGGACGGGTCGGCGACGGCCCACGCGACCGCCGCCTCGCCCGCGATGAGGTCGGGCAGGATCTTCGCCTGCTGCTCCTCGGAGCCCTCGCGGCTCAGCGTCGCCACGGCCAGGTTCGTGTCGATGAAGGAACCCGGCTGCAGGTAGCGGCCGCGCAGTTCGGCGAGAACGACGGTGTCCAGCACACCGGCATCGGAGACGCTCCCGCCGCCGAGGGACTCCGGGGCCAGGAACGCGAACCAGCCCACCTCCGCCGCCTCACGCCGGTATGCCGGGTCGACCTCACCGCCCGCCTCGATCAGCTCGCGCAGCTTCGCGAGCGGGAGACTCGCCTCGATGAACCGCTCGGCGGTCTCCCTGAGAAGCCGCTGGTCGGGGGAGAGTTCGGGATCCATGATTGTTCCCTGTCCCTTCGGGGGCTGGTGCCGCGCCTGTCACTGGTTGACTGAGTAACCGCCGTTGACGGGGTAGGTCTGACCGGTGATCCAGGATGCGGAGGGACTGGCGAGAAACGTGACAAGCCCGGTGACGTCGTCAGGCTGCCCGAGCCGGGGAACGATGTAGCGCCGCAGCTGGCGTTCGACGCGGCGCTGTAGCTCAGGTGACTCGCGGGCCATGTCCGCGAGCCCGACGGTGTCGACCGTGGCGAGCGAGATGTTGTTGACGGTGATCCCGTCCCGGCCCACCTCCCGGGCGATCGCCCGGGTGAACCCCGCCGCACCCGCCTTGGCCGCGGCGTACGGGGCCATGTGCGGCTCGCCGACCCGGCCGGCGTCGGAGACGATCGTGATGATCCGGCCGTGACCAGTGGCGATCATGTGGGGGAGTGCCGCCCGGGTGCAGTTCATGACGCCGTAGAGGTTCACGGCGAAGTACCGCTCCCAGTCGGCCGGCTCGGTGTTCGTGAACTCGCCGAGGCTGACCGAGGG
Organism: Parafrankia sp. EUN1f; assembly: GCF_000177675.1. Lineage (GTDB taxonomy): Bacteria > Actinomycetota > Actinomycetes > Frankiales > Frankiaceae > Parafrankia. Next base: position 35,733 of record NZ_ADGX01000015.1, read on the forward strand.
GCCGCGCCCGCCCGACGCGGGCGCGGTCGGGTCCCCGATCGCCGGCCCCGCGTTGCCCGCGTTGTTGACCAGGATGTCGATGCCGGCGTCGCCGATCGACCTGGTCACCGCCTGATAGTCCGAGACGTCGAACGGGCTGGCCGCCGCGGCGCCGCCGGCCTGCTCGATCTCCTTGACGACGGATTCGGCCCGGTCGGCCACGAAGTCGTTCACGACGACCCTGGCGCCGGCGGCGGCCAGGGCCAGACAGCTCGCGCGGCCCACGCCCTGCCCGCCTCCGGTCACGATGACCGTCTTTCCGCTCAGATCGATCGTGAAGCTCACGTGCGGTGGCTCCTTGTGTAGTCCCCGTCTCGGAGGAGTCGGTTCGGGTCCGGTTGGTCCGGTTCGGGTCCGCAGGGCCCCGGTGAGCTCGGTGTCGGCCCGCTCCGCCCCTGGCCGGTGCGGTGCTGGCCCGTTGCGACGCCCGGCCGATCAGCCGCGGGCCGCGCATGCGGTCGGCGCCGTGCGCCCACCTTCGCGAGCTTAGTTAAACCGAGTCTAAGTACGCAAGAGTTGTCGCATGATCTTTCTGGCTGATGGCGGGTAGCTGGAGATCTCATCCGAACGGCCTGCCGGGTCGGGTGAGGGGGCTGGCGGAGGGTTGTCTGGCCTGGGTTGAGCTGTTAGAAAGGAGGTCTCACGATAATTCAACTTGGTTTAAATATTGCCATCGAGAGAGTGGAATGAGATGAGTGCGGAACCGCCTCCCGTCCTCCAGGCGAAGAACCTCTCCGCCGGGTATCGACGGGTCCCCTGTGTATGGGATGTCGATCTCGACGTCCGACCCGGCGAGATCGCCGTCGTGCTCGGCCCGAACGGGGCCGGGAAGACCACCACCCTGCTCACCCTTTCCGGTGCCCTGCCCGCGCTCGGTGGTGAGATCAGGTGGAGGGGCGAGCCGACCAGGGCGCCTCTGCACCACCGCGTGCGTGGCGGTCTCGGTGTCGTTCCCGAGGAACGCTCCGTCATCTCACGGCTCTCGGTGCGTGACAACCTCCGGATCGGCCCCGGTTCCGTCGAGCGGGCGCTTGAGCTGTTTCCCGAACTGGAGCGGCTTCTCCGGCGCCGGGCCGGCCTGCTGTCCGGGGGCGAGCAGCAGATGCTCTCGACGGCCCGGGCCCTGGCGGCCGAACCAGCCGTCCTCCTCGCCGACGAGCTGTCACTGGGCCTGGCACCCAAGATCGTTGCGCGTCTCATGCGTGCGCTGCGTGAGGCCGCCGACCGCGGCGCCGGTGTTCTGCTCGTCGAGCAGCACGCCCGCCAGGCGTTGGCGGTGGCTGACCGGGCCTGCGTGCTCAGGCGTGGACGGATGGTGTGGTCGGGAACGGCCGAGGAGGCGACGCGGGACATCCGCCGGATCGAGGGCGCCTACCTCGGCGGGGCGGCCGCGGCCTGACCCGCGGGTGGCTGGCCGGCCGGGGTGCCACCCGCCCGGCCAGCCCACCGGAGCCGGGTTTCGACGCGGAGCGGCGGAAAAAAGGACGTGGTGGACACAGGTTCGGCGCTCGGCGACGAAGGGGCGCCGGGCCCGGTGCGGTCACCGCCGCGCCGCGGGCCCGGCGCCCCGGGGCCGGTCCAGATGCGGGTCAGATCTGGATCTGCACGACCTCGTCCTCGACCCGGGTCGGGAACACCATCAGATCCTGGTTGAACCCGTCCGAGGACGAGGGCCGGACACAGGCGCCGGTCCGGACGTCATAACGGCTGGCGTGCTGGGGGCAGATGATGAAGCACCCCTGGTCCAGGGGGCGCCCGCCCAGCACGCTGCCCTGGTGCGGGCAGAGGTTCTGGAAGGCGAAGTACTCGCCGTCGACGTTGGCGACGGCCACCGGGAATCCGTCGACGATGACGGTCGCGGTCTCGCCCGGCCCGATCCAGTCAACCGGAACGGCATCGTGGAAATCAGCCACTGCTTCTCCTGAATGACGGTCACTGAGCCTTTCCATCTCACGGCCCACTTCACGGATGCCGCGAGTCCGCGTCGAGATGGGGAAGGCTCATTAGTAGCTGCGGGCGCGGATGACGTCGAGTTTCTGGCCGCGTGGCCGCGTGACGATGAAGACGTGGACGTCGGCCACGCTTTCGACGGTCTGGCCGCCGTGCTTGCCCATGACCCGGCGGATGGTTCCCTCCTCCTGCAACCTCGGCCACACGATGTCGCTGTGCGCCCCGTGGTTCTCCCAGTCGGTCGACCCGCCGCCCTCGCCCAGGGCGACCCCCTGGATGAGGGTCGTCACGCGGATCTCCTCCTTCTCGAACTCCAGGTTCAGGGCCTGGCCGAGCGCCTCCAGCCCCGCCTTGGTGAGGCGGTACACGGATTCGAAGGGGAAGACCTCGATCGTCACCTCGGACGAGGTGTTGATGATGTCGCCGCCGCCGGCCGCCCGCAGCAGCGGAATCGCCGCCCGGCAGGTGTAGACCGGGCCCAGCAGATTGGCGCGGACCTGGGCCATGATGTCGCCGTCGGAAAGCTCGTCGAACGGGCACGGGCGGTGCAGGCCCGCGTTGTTGATGAGGATGTCGAGCTTCCCGAACCGCTCCTCGATGGCGCCGAAGGCGCTCCGCACGCTGTCCGGGTCGCCGACGTCGGTCGGCAGGCCCACGGTGCTCGGCCCGAGCTCGTCCACGAGGGCCTTGAGGCGGTCCGGCCCCCGGGCCAGCAGCACCACCGAGGCACCCTCGGCCGCGAAGCGCCTGGCCACAGCCAGGCCCGATCCGCTGGTCGCCCCGGTGACCGCGACAACCTTGCCCGCGAGCTGACTCATCGGGCCAGCACCCCGATCCCCGCCGCTTCGTTGCGCCGCCGCCACTCGTCCTTCGGCATGCGGGTGGTGTCGACGTTCGCGGCCCGGGCCCGGGCCCGCAGCGCGCCGACCGTGGCCTGCTCACGCGGAATCGTCGTGAACGGGTCGAAGTCGAAGAAACGGCACGCGTTCTGCCAGGTGATCTGATGGGTCTCCGGCTCGGTCACGCCGGCCTCGGTCAGCTCGTCCCACAGCAGTTCAGGCGATTCGGGCCAGGTGGTGTCCGTGTGCGGATAGTCGGATTCCCAGGCGATGATGTCGATGCCGATGTCATGCCGGGCCTTGAGCCCGGAGAGGTCGGTGATGAAACACCCCAGCACGTGCTCCCGGAAGATCTCCGACGGCAGCCGCCCACCGAAGTCGTTGTGCAGCCACACCTGGTTCTTCACGTGTCGGTCGGCTCGTTCGAGGTAGAAGGGAATCCACCCGATCCCGGCCTCGGAGAAGGCGATCTTCAAGGTCGGGTACTTCTCGAGAACGTGGCCGAACAGAAGATCCTGCGCGACCAGCGTCATGATCTGCGTCGACAGGATGATCGAGTGGTCCGGCGGGGCCTCCGGCGGCAGTTTCAGCAGGCCCATCCCGCCGCCGATGTGCAGACAGAGCACGGTGCCGGCGTCGACGACGGCCCGCAGCATCGGATCCCAGTAGCCGGACAGCAGGCTCGGGTAGCCCTGCGCGTGCGGCGCCTCCAGGAAACTGACGGCCCGGCAGCCCTTCGCGGCGAGCCGGCGCACCTCCGCCGCGGCGAGCTCCGCGTCCCACATCGGGAGCATTCCGATCGGGATGAAACGGCCGGGGGCACCGGCGCACCACTCGTCGATGTGCCAGTCGTTGTAGGCCTGAAGCATGATCATGGAGAGTTTCTTGTCCGGCGCCTCGGCGAACGTCCGGGCGTTGTAGCCGGCCATGCTGGGGAAGCACATCGAGGCGAGGACGCCGTTGGCGTTCATGTCGTCGACGCGCGCGCTCAGGTCGAAACATCCGGGTCGCAGCTCGGTGTAGGTCCCGGGGTCACGGCCCCATTCCTCGGCCGGCCAGCCCACCGTGGCGGCCATCCCGAAGGGTGTGGACGTCGCCACGCCCTGGAACACCCACTGGTCGATCCCCGCGTCGTTGCGGATGACCTTCGGTGCCAGATCCCGGTACCTGGCGGGCACGTGCCGCTCGTACATGTCCGGCGGCTCGATCGAATGATCGTCGATACTGACGAGGATCATGTCTTCTTTTTCCATGCTCACACCGGCCCTTCGTTTTCCCTGATCGGATTCACTGTCTGCCGGGCTCCGCTCACCTGGAGAGTTCCCGGCCGACCGCGGCGACGTCCTGGCTGGCGGCCGGCTCCGCCGCAGCTGCCGGCTGGGCCGAGTGGACCGCTTCGGGCGGTTCCGCGGAACCGCTGTGCTCCGCGGACTCCGCGCTCTCCGCGCTCTCCGGGTCTTCCGTGCCGAGGTAGGCGGCGATCACCCGGGGATCCGAGCGGATCTCGGCCGGGGTCCCGGTCGCGATGACCTTGCCGAAGTCCATGACCACCAGCCGGTCGCAGACCCGGTTGAGCATGGGCACGTCGTGTTCGACCAGGACGATGCCGATGCCCCATTCGTCCACCAGCCGGCGCAGCAGGTCGGAGAGCTCGTGGGTCTCCGACTCGTTGAGGCCGGCGGCCGGTTCGTCCAGCAGCAGGACCGAGGGCTCGGCCGCGATCGCCCGGGCGATGGCCACCTGGCGCCGGCGCCCGTAGGAGAGCTCGGACGGCAGGCGGTCGAGATCGTCGGCGAGCGCGAACATCTCGACCGCGGAGCGCGCCGCCGGTGTGAGCTGGGTGCGCCTGGGATGCACCAGGTCGGTGACGTAGGCGACCGAGTCGCGCGGGTCGGCGGCGGTGCGCAGATTCTCCAGCACGCTGAGCTGGTCGAACAGCTCCAGCGACTGGAAGGTGCGACCGATGCCGAGCAGGGCCCGGCGGCGCGGGTTGTGGGCGTCTATCCGTGCGTCGTCAAGCTGGATGGTGCCGCTCCACAGCCGGGTGAAGCCGGTGACGGCGTCGATGAAGGTGGTCTTGCCGGCCCCGTTGGGGCCCATGAGCCCGACGATCTCGCCGGGCCGGATCTCCATCGAGACACCGCCGAGCGCGTGGACGCCGCCGAAGCGGACGGCGAGGTCCTGCACCCGCAGCACCTTGGGCGTCACCCGGTGTGCGACGGCGGGCGGGACCGCGCCGGTGCCCAGCCGCCCGCCGCCGCTTGCGGTGGGTTCCGCGGTGCCGGTGGGTTCCGCGGTGCCGGTGGGTTCCGCGGTGCCGGTGGTGCTTCGGGAGCGGCTGGCACCGCTCCCGAAGCGGGCGGTGAGCGCCGCCGGGGGCCGCCAGCCCGCGATGCGGGCCGCGAAACCGTTGGGGAAGCTGATCAGCGTGGGCGCGAGAAGCGCGGCGAGCGCGAGCGTCACGTACTGGTTGATGTCACCGTTCGGGAAGATCTCGCCGAAGATCTTGGAGGTGAGCCCGCCCGAGGTGCTGGCACCGGCGATGACGCCACCGAGCAGGAAGCCGACGCCGCCGATGACCGTGTTGATGACGACGGCGATCGAATTGAACACGTTGAACTGGTTGAAGTCGACATAGCTCGACTGGAAGGCCAGCAGAACGCCGCCGAGCCCGGCGATGGCCGCCGAGAGCGCGAACGAGACGAGCTTGGCCCCGTACACGCTGATGCCCAGCGAGGCGGCCGCGCGTTCGTTGCCGCGTACGGCCACCAGCCGGCGGCCTGCCCGCCCGCGCCTGATGTTGCCGGCCACCACGGCGGCCAGCAGCAGGGCGGTCAGGCAGACGATGGCGTACCGCTTCGGGTGGCTGACCGGGTCGACGTCCCAACCGAACAGCGAGGCGGGTTCGACGACGGTCCCTTCCAGCCCGCCGGTCAGCGGAACGCTCTGGAAGAGGACCGCCTGAAGGGAGTAGGCGAGCCCGAAGGTGGCGATGGCCAGGTGGATGCCCCTGGTCCGCAGCGCGGGCAGGCCGACCAGGACGCCCAGGGGGACCGCCGCGACCACGCCGATGACCAGCACCAGCAGGAACGGTAGCCCGTGTTCGGCTGCGAGGCGGGAGGCGACGTAGCCGCCCCAGCCGGCGAACGCGAACTGCGCCAGCGAGAGCTGCCCACCGTAGCCGGTGACCACGACCAGCGAGACGCAGACGATCGCGCCGATGATCGTGGTGGTGAAGGCGTCCGTCCAGTTGTCCGGCGTCGACAGGATGATCACGGTCATCACCGCGACGGCGGCCGCTACCCGGCCGGGCCGCAGCACACCGGTCCCGATCTCGGGGAGCACTTCGTTGACGTGGCTGCGCAGCGGCAGCCCGCGGCCGCGTACGACCAGCACCAGCACGACGACCAGGAACGGGACCGCCTCGCCCCATCCCGCGGCGCTCACGTAGTTGGTGATCTCGGACTGGGTGATGCCGATGACCATCGAGGCCGCGAAGGCGATGGGGAAGGACGCGAAAACCGCGACCACGCAGGTGGCCAGGGCCGGGATGATCAGCAGGATGAGCGTGTTGATGTCGAGGCCGGTGATCGGGACGATGAGGATGCCGGCCGCCCCGGCGAGCATGGCACCCAGCGTCCAGTTGATGACGGCGACCACATCCGGCGAGTGGCCGGTGAGCTGTGCCGCGCGCTCGTTCTCGGCCACCGCGGCGGTGACGGCGCCGAACCTGCTGTACCGGTAGACCAGCCACAGGACCGCCGAGATCACCACCGCGATGGCGAGCAGGACCAGGCGGTCCGCGCCCACCGCCGGCCCGCCGAACGGGTGGACGCTGTCGGTGGGAAGGAACGACGGCACGATGTGCACCTCGGTGCCGAAGATGATGCGGCCCGCCTGCTGCAGCACCACCATCACACCGAGGGTTGCGATCACCCTGGTCAGCGGTGGTGCGTCGCGCAGTGGGCGCATCACCGCCAGGTGCATGAGGGCGCCGACGGCCCCCGAGATCGCCAGGGCCAGCACGACGGCGGGCGCGGTCGGAACACCGGCCTCCATGTGCAGTTGGTAGAAGGCCAGGGCGCCCACCGCGGCGAACGCGCCCTGCGCGAAGTTCACGACGCCGGAGCCTCGATAGACGAGGAGAAGGCCCTGGCCGGCAAGGGCGTAGATGGCTCCCAGACCGAGGCCGAGCAAGGCGAAGCGAATCATCGTCGCGCTACCCCTCGGTTTCCGCCGCTCGCGCTGGTCGCGGTCATGGCTTCGTGAAAATCGGGACGTAGCCCTCGGAGGTCTGCTGGAGCTTGCCGTCCTTGACGACGCCTTCGACGATCTGCTGGTTGAACAGACGGGGCATCCCGGGCAGGGCGTCGAAGGGCTTGGTGGTGGAGAAGCCGTCCGGCAGCAGGCCGAAGACGTTGAAGTCGTTGAGGTTGCTGAACGCCTTCAACGTGGACTCGCGGGTGACGGGGCCGTCGATCGTGCGGGCCACCTGCGCGAACGCCCAGGTGTCGAGCCAGCCGTAGAGGCTGACCTGGTCGATGATCTTGCCGGGCTGGTATTTGGCCATCTCGTCGCGGAACCGGACGATGCCCGGCTCGTCGCTGGTGACGATGGGCAGCCCGGCGGAGACGAGGACGCCGTCGGCCTTGTCTCCGAGCGCGGACAGCGCGCTGGGCACGAGCGCGGACGCGCTGGAGGAGATCTTCTGGTCGAAGTCGCCCCCGCGGGCCACGGTGAGCCAGGCGGCGAAGTGCGTGGGCATCGCGGCGAGGGCGACAGCGTCACCTTCGGCTCCCCGGGTCACCGCGGGGGTGAGGTCGGTGGCTGTCAGGTCGATCGGGATGCTGCCCGTGATCTTCAAGCCGCGGCCGCGTTCCAGGGAGACCTCGTTGAACTGCACCGCGGAGGCGGCCTGCGCGATGTTGGTGTAGGCGACCTGGATCTTCTTGGCTCCGGCGTCGGCCAGGACGGTGCCCAGCGCCGCGCCCTCGGACCCGGCGAGCGGGAAGGAGTTCTTGGAGTTCAGTACCGACTGGCTCTGCGGCGGCGGGCCGATGTTGGGAACACCGGCAGCGGCCAGGATCGTGTTGACCTGCTCCTGGTAGGCCTCGTAGTCGCCCACCTCGGCGATGATCGTCTTGTCGGCGACCAGGTTGCGGGCGCATTCGACGGCCTTCGCCGGTCCGTCGGTGCCGCCGGCGTCGCAGACCTTGACGGTGAGCGGCCGGCCGTTGATGCCGCCGGAGGCGTTCACCGCGGAGGCCGCGGCCAGCGCTCCGTGGTAGACCTCGACGGGCGGGCTGACGCTCGACAGCGGCGTGATCACTTCGACGACGATCGGGTCACCGGTCAGGCCCGCGGTGTCCGCCGCGGCCCCGTCGTCGGAGCCACCACCGCAGGCGGCGAGTGCGGCCGATAACAGCCCGGTCGCGGCGATCACCGCGAGTGCCCTGCGATTCTTCATGATCGGACTTCCCTTCCCGGTGTTCTCCCTGAGAAAAGAAACGGGAGACTCGTGTGACGGCAGCACTCCAACCGGCGTTTCGGCCGGTTTCCTTCGTTTCCGGCTGGCCTGGCCCGGGACACGCCAGGCGCAGGCTCATCGGTGTTTTCTGGGCAGCGCTCATCGGCCACGGCAGGGTTCCCGTCGCGCACTGACCCACCGCACGCTGCGGGTCACTCCGGCCCGTCGGGCGCGGTTTGTCCGTTTCCGTCTCTGGAGGAATCTCAGTTTTGAACTGAGTCAAATTTTGCGAGATCTACTTTTTAACAGGTGGGCGCGGGTCGCACAACCCTCTGTCCAGGTCCGATATGCGGGGAGGGCTGGCGGCGTCCGCCTGCTTCCGAGGTGCGACCCGGTTCGGCCTGGATGCCGTGGTCGCGAGGGCTGGCTCGTGGGCCTCCCCGTCGTCGGCGGGTGGGCCCGGTGCAGCTCGGGGGTCCGGTGCCGAGCTGGCGTCGCGCCCGTCCCGGGGTGCGGCCGACCCTTGCATACTTTGACTCAGTCTAACTATGGTGTCGAGGGAGCGGCCGGGGCGACCAGCGTCCAGCAGGCTTTCAGGCCGTTAGGGAAGGGAGTTCGAGCCAGTGCATCAGCCGATGGCGGGCGTCAAGATGGTTGAGGTCGCCCAGTTCACGTTCACACCTGCGGCAGGCGGAATTCTTGCCGAGTGGGGTGCCGATGTGATCAAGGTCGAGCATGCCGTGGCAGGTGACGCCCAGCGGGGAATGGTGAACCACCCGAAGGACGGCACATTCCAGCCGATCATGGATCATCCCAACCGCGGGAAGCGCAGCATCGGCCTCGACCTCGCCACCCCCGCGGGCTACGACGTCCTCCTCGAACTGTGCCGTGACGCGGACATCTTCCTCACCAATTTCCTCCCGGCCGCGCGCCGCCGGCTGCGGCTGGAGGTCGACGACATCCGAAAGGTGAACCCGGACATCATCTTCGTCCGCGGGTCCGCGCACGGGCAGCGTGGGCCTTGGGCGGAGAAGGGCGGCTACGACGGCTCCGCCTTCTGGTGCCGGATGGGCAGCGCCTGGGGGGTGACCCCGCAGGAGAGCCCGCGGGTCGTCAGCATGCCCGCCGGTGCCTACGGCGACTCGATGGGCGCCATGACCATCGCCGGCGGCATCGCCGCCGCGCTCTACGGTCGCGCGACCACCGGCCAGCCCTCGGTCGTCGACGTCTCCCTCATGAGCGTCGGGGCCTGGGCCTTCGCGCTCGACCTGGGAAACGCGGCACTCACCGGTGCCGCGAAGGAGCCCGTGCCGCTCAACCAGACCATGATGAACGTGGCGCTGAACCCGACGGTGGGCCACTTCCGGACGTCCGACGGGCGATGGATCAACTTCACGATGCCACAGGCCTTCCGCTATTTCGCGGACGTCTGCCACCACCTCGGTATCGAGCATCTCGTCACCGACGAACGTTTCGAGACCGCGCAGAAGCTCATGGCCAACTCCGCCGAGGCCGGCCAGTACATCGCCGACGCGATCGCCGCGAAGCCATACGCGCACTGGATCGACCATCTGCAGACGATGGAAGGCCCCTGGGCCCCCGTCCAGGGGCCACTCGACATCCTCGACGACCCGCAGATGCACGCCAACGGCTACCTGAGCACGTTTCCCGACAGCGAGGGCAAGGAGCGTCGGCTGGTCGCCAACCCCGTCCAGTTCGACAACCAGCCGCCGGACACCCGGCGCGCCCCCCAGTTCGCCGAGCACACCGACGACCTGCTCCGGGAGCTCGGGCACACCGACGAGCAGATCATCCAGATGAAGATCGACGGCGCCGTCACCTGACCGGTGAGCTCGGCGCGCCCCCTCGGACCACTCCAGCCCCTCGGACAGCGGAGGACACCGTGACATACCGCGTCATCCAATGGACAACCGGCACCGTCGCCAGGGAGGCGGTGGCGGGCATCCTCGGCCACGCCGATCTGGAGCTGGTGGGCGCCTGGGCCCACTCCGAGCACAAGGACGGCCGGGATGTCGGCGAACTGTGCGGATTAGGCCCGCTCGGCGTGGCAGCGACCCGTGACAAGGACGCGCTGCTGGCCACGCCCGCCGACTGCGTCTGCTTCACCGTCGGACGGAACTGGGTGGAGGACCCGAGCGAGACGTTCGGGGACCTGCTGCGGATCCTTCGGTCCGGCAAGAACGTCGTGAACCTGTGGTGGCCGACCCTGGTGTACCCGAAGGCGCAGGACGACGACCTGTACAAGGAACTGGAGCAGGCCTGCCTCGACGGCGGGTCGTCGATCGTCACGGTCGGGATGGACCCCGGCTACGGCACCGCGGGCCTCGCGCTGTCCGCGCTGGCACTCGCCCGTGAGGTCAGCAGCGTGCACATGTACCAGTTCATGAACAACGCCTACTGGGAGGGGGAGGGCATCACGAAGTTCTTCGGCTTCGGCCAGCGGGACGCGGCGCGCTCGCCCATCCTCGCGCCCGGTGTCACCACCCGTTACCACGCGACGACGTTGCACCTGCTGGCCGACGCCATCGGCGTGACGATCGAGGAGATCGTCGAGGACCACACGGTCATCTACGCCGACGAGGCCTTCGACGTGGCGTCAGGCCACATCCCGGCCGGGACCATCGCCGGGGTCAGGTACCGGGTCAAGGGCGTGGTCGGCGGCGTGCCCAAGGTGGTTGTCGAGCATGTCGAGAAGCTGCGGGAGAACGACTTCGCGGAGCTGGGATTCTCCGGCGACGGCTACCGGGCGGTCGTCGAGGGCCTGCCCGGCATCACACTGGACCTCAAGATCTCCTCACCGGCCGGTTACGCGGGCGACCCGGTAGCCGTGGCGTCGGCGATGAGCGTCGTCAACGCGGTTCCCCGGGTCTGCGCGGCCGAACCGGGGGTGCTGTCGCTGCTCGACCTGCCGCCGTTCCCATCGAGAAATCCGAGCGCCCCGCGGCTTTAGAAAAGAAAGCGGCGGCTCACCGGAAATCGGTGGGCCGCCGCTTCTGTTGAACGGGGTCGGTCAGACCGACCGCTGGGTCATCAGGAACTCGATGACCGGGCGGCCCGCCTCCCACGATCCGCCGATCGAGGACATCACGTGGCCGGAATCGACCAGGAGGCTGACGCCGCTGACACCGGCGGCCGCGGAACTGTTCAGAAAGGCCATCACGTCGGCGATCTCCTCCGCCCGCAACGGCGCCGTGCCGGTCGCCTTGCGGTACTGCTCGTCGAAACCGAGCCAGGTGTTGGCACGGGCGAGCGGGGTGTCCGTCGGCCCCGGGCAGACCGCGTTGATCCGAATTCCCTTCGCCAGCAGCGGATAGGATTCGCGAGCGACGTAGGCGTTGATCGCCTGCTTGCTGAACATGTAGGTGCAGGTGCCGTCATGACCGTCAACCCACGCATCGGCGGACGCGTAGTCGGGCGTCTCGAGGAAATCGACCAGCAGCGGCAGGTGGTTCTGCCAGCCGAGCCCCGCAACCGACGAGATCATGCAGATCGCCGAGCCGGGGACCAGTGTTCCGTCCCGGACCAGCCGCTCGGCCAGGTGGCGGTGGGCGATGAAGTTGACCCGCATGACAGCCGGCCCGCCGGCGATGCCGGCCGCGGAGAACACCGCGTGCAGCGGTCCGGTGACCTGGTCGATCGCGGCGTTCAGTGCGTCGGGGTCGGTGAGGTCGACGGTGATCTGACGGGCGACCGGATAGTCGACCGGGGCGCGGTCCATGACCACGACCTCCGCGCCGAGCGCGGTGACCGCCCGGGCCGCCGCCGCGCCCATCCCGGTGGCTCCCCCGACTACGAGAACCCGCTTTCCGTCGTAGCGAAATGCTGCTGCCTCGGTCATGCTCCGCGCCCTCCGATTCTTCCTGCCCAGGTCTGCTCCGGGGTGGGTCGGCGTCTCGATGGCCCGTAGGAAATGGGGGCCACGCCGACCTTGCCCGCGACCGGGTTGACAGTACATGTACTTGAACCTAGTGTAAATATGGACGGTAAGGAGGCAGGTGGGAGACCTGTCTCCTCTGGAGTCGGCAGGCTGGTACGAGCGGACTGCGCCGCCCGGAGAGAAGGGCATCCATGAGCGAGCCGCAATACTCGGTGACCGATTCGAGCTGTGCTGCTACTGATTCACGCCGCGCAGTAGTCGATTCGCGCTACCAATACCTCACCTACGAGGAGCTGGACGACGGGGCGATTGTTCGGATCATGCTCAACCGTCCCGGGACCCGTAACGCCCAGAATCGCGGCCTGTTGGTGGAGCTGGGGGAGGCGTTTCTGCGCGCCGAGGCGGACGACACCGTCCGTGTCGTCATTCTCGGCGGCCACGGCCCCATGTTCTCGACGGGGCACGACATGGGCTCGCGCCAGGGCCGTGAGGACATGCTCGCGGGGCCGAACCAGCATCCCTCGGCAAAGGTGAACGGAGGGACCCGGAACGGCGCCGAGAAGCTGATGCTGCAGGAGTGGCACCACTTCTTCGAAAACACTCGCCGCTGGCGGAACCTTCGGAAGATCACCATTGCCGCCGTGCACGGCGAGGTCTACGCGGCGGGCCTGATGCTGATGTGGGCATGCGACCTCATCGTGGCCGCGGAGGGCACCACGTTCGCCGACATGGTGGGCACCCGGCTCGGCATGTGCGGCATGGAGTACTTCGCGCACCCCTGGGAGTTCGGCCCGCGCCGGGCCAAGGAACTGCTGCTCACCGGCGACTCGATCGACGCCGAGGAGGCCTGGCGCCTCGGGATGGTCTCCAAGATCTTCCCTGGCGCCGAGCTGCACGACTCGGCGCTGAGGTTCGCCCGGCGCATCGCCTCGATTCCCACCATGGCAGCCCTGCTCATCAAGGAGTCGGTGAACCAGAGCGTGGACAACATGGGCTTCTACAACGCGCTGAACGCCTGCTTCACGCTCCACGAGCTCAACCACTCCCACTGGGCCTGGGTGCACGAGGGCGGAATGCCGGTGGGTCAGCCGGGTGACCAGGGGATCGCCGACTGGCGAACCAGTCCGCCGGTTCCGCCGTCGCACCGAAACCTCGTCATGGCTCCGGCACCGAACGCCCACCCGGTCGGTTGACGGCATGGACGTGACCGCGGGGGTCCGCCCACCCGACGTCGACCCCGACGCGAAGATCAGATGCTCCGACTGGGCGCGGGTGGCGGCGATGTCGCCGGCGGGCACGGCCGGAACCTACCCGGGTTTCCTGCTCGTCGAGATCCCGCTGCCCTGGCCGCGGGACGTCGGCGAGAGCGCCCAGGTCGCCGCCCTGGAGCCGATCGTCGGCCCGCCCGGGTACCGGCTGCAGGCCGTCGTCCCCGCCCAGCAACGCCCGGTGGGGGAGGAACGCCGGGTGATTCTGCATGCCCGCAGGCCCGGTGAGTCCGGGTTCACCGGCTACCGCAGGTTCGAGAGCGCGGTCGGGTCCTCGTTGTACGACGCGGTCGGCGAGCTGGTCGCGGCGGCGGCGGACCCGGCCCCGTCGGCGCTGGAGAGCCCCGCGGTCGACGTCCTGGTGTGCGGGCACGGACGCCGTGACGCCTGCTGCGGCCGGCTCGGCGCGGGGCTGGGCGTGAAACTGGAGGCGGCCGGGGCACGGCCGGGGGTGAACCTGTGGCGGGCCAGCCACCTCGGTGGTCACCGGTTCGCGCCGGTGTGCCTGGTTCTCCCGGAGGGCACCGGCTGGGCCTTCGCCGATCTCGATCTCGTCGAGTCCGTGCTGGGGCGGTCCGGGGACCCGGGGCGGCTCGCCGATCACTACCGGGGCTGCTCGGGCCTCGCGGACCCGCAGGTGCAGGCGCTCGAGCTGGAGGTCCTGCGGCGGGAGGGCTGGAGTGTCCTGGATCGCCCACGCAGCGGGTCGGTGCACGGCACGCGGGCCGAGCTGACCTGGGCCGAGGGCACAAACGCGGTCACCTGGTCGGCGGACGTCCGCCCCGGCCGAACCGTCGCGATGCCCGACTGCCTGAGCCCGCCGTCGGCCGCGGTGAAGAGCCAGACCGAATGGGCGGTCTCCGACGTCGTCCGCCACGAGCACACGCCGTCCGCCACGAGCACACGCCGCTCGCCTGACACACGCCTCACCTGACAGGAGCAAGGACATGACCTACGCGGGCCTGGACATCGCGAAACTGCTCATCGACGGCCGGCTCGTCGACGCGGACGGCGGGGCCACGTACGACAACATCAACCCGGCCACCGAGGCCGCGATCGGCGTCGCGCCCGACGCCTCCGCCGGCGATGTGGACGCGGCGGTCACGGCCGCTCGCAGGGCCTTCGACGAGACTGCCTGGAGCACCGACGTGGCGTTGCGGGTGCGCTGCCTGCGCCAGTTGCAGGATGCGCTTTCCAAGCACGCCGAGCCGTTCAAGGCGATGTCGACGGCCGAGGTCGGCCTGCCGAGCAAGATCTCCGGCTCCACCTTCGACCGCCCGGTCGAGGGGATCGGCTGGGTAGCCGACCTGCTGGAGAAGTACGAGTTCACGCAGGCGCACGGCATCGGCCAGATCGAGCAGTTCCGCTCCCGCCGCTGGACGGAGCGGGAGCCCTACGGCGTGGTCGGCGCGATCACCCCGTGGAACCAGCCCACCCAGGTGAACCTCGCGAAGGTCGCCCCCGCGCTCGCCGCCGGGAACACCGTCGTCCTGAAGGCCGCGCCGACGACCCCGTGGTGCGCCAGCGCGCTGGGAAAGATCGTCGCGGAGCACACCGACATCCCACCCGGCGTCCTCAACGTCATCACCAGCTCGGTCAACGACCGGGGTGAGGAGCTCATCACCGATCCGCGCGTCGACCTGATCAGCTTCACCGGTTCCACCGCGGTCGGGCGACGGATCATGAAGCTGGGCTCGGAGACGGTGAAGAAGTGCTTCCTGGAACTCGGCGGGAAGTCGGCGAACATCGTCTTCGCCGACGCCGACTTCGCGACCGCGATCGGGATGTCCACCTTCATGGTCTGCGTCCACGCCGGCCAGGGGTGCGCCACGCTGACCCGGCTGCTCCTGCCCCGCTCCCGGTTCGAGGAGGGCGTCCAGCTCGCCGCCCAGATGCTGTCGATGGTGCCCTACGGTGATCCGCTCGACCCCGCGAACGTGATGGGCCCACTGAACAGCGCACGCCACCTCGAACGGGTCGAGGGCATCGTCGAGCGGGCGAAGGCGGCCGGCGGCACGCCTGTCCTCGGCGGGCGGCGCCCGTCCCGGTTCGACAAGGGCTACTACTTCGAGCCGACCCTGTTCGCCGACATGCCCGAGGACGCCGAGATCGTCCGCAACGAGATCTTCGGGCCGGTGCTCGTCGCGCTGCCGTTCGACGACGAGGACGACGCCGTACGGATCGCCAACGACAGCATCTTCGGCCTCTCCGGCGCGGTCTTCTCCGGCGACCACGAGCGTTCCAAGGCGGTCGCCCGCAGGATCCGCGCCGGCACGATGATCGTGGACGGCGGCATCTACTACGGGCCGGACGTCCCCTTCGGCGGGTACAAGCAGAGCGGCATCGGCCGCGAGATGGGCCAGCTGGGCTTCGAGGAGTACCTCCAGATCAAGACCCTGTGCGAGCCCGTGTGACGGCCCCGGGACCGGTACCGCACACCCACACACCTGCGCAGACGCACGTCGACAGGAGCCAGGAGCACAGCGTGAGCACCGCGACCGAGATCTACTACGACCCGTACGACTTCGACATCGACCAGGACCCCTACCCGGTGTGGAAGCGCATGCGGGATGAGCAGCCGCTTTACTACAACGAGCGGTACGACTTCTACGCGCTCTCCCGGTACGCCGACGTCGAGGCCGCCTCCGTCGACTGGCAGTCCTACACCTCGGCCAAGGGCATTCTGATGGAGATGGTGAAGGCCGGCTTACCGACACCGCCGGGGCTGTTCATCGCCGAGGACCCGCCCGAGCACGACATGCACCGGCTCATCCTGAGCCGGGCCGTCACCCCGCGGCGCGTCCAGGTCCTGGAGACGCGGATCCGGGAGCTGTGCGCCGAGTACCTCGACCCGCTGGTCGGCAGCGGTGGCTTCGACCTGGTGCAGGACTTCGCCGGCCACCTGCCGATGCGGGTCATCGGCGCCCTCGTCGGCATTCCCGACGAGTACCTGCTGAGCCTGCGCGACAAGGTGGAGGAGTCGGCCCGGCTCACCGAGGAGAAGCCGCAGGAGGAGCAGCGGCTGCCCAGCATCGGCGCACCGTACGCGCCGTTCCTGGAGTTCCGCCGCGCCAACCCGGCGGACGACTTCCTCACCACCCTCATCCAGGCCCGCTTCACCGACGTCTTCACCGGCGAGGAACGCGGGCTGAGCGACGCCGAGATCCTCAACTACGTCGGCATGCTCTACGCGGCCGGGGTCGAGACGACGGCCCGGCTGATCGGCTGGCTCGGGAAGGTCCTCGCCGAGCACCCCGACCAGCGGGCCCAGGTCGTGGCCGACAGGTCGCTCGTCCCGAACGCGGTCGAGGAGACGCTGCGGTACGAGGTGCCGTCGCCGATCCAGATCAGGGTGGCGGCGAAACCGGTCGAGCTGTACGGGCAGCGCGTCGAGGAAGGGAAGATCGTCACCCTGCTGACCGGCTCGGCGAACCGGGACGAGCGGGCCTTTCCCGACGCGGACACCTTCGACATCCACCGGAAGATCGACGCGCATCTGACGTTCGGCAAGGGCGTGCACTACTGCTTCGGGGCCGCCCTGGCGCGGATCGAGGGCCGGATCGCACTGGAGGAGATCCTGAACCGCTTCCCACGCTGGGATGTCGACCTGTCCGGCGCGGAGCTGATCCACACCGCGACCATCCGCGGCTACCACAAGCTGCCGATCGTCCTGTGAGCCAGCCGGCGGCGGGCGTCGGCGGACAGCGGGGGATGGGCGGTTCCGCGGAACCGCCTACCCACCGCCTACGCACCGCCCACCGTCGACTGCCCGGGCTCGCTAACCGAGCTCGACGACGCGGGTGGGACGGAGGGTGACCACCACCCGCCCGTCGACGGGCGCCGGGAAATGCTCCAGGTCACTGCCGTAGACCGCCAGCAGGCGCCTGAGGAAGGCCAGGTCGGTGTCCTCGGTGATCTCGACGGTTCCGCGGACCTCCAGAGTCCGGTACGGGTTGGCCGGGTCGATCACGAAGAGGGTCGCCTGCGGCCGGGCGACGAGGTTGCGGTACTTCTGCCGGCTGGGGTGCAGCGAGGTGCGGACGTGATCGCCGTCCAGCATCGCCCAGATCGCGGTGACCTGCGGCAGCCCGTCGACTCCGACCGTCGCGAGGGTGATCGTGTGGCCGGACTCCAGCAGGTCGCGGTGGCTCGGGGAGATGGTCGGCACCGGTTCTCCTTTTCGGGACGCGAAGTCAGGTGGGATGCCTACGGTGAACGGTATCCGCGGACCGACCGGTCCCCACCGCGCCCTCCCGGCGGGTCGGCGGCCGCCGACCAGGCCAGCGTGCGGACGGCCGCGGCAGCCTCGTCGGCCACCCGGGCGGGGCTGGTGTCGAAGCCGCGCATGAACCCGCCGCGTGGCAGGTAGGCGTAGCCGTGCGCGATGGCGACCAGCGCCCGCAGCAGGTGGCCGGCCGCGTCGGGGTCGCCGGTGACGGCCAGCGCGGGGAACAGCAGGCGGTCGTGCAGCTCTCGGGTGGCCTCGCGCCGCTGCGGGTCGGGTACGTCCTGGAGCTCGTCGGCGAAGATCAGCTCGAACCCGGCGCCGTGGGTGAGGGTGAAGTGGACGTAGACCCGGGTGAGCGTGGCGAGCACCTCGACGGCGCGTGCCACCCCGACCTCCGCGCCGTCTCCAACATCGCCGTCGCGATCGCTGCCGCTGTCGCCGGGTTCCGCCGGTCGCTCGGTGGCCTCGCGCATCAGCTCGGAGAGCTGGCGGGCGGCGAAGGTCGCGGCGGCGGAGAGCAGCTCGGCCCGGTTGGCGAAGTGCCGGTAGGGCGCGGCCCCGCTGACTTCGGCCCGCCGGGCCGCGGCGGCGACCGACAGCCCGGTGACCCCCTTCGCGCTGACCAGCTCGAGCGCGGCCTGGACGAGCGCGGCGCGCAGGTCCCCGTGGTGATAGGCGGCTCGCCGGGTCACCGCTGACGCCCCCTGCCCCTGCCTCTGCTTCGACCGCTGCCCATGCCCTGACCTGCGCTGATCCATTGGCGCTGATGTGTTCCATCCCGCTTTGACCTCAATGTTAGAGGACTCTTACATTGGTGCGACTCGCGGGCCCGGCCCGCGCCCCGGACCAGGAGGCGGACAGCACATGCGAGCGACGTTCATGTACGGAGCAGGCGACGTCCGCGTCGAGAACGTGCCGGATCCGCGGATCGAGGCACCGACCGACGCCGTCGTCCGCACGGTGCTGGCCTGCGTGTGCGGCTCCGACCTGCACCCGTTCCACTCGATGCCCGCCGCCGAGCAGGGAGTCCCGATGGGCCACGAGTTCATCGGTGTCGTGGAGGAGATCGGCGCGGAGGTCACCGGTCTGGCGGTGGGCGACCTTGTCATCTCCCCGTTCTCCTTCTCCGACAACACCTGTGCGTTCTGCCGTGACGGCCTGCACACCTCGTGCGTCAACGTCGGCTGGTTCGGCGGCGGCGGCGCGGGCGGTGTGCAGGCCGAGCTGGCGAGGGTGCCCCAGGCCGCCGGCACCCTCGTGAAGATCCCGGGTGACGTCGACGAGGCACTGCTGCCCTCCCTGCTCACCCTGTCGGACGTCTACCTGACCGGCTGGCACGCCGCGCACATGGGCAAGGTGGCCCCCGGCTCGACGGTCACGGTGATCGGCGACGGCGCGGTGGGCCTTTCCGCGGTTCTCGCCGCGAAGCAGTTGGGTGCCGAGCGGATCATCCTGATGGGGCGGCACACCTCCCGCACCGACCTGGGCCGTGAGTTCGGCGCCACGGACGTCGTCGCCGAGCGTGGCGAGGAGGGCGTCGCCAGGGTGCTCGACCTCACCGGTGGGGAGGGCAGCCCGGTGGTGATCGAGGCCGTCGGCTACATGCCGGCCTACGAGCAGGCCTATGGCGTGGTCCGTCCGGGCGGGATCATCTCCCGGGTCGGCGTGCCGCAGTACGAGGAGGCACCGGTCGGCTTCGGCTCCCTGTTCGGCAAGAACGTCTACCTCACCGGCGGGCCGGCACCGGTGCGTGCCTACCTCGAGCAGGCGCTGCCCGAGGTGCTGAAGGGCGCGATCAACCCCGGTAAGGTGTTCGACCGCACCGTCACCCTCGACAACGTCGCCGACGCCTACCGTGCCATGGACTCCCGCGCCGCCCTGAAGGTCCTCGTCCGTCCCTGACCGCGGCGCGCGGCGCCGTCTCGCGCGGATGCCGCGCCGCCGCGCGCGCCGCGCCGCCTACTACCCGGTGGGTCTGAGCTGGATGAACAGGCTCTCAACATCGGCGCACAGGGTTTCGCCGTCGAACAGCCGGCCGCTGAGGAACAGCTTGCGGCCCTCGACGCGGTCGACCGTCGCCTCCACCCGCAGCCCCACCTCGACCCGGGTGAGCGCGCGGTAGTTGACGTTCAGGTACAGCGACCGCGCGAACGGCCGCCCGTGGTTGGCCAGCATGGCCAGCACCTCGTCGAACACCAGCCCGATGGCGCCGCCGTGCACCGCCCCGCCGAGGGTGAGGTAGTGCCGCCCGAACGTCACCCGGGCCACCGCGCGGTCGCCGCCCCGTTCGTCCCAGATCACCGGGGGAACCATCGTCTGGCCGCGGCCGTCGAGGTCCAGCCGCATGCCGGTGACGCGCTCGGCCTCGGGGACGGCGAACTGCCGCAGCTGTGCGCTGAGCTGCGCGAACTGGTCGGCGACCTGGGTCACGACCGCGGCGGGCGGGCGGGTGTCGGCCACCACGTCGAGCAGCTCGCGCAGGTTCTCCACGAACCGGCCGAAGTCGGGGCCACCGGGAACGTCGAGTAAGGGTGCAGAATGCTCCGTCACAGGGACCGATCCTTCCAGGCCCGCGGTCACAATGTGGGCCGGGAGAGGCGTTCGGCGGCGGCGCGCAGGAAGGCTGCGGCATCACCCGCGAGGGGTTCGCCGTGCCCGAAGCAGACGGTCTCGACGTCGAGCGCCGCCAGCCTGGCGAAGGATGCGAGGGCCTCGGCCCGGTCGACGTTGAACACGCCTGGGAAGACCGGCGTCCGCGGGTCGGCGGACTGCGGGTCGCGGGCCATGATGTCGCCGGCGAACAGCACCCGCGGCCCGGGCAGGTAGAGCGCGATGCTGCCGGCGGTGTGCCCCGGCGTGGCGATGGTCAGTGCCCCGTCGGCGATGTCGACGACGTCCCCGTCGGCCAGCGGGCGGTCGACCCGCACCCCAGCGGGATCGGTGGCCGGCAGGCCGGCCTGGACCTGGTCGTACAGAGCCTGCTCCCAGTCGGCGAGGTCCGGCGGCGGGGCCGCGGCGCGCCCCTCGACCAGGGGGACGTCCGCCTGGTGGGCGAGCACGGTCACCTCACCCCAGGCCGCGATCTCGGCCGCCGCGCCGACGTGGTCGACGTGACCGTGCGTGAGGACGAGCTGCCGGACGTCCCGCGGGTGCCAGCCGAGTCCGCGGATCGCCCCGGCGATGTGCGGCCCGGAGCCGGGTAGACCCGCGTCGATCACGGTGAGGCCGTCCGGGTCCCGCCACAGGTAGACGTGCCCGACGGGAAAGCGCAGGAAGTAGAGGTCCGGGACCAGCTCGACGACGTCCATGGCGGCACGGTAGGCACTGCCGCTCGCATCCCGGGGCGGTCTCTGCCTGAGGCAGATTCGCCGTGAGCAGAGCGGACCGGTGGCGGCCGCTGTTGATTCGGTGGCGACGGGTGGCGACCGGTGGCGACCGGTGTCGATGGTGCGTCGAGGGATGTTGATCGCGGCGGGCCGTCCGCTGTCGGCGCAGCCCGGCCGGCGGAAACCGCGGAAAGCGGGGATAGCGTCGGACCTGCCGCGGACACTGGCGAACCGGGCCCGATCAGACCGATCGGCGCAACGGGGCGTCGGGTCGGAATCCGGGGCAGGAAGGGCACGGTTCGCGATGTTGCCGGTTGCGACGGTTCTCCTCCTGGCCGCGCTGGTCGCGGTGGGGTCGGTGCTGGCGTTGTTCGTGTCGGCGGGCTGGTGGGCCGGCGTCGGGGTCGCCGCCGCGCTGCTGCTGCTCGCCGTGCATGACGTGACCCAGCGGCGGCACGCGATCCTGCGCTTCCACCCGGTGCTCGGGCATCTGCGGTTCGCCCTGGAGAAGATCCGCCCGGAGATCCAGCAGTACTTCATCGAGCGCAACTACGACGGGCGCCCGTTCGACCGCGACACCCGGACGGTGATCTACCAGCGGGCCAAGGGCATCCACGGTGACCAGGCGTTCGGCACCGAGCGGGACGTCAACGAGGTCGGCTACGAGTACCTGCCGCATTCGACCGCCCCGGTGCCCGTCGACCCCGCCGCGCCGCCGCCGCGGGTGCGGATCGGCGGGCCCGACTGCACCCAGCCCTACGACATGGCGCTGCTGAACATCTCGGCGATGAGCTTCGGGGCGCTGTCGGCGAACGCGGTGCTGGCGATGAACCGGGGCGCGGCGGCCGGCGGTTTCGCCCACGACACCGGTGAGGGCGGCCTGACCGAGTTCCACCTGCGGCACGGCGCCGACCTGGTCTGGGAGATCGGCAGCGGCTATTTCGGCACCCGCACCCCGGACGGCGACTTCGACCCGGCCCGCTTCACCGACGTCGCCGCGCTGCCGACGGTGCGGATGGTCGAGCTGAAGCTGAGCCAGGGCGCGAAGCCCGGCCTCGGCGGCGTGCTGCCGGCGGCGAAGGTGACCGCCGCGATCGCGGCGGCCCGCGGGGTGCCCCTCGGCGTGGACTGCATCAGCCCGGCGCATCACCGGGTGTTCTCCACCCCACGCGAGCTCGTCCTGTTCGTCGCGCGGATGCGGGAGCTGGCGGCGGGCAAGCCGGCCGGGTTCAAGCTGTGCGTCGGTTCCCGCCGGGAGCTGCTGGCGATCTGCAAGGCGATGGTCGTCGAGGGGGTCACCCCCGACTTCATCGTGGTGGACGGCTCCGAGGGCGGCACCGGCGCGGCCCCGCTGGAGTACGAGGACCATGTCGGCACCCCGCTGACCGAAGGGCTGATCACGGTGCACAACGCCCTGGTCGGCGTCGGCCTGCGCGGGCAGGTCCGGATCGGGGTGAGCGGCAAGGTCGCCAGCGGTGTCGACATCGTGAAGCGGATCGCGCAGGGCGCCGACTACACCAACGCGGCGCGGCCGATGATGATGGCGACCGGCTGCATCCAGGCGCAGCGCTGCCACACGAACACCTGCCCGGTCGGGGTGGCCACCCAGGACCCGCGCCGGGCACGCGCACTGGACGTCGCGGACAAGAGCGAGCGGGTGCGGCGCTACCAGGCGGCGACCGTCGAGCAGGCGGTGCGGGTGATGGCCTCCCTCGGCTGCGCCGGCCCCGGCGAGCTCGGCCCCGAGATGCTGCTGCGCCGGGTCAGCCACACCGACACCCGCAGCTACGCCGAGCTTTTCGACTGGCTGGAGCCCGGGGAGCTCCTTGCCGATCCGCCGCGTGCCTGGGCGGCGGACTGGGCCGCCGCCGACCCCGACTCCTTCCGCCCCGGTTCCTGCCGTGCCCTCCCAGCCTGAGGCGGGCTCGGGCCGGGCGGGGCGGGCTTAGGCTGAGCCGTGACGCATCCCGACAGGCCACATCCCAGGACAGGCCACATCCCAGGACAGGCCACATCGCGAACAGGCCATAGGTCATCCCGGGCGGGCCAGGGAGAGGAGCGATCATGAAGCACGTCAGGCTGCGCGACCTGGAGGTCTCCCGTCTCGGTCTCGGGACGATGGGGATGTCCTTCGCCTACAGCGGTGCCGGCAGTGACGACGACGAGTCGATCCGGGCCATCCACCGGGCGCTCGACCTGGGTGTCACCTTCCTCGACACCGCCGAGGTGTACGGGCCGTTCACGAACGAGGAGCTGGTCGGGCGGGCGTTGAAGGGCCGCCGCGACGGCGTCGTCCTGGCCACGAAGTTCGGCTTCGTCTCGCACACCGGCCGCGCCGGCCTGGACAGCAGCCCGGCGAGCATCCGCGCCGCGGTCGAGGGGTCGCTGCGGCGCCTCGACACCGACCACATCGACCTGTACTACCAGCACCGGGTCGATCCGGACACGCCGATCGAGGATGTTGTCGGCGTTCTGGCCGAGCTGGTCGCCGAAGGCAAGATCCGTCATATCGGGCTGTCGGAGGCCGGGCCGGGCACGATCCGCCGGGCACACGCGGTCCATCCGGTCACGGCGCTGCAGTCGGAGTACTCGCTGTGGACCCGTGACCCCGAGGCGGAGATCCTTCCGTTGCTGCGGGAGCTCGGCATCGGGCTCGTCCCGTACTCGCCGCTCGGCCGGGGCTTCCTGACCGGGCAGATCCGCTCGCTCGACGAGCTGGACGAGGGCGACTGGCGCCGGACGAATCCCCGCTTCGCCGGCGGGAACCTGGAACGCAACCTGGCGATCGCCGACGAGGTCGCCGCCGTCGCCACGGAGATCGGCGCCACCCCGGCGCAGATCGCGCTGGCCTGGCTGCTGGCCAAGGGCGATGATCTCGCCCCGATTCCCGGTACCAAGCGGGTCGCCCGCGTCGAGGAGAACGTGGCCGCCGACGCGATCAGCCTGACCCCGGAGCAGGTGCGCAGGCTCGACGCGCTCACGCCGCCGGCGGGTGAGCGGTACGCCGAGGCGCCGATGGGCCTGATCGACCGCTGAACACGGCCCTAGACTGAGCCGGGTGGGCGTGAGCCTCATCCTGCTTGACGGGGTGCGCTGGAACGGCACTCCGGTCGCTGGCGACCGCCCGCAGGCGCTGCTCGCGGCGCTGGCGGCCGCCGGCGGGCGGCCGGTGCCGGCCGAGCAGCTGGCCGCCCTGATCTGGCGCGGGGAGCCGACGGCCAACGCGGTGAAGAGCCTGCAGGTCGTCGTGTCGCGGACGCGGACGATCCTCGGCGCCGGGCTGGTGGTGCGCGACGGCGGCGGCTACCGCCTCGACGTCGCGCCCGACCAGATCGACAGCTCGTTGCTGGCCGCGCTGGCAGTCCAGGCCGGCCAGCTGCTCCCGGGCGACCCGGTCGCCGCCGCCGTCGCGGCGCGCCGGGCGCTCGCGCTGGGCGAGGCCCTGGTGGCGGGCCAGCCGGCGGCAGGCCAGCCGGCGTCGGCCCGGCCGCGGGCGGCGCAGGAGAGCGCCCTGGCCGACGGTCCGCTCGCGGACGTCCGCCGAGCCGCCATCGCCGACCTGGCCACGGCACGGGCCGTGCTCGGCCAGGCCCGCGGCCGCGCGGGGGAGCACGCCGAGGCCCTGCCGCTGCTGGAGGAGGCGGTGGCCGGCCGGCCGGACGACGAGTCGCTGCTGGCCGATCTGCTGCGCAGCGAGGCCGTGGTCCGCAGCCCCGGTGCCGCCCTGGAGCGTTTCGAGTTCTACCGCCGCAACCTGCGGGATCGCCTGGGCGCCGGTCCCGGCCCGGGGCTCGCCCGGGTGCACCAGGAGCTGCTCGCGGCGGACCGGCCCGTCGTGCGAACCGGCCTGCGTCACGATGCCACCCCGCTGCTGGGGCGCGACCGGGACATCGAGCGGCTGCGGGCGATGCTCGCCGGGGCGCGGGTGGTGTCGATCGTCGGTCCCGGTGGGCTCGGCAAGACCAGGCTCGCGAACGTGCTCGCCCGGGACAGCGCACTGCCCGTGGTGCGGATGGTGGAGCTGGTCGGTGTCGCCGCGCCGGAGGATCTGCTCGGCGAGGTCGGCTCCGCGCTCGGCGTCCGTGATTCGGTCAGCAGCCGTACCGTGCTGACACCGCCGCAGCGTGCGGACCTGCGGGCCCGGATCGCCCAGCAGCTGTCGAGCGGGCCCAGCCTGCTCGTGCTCGACAACTGCGAGCATCTGGTGGCCGCCGTCGCGGAGCTGGTCGCCTTTCTCGTCGCGACCACCGCGGACCTGCGGGTGCTGACCACCAGCCGCTCACCGCTGTCGATCAGCGGTGAGCGGGTGTATCCGCTGGGCGCACTGTCGTCGGCGGACGCTCTCGAGCTGTTCCGTGAACGTGCGGTGTCAGCTCGGCCCGGCGTCCGCCTCGACGACGCGGCCGTGGCGGCTGTCGTCGCCCGGCTGGACGGCCTGCCGCTGGCCGTCGAACTGGCGGCGGCGCGAGTGCGGGTCATGTCGGTCGAGGAGATCGACCGGCGGCTCGCGGACCGCTTCGCCCTGCTGCGCGGTGGCGACCGCAGCGCGCCGGACCGGCACCGGACCCTGCTCGCGGTGATCGACTGGTCGTGGAACCTCCTCGCCGAGCCCGAGCGGCAGGCGCTGCGCTGGCTCGCGGTCTTCCAGGACGGCTTCACCCTCGACACAGCCGAGGAGATCCTCGGGCCGGGGCCGGGGCCGGGGCCGGGGCCGGGGCCGGAAGCGGCGCGGGTGCCGGAGCCGGACGTCGACGTCGTCGACGTGGTGCAGAGCCTCGTCGACCAGTCCCTGCTCAGCGTGCGCGAGACGGTCGGCGGCGTGCGCTACCAGATGCTGGAGACCGTCCGCGAGTTCGGCCTGCTGCGGCTGACCCAGGCCGGCGGTCTCGCCGCGGCCCGCCGGTCGCGGCGCTCCTGGGCGGTGCGCTACGCCCTACGCCAGTACGAGAGTCTCTACAGCGCAGGGCAGTTCGACGCGGTCGACGCCGTGGCCGCCGAGGAGGCGAACCTCACCGACGAGCTCCGGGCGGCCCTGGCCGAGGGTGATCTCGAATCGGTGATGGGCCTGGTCGCGGTGCTGGCCGGGTTCTGGGACATCCGCGGTGAGCACACGCGGATCCTGACGTTGACCGGGGCGATCGGCGACGCGTTCGGTGGCTGGGAGCCGCCGCCCCGGGCGGTGCCGGTCACCCTGGCCGCGGCGTTGGCGGTGCTGAGCAGCGTGGTCGCCCTCGGGGACAGCGACGCCGCGCCGATTCGCGAGCTGCTGACGAGACTTGGCCCGGACGCGGCCGGCGATCCGCGGGTCGCCGCCGGTGTGCGCCTGCTGCTGGCCGTCGATCCAGCCCCCGACCGGCCCGGCTGGCACACGTACGTCGACAACCAGGCGGCCCTCGAACGGCTCGTGCATGACGGCGACCGCTATTGCGCCATGCTCGCCCTGGTCTGGCTGACGCATCTGCACGAGAACGCCGGTGACTCGGCGGCCGCCGTTGACGCCGCGCAGCGAGTTCTGAAGCTGACCCGGCTCGAGGACGGTCCCTGGCTGGCGGCGGGTATGCATACCCAGCTCGCCACGCTGACCCTGCGGCGCGGCGATCCGGCCGCGATGCGAGTCCATGCCCGCACGGCGCTGCCGGTCCTGAGCCGGCTCGGCGCCCTCGACGACGCCGCCAACCTGCGGACCCTGCTCGCGGTCGACGCTATCGGCCGCGGCAAGCTCGACGAGGCCGAGGAGTTCCTGGCCGGGCTGGTCGGATCGGCCGACGAGACCGAGGCCGTCGAGGCGGTCGGGGGGACCGCCCACGGCGCGGCAGCGCCGGAGAGCGACCTGCTGCTCGGCGGAATGATGGTGGGTTTGGTCCGGGCGGAGCTCACGACCGCTCGCGGCCAGGTGTCTGACGGGCTGCGCGAGTATCTGACGGTGGCGCGGCGGACGCGGCGGATCGCGCTGCCCGGGGTGCCGCAGAGTGGGCTGGAGCCCTGGCTGCTGTTCGGCGAGGCGGTGGCGCTGGCCGCGTTCAGCCGGTATGCGGCCGACGCCGAGCAGGTCTCGGTTGGTCGTGAGCTGTATGCGTCCTGCCTGACGCGGTGCTCCAGGCTGTTGGACGTCACGTCGGGTTACATCGACTACCCGGTGTTCGGCACCACGCTGTTCGCGACCGCGACCTGGAATCTGCGGACCTGGGCAGACGGTGCCGGTGAGGCCGGTGAGGCCGGGGGTGGCGGCGAGGCCGGGGGTGCTGTCGGCAGGGCGGGCGCGCCAGACCACGGTATCGATGACGCCGTTCGGCTGCTCGCGGTCGCGCGGCGGTTCGACTACGTGTCCGTCGTCAGCCCGCTGCACTGGGAGTGGGTAGCGGATCTGATCGAGCGATGCGCGCCGGGCCTGCTGTCGGCGGTCGAGGCAGGCCTCGGCGAGCGTCGCGGTATGGAGCTGTTCGACGAGGCACGGGACGCGGTGCTGCGTCTGGCGGGTAAGGCGGGGCTGGCGGGGACTACGGGGGTGGCGAGGGCGACGGAGCAGGGCGGAAGTTCGTGCCTGGCCCTGCGCTCACAAGTTTCGCCGGTAGCTGGCGACGGACAGCGGCAGGAAGATGGCGATCACGGCGAGTCCGGTGAGCAGTGTCCAGGCGACCTGGGCGGTGACCGTTCCGTTGTTGGCCAGGTCCCGGGTCGCGGAGACGAGATGTGACACCGGGTTGACCTTCGTGAAGGTCTCCAGCCAGCCCGGCAGGGTGTCCGCCGGGACGAACGCGTTGGACAGGAACGTCAGCGGGAAGAGGATCATCATCGAGATCCCCTGCACGCTGCGGGCGCTGCGGGCGATCGTGCCGATCCAGGTGAACGCCCACGCGATCGCCCAGCCGGTGAAAACCGCGAGCACCACCGCGCCGGCGACGCCCGGCACACCGCCACCCGGCCGGTACCCGAGCAGCAGGCCCATCAGATAGGTGAGCACGGCGGCGGTCACGTAACGCACCAGATCGGCGACCATCGGGCCGGCCAGTGGCGCGACCCGGGACATCGGCAGCGACCGGAACCGGTCGAAGACGCCCTTGTCCATGTCCTCGCGTAGCTGCGTCCCGGTGGCCATGCAGGTCGTGAGCACCGTCTGCGCGACGATGCCGGGAATCAGCAACGGCAGGTAGCTGTCGACGTCGCCGGAGATCGCGCCACCGAAGACGTAGGCGAACATCGCCGTGAACAGCAGCGGCTGCAGGGCCACGTCGAAGAACTGCTCCGGGTTGCGGCGCATCTTCTTCAGCGCCCGCCAGGCCATCGCGAATGTCTGGACGACGGTGTCCCCGGCCCCGACCCGGCCCTTGGTCCGGGCGAACGCGGCCTCGGTGTCGAGCGGCCTGACCGGTGACCGGCCGGCGAGCGGCGCAGCCGCGGGAACGCCGGTGACGGAGCTGGTGCCGGCGGCCGTGGTGGCGGCATCGGTGGCGGCATCGGTGGCGGCATCGGTGGCGGCGTCGGTGGCGGCGTCGGTGGTGGTGCTCATCGTGCAGCCTCCAGAGCGGAGCCGGCGTGGTCAGCGTGGTCAGCGTCGTCGATGTCGTCGGTGCGGCCGGTGCCGGAACCGTCCGCCGGGACGTCATGACCGGTGAGGGCGAGGAACACCTCGTCGAGCGTGGGCCGCGCGACGCTGACCGAGCGGATGGAGACCCCGGCGGCGCGCAGGCCGAGCAGCACGTCGGCGGCCCGGTCGGCGTCCGGGAGCGCAACGTTGAGCCGGCCGGCCTCGGGGGTGAGCACCGGCTCCTCGGCGAGGACACGGCGCACCACCTCGGCGGCGGCGGCCTGGTCGGCCCCCGACTCCAGCTGGACCTGCAGGGTCGACTCGCCGACCTGCGACTTCAGGTCGTCCGGGGTGCCCTCGGCGACCTTGCGGCCGTGATCGATCACGCAGACCCGGTCGGCGAGCTGGTCCGCCTCGTCGAGGTACTGGGTGGTGAGCAGGACGGTGCAGCCGTCGGCGACCAGGCCGCGGATGGTGTCCCACATCTGGCCCCGGGTGCGTGGGTCGAGACCGGTGGTCGGTTCGTCCAGGAAGATCAGGGGCGGGCGGGTGATCAGGGAGGCGGCCAGGTCGAGGCGGCGGCGCATACCCCCGGAGAACTCGGCGATCCTGCGGTCGGCGGCCTCCTGCAGGCCGAACTGCTCCAGCAGGCGCCGCGCCGTCGAACGTGCGTCGGCGGCGCGCAACCCCTGCAGACGTCCGAACAGCCACAGGTTCTCGGTGGCGGTGAGATCCTCGTCGACCGAGGCGTACTGCCCCGTGACACCGATGAGCTGCCGCACCCGGTTCGGATGCGCGGCGACGTCGACCCCGAAGATCTCGGCCTGCCCGCTGTCGATCGGCAGCAGGGTGGCCAGCATCTTCAGGGTCGTCGTCTTGCCGGCTCCGTTCGGGCCGAGAACTCCGAAGATCTCGCCCTGGCGGACGTCGAGGTCGATTCCGTCGACCGCGCGTTGTTCACGGAACGTCTTGACCAGGCCGCGGGCCTGGACTGCGGGTACGGCTCCCAAAGCGGGTTCCTCCGGGTGGGAAGGGCGGGAAACTGACACCCGGGACGGTAGTTGCCCGCGGTTTCACCGCACCTGCACGCCGCTTTCACCCGTCTGTCGGGCCGCCGTCGCTCGTTTCACCGCCCCGTCGGCTGCTGTACCTGTGCCTGCGGCTGTGACTGCGCGTGGCTGCGCGCGAGCTCCTCGATCTGATCACTGAGGTAGGCCAGGACGGTGTCGTACCCGGACCCCAGCCCGTACTCCTCGTCGATGGCGATCAGCTGGGTGACACCGACCATCACCAGCTGTGCCACCAGCGGGGGGCACCGCTGGGGCGGGACACCGAGATCCGCCAGGGCGGCCGTGAACGCGTCCAGCTGGAGCTGCCGGTAGTGCTGGTAGTACTCGACGATCGCCGAGCGGATCGCCTTGCGGTGGTTGGCCAGCGCCATGAACTCCAGGTTGAACCTGGTGCTGGTGTTCATGCCGGCCTCGCGCAGGTCCCAGAGCTGCCGCAGGGTCGGGCGCGCGTGGATCGCCTCCCGCAGCAGGTCCAGCCCGACATCCGCGCGCCGTCGGAAGACCTGCAGGAACAGGTCGTCCATGGTCCGGAAGTAGTAGTGCACCAGCTGCGGGGCGAGCCCGGCCCGCGCCCCGACGCGGCGCGACGTGACGGCGGCGTAGCCCTCCTCGAGCAGCAGCTGCTCGGCGGCGTCGAGCAGCTGGTCGCGTGTCGTCGACTCCCTCGTCGCGGTCCGCTGATGGGTCGTCTGATTGGTCGTCATAGGCGGTCAGTCCCCCAGCGCTGGAAGTGCCGGTGCGTCCAGGGGCTCGGAGGGTGGGTCCGCTTCCAGGCCGACGTTGTTGAACACCTGCGCCAGGCAGAGATAGCTGCCGACGACGAAGGAGAGCTCAAGAAGCTGCGGCTTGTCGAGATGGGACGCGAGCACCTGCCAGGTCTCGTCGTCCACGCGGAATCGGTCGATCATCTGGTCGACCGCGGCCATCATCGCGCGTTCGAGCGGCGTCCACACCTCGGCCTCGGCGCCCTGGGGGATGGCGTGGACCTGTTCGGTGGTGACGCCACAGGCCCGACCGATGCGGACGTGGTGGATCCACTCGTACTGCGAGCGGGTTCGCCAGGCCACTCGCAGGACGAGCAGCTCACGGTGCGCCGGGTCCAGCACCGAATCCTTGCCGACAAGGACCTCGGAGAAGGCGAGCCAGGGCTCGGTCAGCCGGATGTGGTGGGCGAACAGCCGCAGCGAGGTCGGCATCGGAAGCGCGTTCGGGCGGTCCGGCGCGAACAGCTCCGGCCGGCGTAAGTAGCGGGGCAGGGTCTGCGCCGCGTCGTCGCTCCACTGCTCGACCGGCAGCGGCGAGATACGCGCCGACTCCGCCGTCATCGCTGGCACCGGGTGGCAGAAGGGCTCGTCATCATCGTTGTCAGAATCCTCATCCCGTCGGTGTGGGTAGGGGTGTCGGGGGCGTGGGGAGGGCGGGTCAGGTGGTCGCGGTCGGGGTGGGCCGTGGGGTGAAGCCCGCCGCGATGACGAGGCTGCAGTCGGCCGCGGCCTGCCGCAGCGGGGCGGCGGCCTGGTAGCTCTCCGACTCGTACCAGGCACGTGCCTGCTCGACCGAGGCGAACTCGATGACGACCGTCCGGCTGCCCGGCCAGGACCCTTCACGGATCTCGACACCGTCGTCGACCACCAGGACCCGACCGTCGTACTCGGTGAGCGACCGGCCGGAAAGCTGGCTGTAGGCCGCCATGCCGGCCGGGTCGTGGATGGTCTCGGTCACGATCACATACCCCTTGGGCACCGGCGGCTCCTCACCTGAACGTAGGTTCATGGTCGAATGCTGTCACCGATTGGGCCTACCGCGCGACCGGCAGGCCAGGCTGGCCGGTGCTGGGAGTATGCCCCGCCACGCCGGCAGCCGCCACAGAAAACGGACCAGCGGTCCGGAAAACGGCGGTTCGGCATCCGACCGGATGTCCGGACCGGTAGAACCTATTCATGACTCCGGTGAGCCAGTACGAGTTGTCCTGCGGGCTGCCGCCGGGCCCCGACTTCGCGGAGCTCGCCGTCCTCGCCGAGGAGCTCGGCTACACCCGGGTATGGATCTTCGACTCGGCCCCGCTGTGGGAGGACCCGTTCGCCCATCTGGCGCTCGCGGCGGCCCGCACGACGCGGATCGGGCTCGCGACCGCCGTCCTGATCCCCACCCAGCGCTCCGTCATGACCATGGCGTCCGGCATCGCCACGATCGCGCGGCTGTCCGGGGGCCGGTTCCGCGCCTGCTTCGGAACCGGCTACACCGCGCGGATGGCGATCGGCCAGCCGGCGATGCCACTGGACGCCATGGTCGACTACGTCGGCTCGCTGCGGCGGCTGCTCGCCGGCGAGACCGTCGTGCTCGACGGAGCGCCGACCCGGATGCTGCACTGGCCCGGCATGGCCGCGCCCCGGCCGGTCGAGGTCCCGCTGTGGCTCAGCGTCCTCGGACCGCGGGGTAACCGGCGGGCCCCCGAGGTGGCGGACGGGACGATCGGCCCTGTGCACCCCACCTTGCCGACCGCGACGATGGTCACCGGCACCGTGCTGGACGCCGGCGAGGACCGCGAGTGTGCCCGGGTGCGTGCGGCCATCGGGCCCTGGCGGGTGATCCCCTGGCACACCGCCTACGCCGTCGGGGGCGCGTCGGCGGTGGACCGGCTGCCCGGCGGCGAGCGGTGGCGGGCAGCCCTCGAGGCGCTCGCGCCGGAGGGTGAGCGCCACCTGCTCAGCTTCGAGGGCCACGTCACGCACCTCGCCGAGCGGGACCACCTTCTGCTGGACCACATCGACGCCCGGACGATGGTCGGGGCCCCCGCGGACATCCGCGACGGGCTCGACAGGCTGGCCGCGTCCGGCTTCAGCGAGATCATGTACCAGCCGTCCGGCCCCGACGTCGCCCGCGAGCTGCGTACGTTCGCCGCCGCACACCGGGCCGGCTAGGGCGGCCGGCCGGGGTGGCCTCGCCAGGGTGGCTCGCCGGGGTGGCCTCGCCGGGGTGGCTCGCCGGGGTGGCCGATCCGGGCCGGCCGGCCCCGGCGTCTTCCTCCCGGGTGACGGGGGGCGGACGGCCGACCCAAATGCGATCAGCATTCACTTATCTGCCGTGTGAGTATCGGAGCGGATCTTGCATACTGTCCAGGTGGACTCGGACGGCCTCGTGGCGTGCGCATCCGTGGGCCTCGAGCCCGGTTCGGCCCGCTGGTGGATCCAGCGCTCGGACCTCGACCGCCGCCGCCGGCCTCGGCTCGGCGGGCTGTCCACCGAGCGGATCATCGGAGCCGCCCTCGATGTCCTGCGCGAGGACGGGCTGGACGCTCTCACGGTGCGCGCCGTCGCCGAGCGGCTCGGCACCAGCAACGCCTCGCTCTACCGGCACATCGCCAGCCGGGACGAACTGATCGCGCTGATCGGGGACCACGTCATGGGCGACATCCGGATCGAGCGCACCGGCCGCGGCTGGCGAGCCGACATCGAAGTGCTCATGAGCGAGATGCGCCGGGTCATCCTCGACCAGCCGCTTCC
This sequence comes from Parafrankia sp. EUN1f, assembly GCF_000177675.1. Lineage (GTDB taxonomy): Bacteria > Actinomycetota > Actinomycetes > Frankiales > Frankiaceae > Parafrankia. Next base: position 68,846 of record NZ_ADGX01000015.1, read on the forward strand.
CGACGCGGCGGGGCGGAACATGCACGGTTACGGCCCCAACATGCTGCGCTTCGTCAACGCGGCGGTGACCGCCTTCGACTCCGCCGGGCTGAGCAGGGCGGAGGCCGTGTACACGACCATCGCCATGATCGAGCTCGTGGCGGGCGCCGCGACCATCCAACGCAGCCGTTCCGGCCGCAGCCCGAGCGGCGTCCCGGCCGGCGCCGGCTTCGACGAACTGCTCGACCGTCTGCCCCCCGACGATGTCGCGGCGCTTCGCGAGACCGGGGACGTCTACCTGTCCGCGCCGGCCGACGCCGTCTTCGCGCACAGCATGGCGATCTTCCTCGACGGCGTCACCAGCCGGCTCCCCGCCGGCCACTGACACCGGCGCACAGCAGAGCCCGCGCACAGCAGTGTGCGCACAGTGCCCACCCGGCGGCGGTGAGATCTCCTTGCCCACGAGTTAACGCCTGCGCGCGCTCGGCATAACAGGGCCTGGCGACCATGGCCGCAGCCGGGCCTGACGGATCCGGGCGCGTGGGGACTGGTCATGGAAACGAATTCGGGCCGCCGTCTCGTCGTGGTCGGCAACGGCATGGTCGGCCAGCATTTCGTCGAGGCGCTGCGAGAACGGGACGTCGACCGCCACTGGCAGGTCACCGTCTTCGGGGAGGAGCCGCGGCGAGCCTACGACCGGGTCGCACTGTCGTCCTACTTCGACGGAGCCAGCCCGCAGAGCCTGGATCTCGTCGCCTCGGGCTGTTACGACGGCCACGGCTACCGGCTGCATCTCGACGAGGCCGTCATCGCGATCGACCGCGCGGCCCGGACCGTCACCACCAGCCGCGGGCGGGCCGTCGGTTACGACGAGCTCGTGCTGGCGACCGGTTCCGCTCCGTTCATCCCGCCGGTGCCCGGCGCCGACCTGCCGGGCTGTTTCGTCTACCGCACGCTGGACGATATGGATGCGATCCGCGCGGCCGCCCAGCGGGCGACGGCGCGGGTGGGGCTTGTGGTCGGCGGCGGGCTGCTCGGGCTGGAGGCCGCCCGCGCGCTGCGGCTGCTCGGGCTGGCCGTGCACGTCGTAGAGATGGCCCCGCGGCTCATGCCGTTGCAGGTCGACGAGGGCGGCGGCGCGTTGCTGCGCCGGCTGGTCGAGGAGCTCGGCGTCACCGTCCATCTCGGTACCTTCGCCGCCGCGGTGACCGAGGCGGCACCGGACCAGGCCGCACCGAGGCTCGTCACCCTGGGGGACGGCACCGAGCTGCCCGTCGACCTGGTCGTGTTCGCCGCCGGGGTGCGTCCGCGTGACCAGCTCGCGCGGGACGCGGGGCTGGCGGTCGGCGCGCGGGGCGGGGTGGTGGTCGACGCCGGCTGCCGCACCGCCGACGCCGCGGTCCACGCGATCGGGGAGTGCGCCTGCATCGACGGCACGGTCTACGGGCTGGTGGCTCCCGGCTACGCGATGGGTTCGGTGCTCGCCGACCGGCTTGCCGGCGGGAACGCGGAGTTCCGTGCCGCGGACACCGCCACGAAGCTCAAACTGCTCGGCGTGGACGTCGCGAGTTTCGGTGACGCGCTGGCGACCACCGACGGCGCGCTGGAAGTCACCGTCAACGATCCGGTCGCCGGTTCCTACGCCAAGCTGGTCGTCTCCGACGACGCGACCACCCTGCTCGGGGGAGTGCTGGTGGGGGACGCGTCGAGGTACGCCGCCCTGCGTGCGCTGGTGGGCCGGCCGCTGCCCGGTGACCCGCTGGCGATGCTGGCCCCGCGCGGTGACGGGGGCGTGCCCGGCGGGGCGCTGCCCGCCGACGCGATGGTCTGCTCCTGCCACGCCGTGACGCGGGAGGCGATCGACACCGCGATCGCCGGGTCCGGTCTCACCACCGTCGCCGAGATCAAGGGGTGCACGAAGGCCGGCACCGGCTGCGGGTCGTGCGTTCCGATGCTCTCGACGCTGCTGACCGAAAGCGGGGTGACGGTCAACAAGGCGCTGTGCGAGCATTTCGACTGTTCGCGCGCCGAACTGTTCGACCTCGTCCGGGTCCAGCAGATCCGGACGTTCAGCGAGCTCGTCGGCCGGTACGGCCGCGGCCGCGGCTGTGACGTCTGCAAGCCGGTCGTGGCGTCCGTTCTCGCCAGCCTCGGCAACGGCCACATTCTCGACGGCGAGCAGGCGGCGCTGCAGGACACCAACGACGCGTTCCTCGCCAACATCCAGCGCAACGGCACCTATTCGGTCGTGCCGCGGATTCCCGGCGGCGAGATCACGCCGGAGAAGCTCATCGCCATCGGTACCGTCGCCCGGGATTTCGACCTCTACACGAAGATCACCGGCGGGCAGCGCATCGACCTGCTCGGAGCCCGGCTGGAGCAGCTGCCGGCGATCTGGCGCCGTCTGGTCGACGCCGGGTTCGAGTCTGGGCACGCCTACGGCAAGGCGCTGCGCACCGTGAAGTCCTGCGTCGGGTCGACCTGGTGCCGGTACGGCGTGCAGGACTCCCTCGGCCTCGCCATCGCGCTGGAGCTGCGCTACCGCGGCATCCGATCACCGCACAAGATCAAGGCCGGGGTCTCCGGCTGCGCACGCGAATGCGCCGAGGCCCGCGGGAAGGACATCGGCGTGATCGCCACCGAGAACGGGTGGAACCTCTACGTCGGCGGCAACGGCGGCTTCCGGCCGCGGCACGCGGACCTCCTGCTCACCGACGTCGACACCGAGACCCTGATCCGCACGATCGACCGTTTCATCGTCTTCTACGTCCGCACCGCCGACCGGTTGCAGCGGACGTCGAGCTGGGTCGAGTCGCTGTCCACCGGCCCCGGTGGTGAGCAGGCGGACGGCCTGGACTACCTGCGCTCGGTACTCGTCGACGACGCCCTGGGCATCGCGGCGGAGCTCGACGCGGCGATCGAGCGCCACGTCGGCGCCTACGAGGACGAATGGGCCGCGGTGCTGGACGATCCGGTGCGCCTGCGCCGGTTCGTCTCGTTCGTGAACGCCCCGGACACCCCCGACCCGAGCATCTCCTTCGTGACCGAGCGCGGCCAGCCCCGGCCGGTGCTCCTGGGCCTCCCGTCTGCCGCCGTTCCGGCCCCCGCCGTTCCGGCCTCCGGCGTCCCTGCAGCCGTACCGGCCCGATGACGGGAAAGGACGCAACGATGACGACGTGGACCACGGTCTGCCGATACGACGACCTGCTGCCGGAGCGCGGTGCCGCGGCGCTGGTCGGCGACCTCCAGCTCGCGCTGTTCCGCTGCCACGACGGTCAGCTGTTCGCGATCGGCAACCAGGACCCGTTCACCGGCGCCTGGGTGCTTGCCCGCGGCATCGTCGGAAGCAGGGCGCAGCGGCGGACGGTAGCGTCTCCCCTGCACAAGCAGGTCTTCGATCTGCGCACCGGAGAGTGCCTGGACGCGGAAGGGGTCACCGTACCCGTCTACGAGGTGCGCAGCCGCGAGGGAATGGTTGAGGTGAACGTGACGTGACTGGTGGTTCCACCAGCGTCGAGCCGCTGGCCGGCTACACCATCGGGATCACCGCGGCGCGCCGCCGGGAGGAGTTCGGTGCCGCGCTCGAACGCCGCGGGGCACGGGTCCTGTACGGCCCGGCTATCCGGATCGTGCCGCTGGCCGACGACACGGAGCTGCGCCAGGCGACCGAACGGTGCCTGACCGCACCGCTGGACGTCGTCGTCGCCACCACCGGGATCGGCTTCCGCGGCTGGATGGAGGCCGCTGACGCCTGGGATCTGCTGGATCCGCTCACCAAGGCGATCGGCTCGGCGACCCTGCTGGCCCGCGGCCCCAAGGCCCGCGGCGCGATCCGCGCGAGTGGGTTGCGGGAGGCCTGGTCGCCGGAATCGGAGTCGTCCAGCGAGGTGCTGGAGCACCTGATCGAGCGGGACGACCTCGACGGCCGGCGCATCGCGGTGCAGCAGCACGGCGAACCGCTCCCCGACCTGGTGGACACGCTGCGGCTGGCCGGCGCGGACGTCATCGAGGTCCCCGTCTACCGGTGGATCGGGCCCGAGGACGTCACTCCGCTGCGGCGGCTGATCGACGCGGTCGCGACCACCGAACTGGACGCGGTCGCGTTCACCAGCGCGCCGGCGGCGGTGAGTTTCCTGCGAAGCGCGGACGAGCAGGGGCTGGGCGAGGCCGTGCACGAGGCGCTGCTCGGTCCGGTGGTGGCGGCCTGCGTCGGTCCGGTGACCGCCGGCCCGCTGCTGGAACGGGACATTCCGGTGATCGCGCCGCCCCGGGCGCGGCTCGGCGCGCTGGTGCGCGAGATCGTCGAGCAGATCCCGCGCCGGCGTGGCCGGGTGCTGCCGGTCGCCGACCACTGGCTCGACCTCCGCGGCCAGGCCGTCGTCGTGGACGGGCGGCTCGTCCCGCTCAGCCGGACGAGCATGGCGCTGCTGCGCCGCCTCGCGGTCCGGCCCGGGCATGTCATCACCCGGCGTGAGCTGTTGCCGCCCGGCGGCGGAGACGAGCACGCGGTCGAGGTGGCCGTGGGCCGGCTGCGTTCCGCGCTCGGGGACCCCCGCATCATCCAGACCGTGGCCAAACGCGGCTACCGGCTGGCCTTCGAGCCTGAACGCGGGGCCGTCGACACCGCCGCCGGCGACGACTGGCACTACTGACCCGGCCGGGGAGGTCGGCGGGTCAGGGTCAGAGGGTCAGCGGGAACCCTGGGTCAGGGCGACCGAATCGGGCACCCGAACCGTCTCGGGCACGGTGAGCGGGATGACGCCCTGTATCTGGCCGATCACGTAGTGGGCTGACATCATCGCTCCCTCCTGCCAGCCGGGCAGCGGTGAGCACTGGTCTCCCAGCATGTAGAAGCGCCCGTCGCCCTCGGGCTGGAGGAGCTGCTTGTAGGCCCGCATGTGCTCCGGGTCCGCCGGATCCCAGTCGGCCCAGCCCCCGAGCTGGTAGGGCACCTTCTGCCAGGCGATCGTGACGCCCTTCGCGGTGGGAACGATGTTCTTGTCGGCGAACGTCGGGTGCAGCTCCGCCGCGCCGGCGCGGGCCTGGTCCAGCCGCTGCAGCGGCTCCAGATCGCCGAACTTCCTGGCCACGTCGGCGAAGTTGTAGGCGCCGGTGACGGTGCCCGTCCCCGCCGGGGAGAAATAGTCGTTGCTCGGATACCAGACCTGGGTGATCGGATGGTTCGTCCAGCTGATCCCGCCGTAGATCTGGTCGGTGTCGTTCTCCCAGAAACGTTCCTCCGCCTGCCATCCGACCTTGCAGGTGTCGGCGAACTCGACGGCATTGACCGCCGCGTCGAACTCGGCGGAGAAGTTGGTGGAGAGGCTCCGCAGCACCGGCACCGGGATGCTGCTGACACAGTAGTCCGCGGTCAGCTTCTGGGCGCTGCCCTCCCGCAGGTATTCGACGTCCACCCCACCCTCGCCGAGCAGCCGAATCGCGGTGACCTCGGCGTTGCGCTCGATGATGTCGCCGAACCTGTCGTTGATCTCCCGCTCGAACGCGGTCACGATGCGGTCCATCCCGCCGACCGGCTGGAACATCGTGGCCTGCCACAGATAGTCCACCGGCTGGTAGAACCTGTGCTTCCAGAAACCCGACTCCAACAGGTCCGCGAAGGGGATCGGCGGTGCCGGTATGGGAAAGTCGTGCACGTCGGGATCCTCGACGTACCCGGAGCGGGTCGAGCCCTGGTAGCTGTGGTCGTCCGCCAGCTGGCCGAACGCCCGCAACAGGTCGAGCAGTTCCCCGGTCGCGGCGTCCCGCTGCACGAGGCTCTCGGCGAGCATCGCCGCGAGGTGCCCGCGGGTGTCGTTGGCGACCTGCCGGTTGCGCCATCGGACGATCCGGCCGTCCGCGAGGTGGATGACGTTCGCCGTGGTCTCCATGATGTACGGCTCGAGGGCGACACCGAAGGCCCGGCAGTAGTCCAGCATCCGGCGGTGGTGATACGGGACGCGACCGGGGCCCAGATTGAGGTAGAGATCTTCGTCGAAGACGCACTCGTGTGTGACGACCGGCTCCCCGGTCGGGCCCAGCTCGCGGAGCACGTCGCCGTTGCGGGCCGTGCGGTTGCGGCCGCCGACGCGGTCCGAGGCCTCCAGCACGATGCACCGGTAGCCCAGCCGGCCGAGTTCGTAGGCCGCGGTCAGCCCACCGACCCCGGCACCGAGAACGGCGACGGTGGCGCCCGCGCGCGGTGCGGGGGGCAGCTCGAGCGAACCCGTCCAGCCGGTCGCCTCCGGTCCGCCCCGGCCGATCATCGCCTCGCGAAGCGCGTCGGCGGCGGTTCGCGCGGTCATGCCTGTCGTCCGTGGTCGACGTCGTGCATTAATACCAACCCCTTTTCTGCTTTGAATGTCGCCCTTCTGAGCCGGGCAGAGCGCTGTCCGCCGACCGGGAGACCGGCCGGCGGACAGCGCAGTGTGGTGTCACTCGGCGAAATCGAGGTCAATCACCTGGTAGAAGCCCTTGGCGGTGTCGGCGACCTCCCACACGCTGAGCAGGACGTGGTAGCCCTGCCGCTGCGGGAGCGTGAACGTGTGCCGGGTCGGGTCTTCCGGCTCGAGGTTTTCGGCCGACCAGTACGGCTGCCCGCTGTTCTGGAACTGGGCGACCGGAGCCGACTCGAACTGGGCCCGGCTCAGCGGCAGGCTCGGATCCCAGCCCTGCCGGGTGAGGAAATAGTTCCACCGCCGGGTCTTGTGCGGTGCGTGGAAAGTCCAGGTGATGGAAAGCTCCTGGCCGGAGCCGACCGGGTGCTTCTGCCAGTCCGATCCCGGCTGGTCCAGCTTGGCGGCGAAATCCTGGCCGGCGCTCGCGATCTTTCCGTCGGCGGGCGGCGGGTCGCTCGGGACGTCGTCCGGCGCGAACGGGTCGAGGAGCCCGCCCTCGGTCGCCGGGAAGAACTTCCCTGATTCGAGGCCGTTGGCCTGCCATTCCAGAAGATAGATGTTCGCGCGGGAGGCCGGCTCGGAGATCGTCCCGTGGCGCGGCGCCACTTTGCTCTGGGTCATGGCTTTGACGGTAGCGCCGAAATTCCTTGTTTGCATTCCCGGAATGCGGGAACAGGATAGCCCTCGTGATGATTTTTTAAAGACTGCCGGCGGGGTTTTCGAGGTTTGGCGCCGGAAGTCCGGCAGGGGCCTTCCGCCCCTGTTTAGCGGGTGGGCGGGAGGGGCCCCACGACCCACGACCCACGCCCGACGCCCGGTGACCTGGACGCGGCCGCCGGTGGGCCGCTGCCCGGCGGCCCCGGTCCGTCCGCGACGTCGGGCCCTTGGCGTGAGCGCGCGTCAGATCCGGACGGCAAGCTACATTGAATTTATTATCCAACTTCTCAGGAGTGATCGGATGGGCGAGGAAGCCAGCGGTGCGAGGTCGGCGGAACAGGCGGGCAGGCCGCTCCCTCCGGAGGGGGACTGGCTGGGCACGCCGTTCCTGCGCTTCGAGCGGCAGGGCAGCCTCGCGGTCTGCACGGTCGACCGGCCGCAGGCCCGCAACGCGCTGACGGCGGCGATGTACTTCGGCATCCGCTACGCCGTCGACCGGGTCAACCACGACCCCGAGCTGGCCGGCCTGCTGATCACGGGAACCGGCGACGTCTTCATCCCTGGTGGCGACCTGGGACACAACGCCGCCGACGACTGGGGCGGCCCGATGCTCTTCGGCATGGACAACACCCCGTTCGACGCGATCCGGCACTCCCGCAAGCCGGTCGTCAGCGCCGTGAACGGCATCGCCCAGGGTGGTGGCCTGCTCATCGCGATGATGTCCGACGTGGCGGTCGCCAGCGACCGGGCCACGTTCCGGGCGCCGGAGGTCTACCGCGGCATCGCCGACACCGGCTACGCGCGGTACCTGCCGGCCCAGATCGGCCCCGCCCGGGCCAAGGACATGCTCTACACCGGCCGGGTCGTCACCGCCACGGAGGCACTGGACTGGGGTCTGGTCGCCCGGGTCGTCCCGCACGAGCAGGTGCGCGACGTCGCGCTCGAGGCGCTGCGCGCCTGCTGCCGCGGCGCTCCGCGGGCGCGTGCCGACGTCAAGCGGGTCATCGCGGCGCACTACGGCACCTACGACCGCATGACCATGGACAGGAGTGTCTTCGGCTCAGAGGCCCGCGAGGGCTGGCTTGCCTTCTCCCAGCGCCGCAACCCCGACTGGGTCCCCGAGGACATCCGAACCCCCGGCCGCCTCTAGACGCCGCGACCGGCGAGGTTCGCCGCCCTGCTCACCGCCTGGGGCGGGCTTCTCTTCGGCCCGGGGAGCTCGGCGCAGACCTCGGGTCGGTACCCGCTCAGCGCCGTTCCCTGCGCCAGACGACCTTCAGACCCGACCAGTCCGCATCCATCGCCGCGACTTTGACGTCGACCAGCCCCAGCGGGAGAACGACCTCCCGGATGAGGTTCTCCGTGACGTCGCTGCGATGCCCGGCGGCCCTGCGCGGCCAACCGAACCACAGTGCGCCGGCCGGACGGACGCACTCGCGGAAGGAGTCGGCGGCCTGGCGCACGTCCCTCGCCTCCCGGCAGAAGGCCACACAGACGTCGACCGGTCCGGGGACCAGGTCGTCCAGACACGCGACGCTGCTGTGCTCGACGCCGTCCGGCAGGTCGGGAACGGTCCAGCCTGGCGGAGCGGCAGCCAGCACCAGCCGGCTGTCCGCCTTGACCCCGAGCTTGCGCGCCAGCGGAGTCCCCGAGTACCCGGCAGCAGGCATCAGACCGCACCTTTCCGCCCGCGCAGCGCGGGACCAGCCCCTATGGCCGGTCTCCTGACGAGAAGGCCATCATGCCAACCCGCGCTCACCCGCGGAACGGCCGCGCTGGTGAAAGCGAGGGCAGGCCCTCGTCTACGGGCCGCGCGAGACGCTGCCGGTGCGCGGCTCATACCGGGCGTCGTTCCGTCTCGCCGCCGAGCTCGACCCGGATGTCGATCTCCCCGCCGACGAGCCGATCGCCCGCATCGAGGTGTACGTGCACCTGCGGCGCGAGAAGCTGGCCGCCCGCGACCTGCGGCCCGGCGAGCTGACGTCGACGTTCGCCTACTACGAGATCGGCTTCACCTGCGACAGCGTCGACGACCAGTACGAGTACCGGGTGATGCTGCCCGGGCCGGGAGCCACGGTCTCCTTCGAGCGGGTCACCGTCTACCGCATCTCCGACTGAGGCCGGCCGTTCCGCGGCGTCCCCAGCGGGCGCGCGCAGCGGCCGTCCGGCCCGGATGACGGCCATCCGGGCCGGACCAGGGTGTTCCTCGATCGGTCAGCGCGTGCTCGCCGCCAGCACCTGCGGCGGTGTCGCCGCGGGGCTCGGCCGGGCGCCGACGTCGCCGCGGCGCAGGTAGCACAGCCAGGTGACGACGGCCATCACGACGAACAGGCCGACATAGACCCACAGGGCCGGGGCGATCGTTCCGTAGGCCTTGTTCGACTCGGCGTAGATGATCGGCACCAGGAATCCGCCGAAGGCGCCGACCGCGGAGCAGATGCCGATGGCGCCGGCGGCCTCCCGCCGGGCCCTCAGCATGGCCGTGGGGGTTCCGCCGTCGCGGGCCCCGCGGGCGGCGAAGATGGCCGGGATCATCCGGTAGGTCGAGCCGTTCCCGATGCCGCTGGCGAGGAACAGCAGCATGAACGAGGCGAAGAACAGCCCGAAGCTCGGCCGGTCGAGGATTCCGCCGCGGCGGCCGATCGACGCCACCGCGCCGAGACCGCCCAGCGTCATGACCGCGAAGGCTGCGACGGTCACCTTCGCGCCGCCGATCCGGTCGCCGAGCTTTCCGCCGAGCGGGCGGGCGACCGAACCGACCAGCGCGCCGAGAAATCCGTAGCTGAGAGCGACATCCGGCCGGTTGAACAGTGCCGGGTTCTTCAGCAGTGCGGGAAACGCCGACGAATATCCGATGAAGGAGCCGAAAGTGCCGATGTAAAGAAACGACATGATCCAGGTCTGGCCGCGCCGGGCCGCCGACGCGATGGAACCGAAGTCCGCCTTCGCCTCGGAGAGGTTGTCCATGAACAACAGTGCCCCGACCGCCGCGACAATCGCCAGCGGAATGTAGATCAGCCCGATCCGGGCCAGCGCGGTACCGGTTCCGGCCGCGATCACGACGGCGCCGAGCTTCTGGATCACGGCGACGCCGAGGTTGCCGCCGGCCGCGTTGAGCCCGAGCGCCCAGCCCTTCTCCTTCTCCGGGTAGAAGAAGGAGATGTTCGTCATGGACGAGGCGAAGTTCCCGCCCCCGACGCCGGCGACGGCGGCGATCGCCAGCAGCGCGCCGAAGGACAGCTCGGGCTGCCGCACCGCCCACATCATCAGCCCACAGGGCACGACCAGCAGCAGCGCGGAGAAGACCGTCCAGTTACGGCCGCCGAAGACGGGAACCGCGAAGGTGTAGGGCAGCCGGAGGAAGGCTCCGACCCCGGACGGCACCGCGACGAGCCAGAGCTGCTGGTCGATGGTCAGCGCGAAGCCGGCGGGGCCCGGACCGCCGTCGGCGTTCGCACCCATCTTGACGACCAGGATGCTCCACATGACCCATACGGAGAACCCGAAGTGCTCGGCGATGACCGACAGCACCAGGTTGCGCCGGGCGATCCGGCGCCCGGTCTCGTTCCAGAACACGGGATCTTCCGGATGCCAGTCGTCGATCCATCGTCCGGACCGGCTGGTGCGCCGGTCCGGATTCCTGCCGGTGCTGGGCGCGCTCATGGGGGCTCCTCGGGGGAGATTCGCGATATACATCGGGCAGAACCTGTCGCGACAGCACGTTAGGAGCTGGCTGTTTCGGGGCGCCTGGCCGGTCATTACACGGCGGGAAAACAGTGCTCTCACCGGGCGAGGGCAGGCGGTGAGAGCCGGTGGGTTCACAATGCCAAGACGGCCGGTGTGCGGCGGCGGTAATCGGCGGACCGGGTCGGTGTGACACCGGTGAAACGCGCTCATCCTATGGTCTGATCCGGGCGCACCGGCCCGGCTGTTCCGGCAGTGCCGGCCGGATTCGGCCGGAATTGGCTGGTGCCGTCGATGTGTCATTCCGGGTGTCGACTTCTTGCGGAGGGGGAGTGGGTGACCGCGTCCGGGACGACGAGGACAGTGTGCTCGTACTGCGGGGTCGGCTGCGGCATGGTCCTCGACATCGCCGCGGGGCCGGACGGCCGTCGCCGGGTCAGCCGTGTGAAAGGGGACAAGGCGCACCCCGCGAACCGGGGCCGACTGTGCACGAAGGGCGCGACCAGCGCCGACATGCTCGCGGCCCCGGGCCGGCTCGGGACGGCACGGATTCGTCCACGGCGCGGCGGCGAGCCGGTCGACGTCGGGCTGGACGAGGCCGTCGGCACGGTCGCCCACCGGCTGCGGTCGATCATCGACGAGCACGGCCCCGACGCGGTCGCGCTCTACGTGTCGGGCCAGCTGACCCTGGAGGCGCAGTACCTCGCGAACAAGCTGGCCAAGGGTTTCCTGGGCACCAACCAGATCGAGTCGAACTCCCGGCTGTGCATGGCCAGCGCGGGCAGCGGCTACAAGCTGTCGCTCGGCGCCGACGGCCCGCCAGGTTCCTACGACGACTTCGACCACGCCGAGGTGTTCCTGGTCATCGGGTCGAACATGGCCGACTGCCATCCCATCCTGTTCCTCCGCCTGATGGAGCGGGTTCACGCCGGTGCGCGGCTGATCGTCGTCGACCCGCGGCGTACCGCCACGGCGGAGAAGGCGGACCTGTTCCTCCAGATCCGTCCCGGCACCGATCTCGCACTGCTCAACGGGCTGCTGCACCTGCTTGTCGAGGGCGGTCACCTCGACGAGACCTTCATCGCCGAGCACACCGACGGGTGGGACCAGATGCCCGGGTTCCTGGCCGACTACCCGCCGTCGACGGTCGCCGAACGGACCGGGCTCACCGAAGCGGACCTGCGCCGCGCCGCCGAATGGATCGCCGACGCGGGCGCGACCTGGATGAGCTGCTGGACGATGGGTCTCAACCAGAGCACCCACGGCACCTGGAACACCAACGCGCTGATCAACCTGCATCTGGCGACGGGAGCGATCTGCCGGCGCGGTGCCGGGCCGTTCTCGCTGACCGGCCAGCCGAACGCGATGGGCGGCCGGGAGATGGGCTATATGGGACCCGGCCTGCCCGGGCAGCGTTCGGTGCAGGTCGAGGCCGACCGGGCGTTCGTCGAGCGGCAGTGGGACCTGCCTGCCGGCACCCTGCGGCCGGACGTCGATGGTCAGGGCACCATCGAGATGTTCCAGCGGATGGCCGCCGGTCAGATCAAGGCCTGCTGGATCATCTGCACCAACCCGGTGGCGTCGGTCGGCAACCGCTCGACGGTGCTCGACGGCCTCGCCGCGGCCGAGCTGGTCGTCGTCCAGGACGCCTACGCCGACACCGAGACCGCAACCCACGCCGACGTGCTCCTGCCGGCGGCGATGTGGGGGGAGGCGGACGGCATAATGATCAACTCTGAGCGGAACCTGACCCTGACCAGCGCGGTCGTCGACCCGCCCGGTGCGGCCCTGCCCGACTGGCAGCTCATCGCCCGGGTCGCGGCGGCGATGGGCTTCGCCGACGCCTTCGACTACGCCAGCGCCGAGGAGGTCTTCGCCGAGATCCGCGCCTTCCACAACCCCGCGACCGGCTACGACCTGCGAGGCGTCAGCTATGAGCGGCTGCGGGCGGGGCCGGTGCAGTGGCCGGCCGCCCCCGGTTCCGCGGACCGCAACCCGATCCGCTACCGCAACGACGGTGTCAGCCAGCCGCTGCTGGAACGAGCCGACGGCACCCTTCCCGCGCTGCGCTTCCCGACGCCGACCGGCCGGGCCATGTTCCATCCTCGACCGCACCTGCCGCCGGCCGAGCTGTCCCGACGACGACTACCCGTTCCTGCTGAACACCGGGCGGCTGGCGCACCAGTGGCACACCCTGACCAAGACTGGCAAGGTCGCGAAACTCAACAAGCTCAATCCAGGACCGTTCGTTGAGATCAACCCGCTGGACGCCGCCGCGCTCGGGGTCACCGCCGGTGACCGGATTGAGATCGCCTCGCGCCGTGGCCGCGCCGTGCTGCCCGTGGTCGTCTCGGACCGGGTGCTGCCAGGCGGCTGCTTCGCCCCGTTTCACTGGAACGACCTGTTCGGCGCCCAGCTCAGCATCAACGCGGTCACCAGCGACGCCGTCGACCCGGTCTCGTTCCAGCCTGAGCTGAAGGTCTGCGCGGTCTCCCTGACCAGGGTCGCCGCACCGGCTCCACCCGTGACCGCACCGGCTCCACCCGTGACCGCACCGGCTCAGCCGGCGACTGCACCGGCATCACCTGCATCACCGATGCCACCGGCACCACCGATGCCACCGGCACCACTGATGCCACCGATGCCAGCGCTGCCGACGGTTGGCCCAGGGCCCGGACCGGGTGCGGCAGATGTGCCGGCTGCCGCACCGGTGGCGCGGGTTGTGATCGAGACGCTGGGCGCGGCGCTCGGTGTCGGCCTCGCCCCGCCGGACCTCACCGACCCGCAGCGCCAGTACCTCGCCGGCTTCCTCTCCGCGCTGGCGACCATGCCGCCGGCCGCGGGCCAGCCGCCGCGACTGCCCGCCGACGCACCCTTCGACGCGGGACGTCTGCAGTGGGTGAACGGCTTCCTCGCCGCCGGGTTGGCCGCCCCCGCGCCGCGAGTTCCGGCGGTGCCAAGCCAGGTCAGGCGACAGATGCCGGACGTCGCAACCGCGGACCCGGAAGTGCGGGGGGAGAGGGGGGCCAGTGGGGACAAGGGGGACAGCGGGAACAGCACGGTTCGGGTGCTGTGGGCCTCCCAGACCGGCAACGCCGAAGACGCCGCGGCCACCGTGCGGGATCGGCTGCGGGACGCCGGATGGCACGTGCACCTCCACGACATGGCCGCTCCGGCCGGCGAACTGCTCCTCGCTCCGGGTGACCTGCTGGTGGTGACGAGCACCTTCGGCGACGGCGACGCCCCGGACAACGGCGCGCGCTTCTGGGACGCGGTGAGCGCCGCGGACGCCCCGCGCCTGGACGGTCGGCGTTTCGCCGTGCTGGCGCTCGGCGACTCCAGCTACGCGGACTTCTGCGGCCACGGGCGTCGTCTCGACCGGCGCCTGGCCGAGCTCGGCGGGGCGCGGCTCGTCGGCCGGGTCGACTGCGAACCCGACTACCTCGGCACCCTGGACGACTGGCTGGAGGAGGTCATGGCGGCGCTGAGGGCGGCGCCCCCAGGCCCGGCCGTCGCGAGCCGTGATCCGTCGGCGACCACGACTGCCACCGAGTTCGGGGCCGTGACCGCGACCGCGGCCGGCGTCGGCGCTCGGGCCGGTGCTCGGGCTGGCGTTCGCGCCGGGGCTGGGCCTGGGGTCGGCGCTGGCGCTCGGGCGGGCACCGGGGCCACGTCCGGGTCAGCGTCGGCTGGCGCCGCCCGGACGGTGACGCTGCTCGGCAACCGTCTTCTGACCACGGACCGTTCGAGCAAGGAGGTACGAAGGGTCACCTTTGACCTGACTGGCGGTGGGCTGGAATACGCGGCAGGTGACGCCCTGGGCGTCTGGCCGACGAACAGTCCCGCCCTGGTGGACGAGTGGCTCGCCGCGACCGGCCTCGACCCGCACACCGACGTCCAGACCGGCGACAACGGGCGACTGCCGCTGCTGGAGGCATTGCGTCATTGCCTGGACATCACCACGGTCCGGCCCGATCTGCTGCGTTTTGTTGCCGACCGTACCGACGACCCTCACCTGCGCACCCTGCTGCGGCCCGGCAACCAGCTCGAGCTGGAGAAATGGAGATGGGGGCGGCAGGCTGTCGACGTCCTCAACGAGCACCCGGTGCGCGCGGATGCCGCAGACTGGCTCACGGTGCTGAGCCCGCTGCGGCCGCGACTGTACTCGATCTCGTCCTCGCCGCTGGTGGATCCGCGGACGGTGAGCCTGACCGTGTCCGTTGTTCGATTCACGGGAAGCGACGACCGCCCCCGCGGCGGCGTGTGCTCCACGTTTCTCGCCGCCGCGGAGCCGGGACGTCCGGTGCGTGTCTTCCTGAAACCCGCACCGCACTTCCGCCCGCCGGCCGATGACGCGACGCCGGTGATCATGATTGGTCCGGGGACTGGCATCGCGCCGTTCATCGGGTTCCTGCAGGATCGCCAGGCCCGCGGGGCTTCCGGCCCGAACTGGCTGTTCTTCGGTGAACAGCGCCGGGCCACCGACTACTACTACGCCGACGAGCTGGCCGCGTTCACCGCCGCCGGCACCCTGACCCGGCTGGGACTGGCGTTCTCCCGCGACCAGCGGGCCAAGATCTACGTGCAGGATCGGATGCGTGAACAGGGCGCGCGGCTGTGGACCTGGTTGAACGACGGTGCCCATGTGTATGTCTGCGGCGACGCGGCCCGAATGGCCCGGGACGTCGATCAGGCATTGCGCGATGTCGTCGCTACCTACGGCAATCTCGATGCCGACGATGCGATGGCCTACGTCCGGCAGCTTGCCGCCGATCGGCGCTATGTCCGCGACGTGTACTGATTCCGTCGTTTCGCCGCGGTGCCGTTTGCCCGGACCGACGTGTTGTGACCGTGGTGTTGCGGGGAGCGGCGGAGGCCTCCTCGGGGGGAGGCCGTGCCGCTGGCCTTTGCAACCAGGTCGTTTCGGGTCGGTGAAGGGTGCCGTGTGCGGCGGACGGGCCTGCGCGTAGCGTGCCAGCATCGGGCCCACGGGTCGGACGCCGCAAGGTGCCGGCTCGACGCGGATCGAAGGGCGGGGGACATGCTGACAATGTTCTGCTTCGACGGGCTTGCCGTCATCGTCGAGGATCTCTGCTTCACCGAATCCGAGGCTGCTCCCAACCAGGAAGGCCCGGGATCCGGTCCGTGGCCGCAACCCGGGCCGCCGCCTCATTCGCCGCCGGAGCGGGAACTGGGGCTGGAGCCGCAGCTGGAGTCGCCGCCGGAGCTGGAGCTCGAGCCGGAGCCGGAGTCCCAGCGGGGTGTGCGGGTGGAGCTTCGGCTCATCGAACGTCAGTCGCGGTTCGGATCGCTTCCTGCCTCACGGCGGGCCGCTGGCGACGATGCGCTGTTCCGGGTGGATCTTCCGGAGTCGTGGTGGCGGCGGCTTCCGGACGATCCCGTCATCTGGCTGGAATCCAGGCTCGCGGACCCGGTGTGCCTGCTCGCCGGTGCCGGCATCGTCGACCTGGACAGCTACCAGTCGGCCGCGGCCGGGATGCGCGACACTCTCCCCGAGATCATCCGAACGGTCGCGACGATGCTGGAGCGGGTGCGCGCCGGGCAGCTTGCTGTGCTACCCGGCCGCGCTGCCTGACGAAGGACGGGTTCTCAGCCCAGAACGGCCGGCCGCAGCACCTCCTCGCACCAGCGCCGGAAGCTGGTCGGTGAGGCGGCGTGCGGCGTGCGCGGCTCGGCGTTGTCAAGGCCGTTGTTCTTTGCGCGCATCATGTCGACCATCGCCTCGATCATGGCCGTGGACTGGCCCTGCCCGGCGAGCGTCGCCCGGAACTGCTCCTCCGTGACCTGCTGGAAGCGGATCGGCCGGTCGAACACGTCCGACATGATGCGGGCCATGTCGTTGCCGGACAGGTCCTCGGGGCCGAGAACCGGGACGCTTTCCAGCCCGCTCCACGACACATCCGCAAGTAGCCTGCTTGCCGCGGCGGCGATGTCGCGGGTGGCGCAGGTCGGAAGGCGCCGATCCCCGTCCAGGGGGAGGAAGAACATCCCCTGGGCACGGATCGCGGCGACCTGGCGCAGCATGTTCTCCATGAACGACGGCAGTGCCAGCGACCGATAGCTCACGCCGGTGGCGGCGATCAGATCGTCCATCGCCAGTGAGAGCGACACCAGGCCCGCGTTCCCGGCGAGCGCCGGTGCGGTTCCGCGACCGAGGGCCGAGACGCCGACGACCCGCTGCACCTGATGGCGGACGAACGCGTCGCACGCCGGCTGGGTGAACTCCAGATAGCTGGCTTTGAGATCTTCCGCTGTGGGGTCGGGCGGCACCAGCCAGAAGACGGCCGCGGCACCGTCGAACGCCTCGTTCACGACGTCGGCGTCACCGTGTGAGCCACGGACAACCTCCACGCGGTCGCGGACCTGGGCCGGGAGCCGAGTGGGATCACGGACGATCACTCGAACGGACTCCCCGTCGCGCAGCAGGTTCGCGAGCACCTGCCGGCCGATGTTGCCCGTGGGGGTGGTGACAACGATCATGAAGGCTCCCGGTTGTCGTGTGCGAAGCGCGGTGCCCCGCGCAGGCTCAGTCAATGTCGGGGGGAGTAGGAACCGGAAGGATCATCTCGGTCTCCATTGATACCCTCCCGATATGAGCGAGCTGGAGGTGCGTCAGCTTCGATATTTCGTCGCCGTCGCCGAGGAGCTTCATTTCCGGCGGGCCGCCGACCGGCTGGGAATCGCTCAGCCCCCGCTCTCCAGAGCGATCCGCGACCTGGAACGTCAGCTGGGTGTGCGGCTGCTCGAACGCACCACCCGCTCCGTCGTGCTCACCCCGGCCGGCGAGGGCCTGCTCCGGGACGCCAGGATCGCCCTCGACGCGGTCGGTGCCGCCGCGGCCCGGGCCCGCCACGCCGGCCTGCCGGAACCGCGGCTGCGTCTCGCGCTCAAAGCCGACTACGACGCCGGCCTGCTACCGCGGATCATCGCTGCCTACGAGCGTGCGGACGCGGCCATCCCGGTCGATCTGATCCTCGGCGGGCGGGATGAGCAGGCCCCGGCGCTGCGGGAGGGCCGGGCTGACGTCGCACTGCTTCCCGCACCCTTCGACGATCGCGACCTGGAGTTCGAGCCACTGCTGACCGAACCTCGCCTGGTGGCGCTGGCGGCAACGGACCCGCTCGCCGCCCGCCCCGACCTGTACCTGGCCGACCTCGCCGGCCGGCTCCTCCCGGACGGATCGCCGGCCGACCAGCCCGACTCGAGACTGGCCGAGGCGGCTGAC
The DNA here is from genome assembly GCF_000177675.1 of Parafrankia sp. EUN1f. Classification (GTDB taxonomy): domain Bacteria; phylum Actinomycetota; class Actinomycetes; order Frankiales; family Frankiaceae; genus Parafrankia. The sequence goes on from NZ_ADGX01000015.1 coordinate 86,807, forward strand.
ATCCCGTCCCCGGCTTCGTCCGTCGCTCCCGCGGTGGCTCCGGCCGTACTTCCGGCTGCCGACCGGCCCCGGGACCTCGCGCAGATCTTCAGCCTGGTCGAGCTGGGAAGGATCGTCTGGTTCCCTCCCGCCTCGCTGGTCCGGCGCCACCCCAGGCCGGACATCGCCTACCGACCTGTCCACGATCTCGCTCCGTCCACCCTCGCCATGGCCTGGCCGCGAAACTCCCGCTCCCCGGCTGTCGCCGCCCTGGTGCATGCCGCGACAACCGTCGCGGCGACAGCCACTGCCACATCCGTCGGCGCTTTTGCCGCGACTTCTGCCGGGGCCGGCAGCGATGCCGGGCTGGCTGTACGTTTCGGCGGGTTCGCTAGCTGGGATGTCCAGCCAGAGCCAGATGGTGGACGAACCAGTCACGGGCCAGCACCGCCACCGCTTCCAGGGCGCCCGGCTGCGTGAACAGATGGGTGGCAGCAGGTACCACCGCGAGGCGGCTCTCACACCGCAGCTGATTCTGCGCTTCCCGGTTGAGGTCAAGTACGAGCTCGTCGCGCTCACCCACGATCAGCAGCGTGGGGGCGGAGACCCGAGCCAGTCTGGACATGGCCAGATCCGGTCGCCCGCCGCGGGACACGACAGCGGTGACTGGCGGGCCGAACTCGGCTGCCGCCCACAGAGCCGCCGCGGCGCCGGTACTGGCACCGAAGTATCCGACGGGAAGGTAGGCGATATCGGGCTCCTCGCGCAGCCAGCGGGTGACCCGGATGAGACGGCGGGCGAGGGTGTCGATGTCGAACACCTTTTTCCGGTCGAGTTCCTCCTCGGGTGTGAGCAGGTCAAACAGCAGGGTGGCCAGGCCGGCGTCGACCAGAACATCCGAGACGTACCGGTTGCGTGGGCTTTGGCGGCTGCTTCCGCTGCCATGCGCGAACACGACCAGCCCATGCGGATGCTCGGGAATCGTGAGATCTCCGCTCAGTCTGGTCGTGTCCGTTGGAATTCTGACCTCGACGGCACGAGCCTGCGATGCGCCACCCATGCTCGCGGTGCTCGCGGTTCCGTTGGTGTTCACGGTGTGATCGGGCATGGGGGCGGAGATGAGGGCCGCCCGATGCAGCAGGTCGGTGACTTCTTCATCCGCGGTCTGAGTGAAGTCGACGTAGAAGGCGCCGATGGCGAAGAACTCGTCCGGGGTGGCCAGGCAGACCACCTCCTCGGCGAACTGGTGCAGCCACGCGATCCGTTCCGGCGGGCCGACGGGGGCGGCCAGCACGACGCGGGCGGCGCCGGCTGCCCGGACCGCCTGGCAGGCGGCTGCAGCGGTCGCGCCGGTCGCGATCCCGTCGTCGACCACGACCACGGTGCGGCCGGCCAACGGAACCCGCGGCTGCGATCCGCGGAAGCGGCGGATCCGACGGTCAAGCTCCACCCGTTCGCGTGCTTCCACCGCGTGGAGATCTGCCGGGGTGATGCTGGCCAGCAGCCGGGTCTCGTCGTTGACCACCAGCACACCTCCCTCGGCGATGGCGCCCATCGCGAGCTCCGGCTGCACTGGTACACCGAGCTTGCGGACGACGATGACGTCCAGCGGTGCGCCCAGCGCCCGGGCGACCTCGTAGGCGACGACCACACCCCCTCGGGGGAGACCGACGACCACCACCTGCTGGCCGCCGAGATACGCCAGCCGTCGGCCGAGCTCATGCCCCGCATGTACGCGATTCTGGAAGAGCATCTCGCCCCTCCCTTCCACCCGCTGACCGCTCCTGCGCCGCGCAAACCCCCGTTTCTTCCTGCCCCGCTGTCTGGCGTCGGAACGTCGGAGCGGCACCGGGCTGACAGGCGGCTCGGGCGCTCGGCTGGCTCAGCGGTTCAGCGCGCGGAGCACGTAGTCGACCGCGGAGATCGGCGGGGTCCTGCCCACCCCCCAGGTGACGGTCGCGTCGAGGCCGACCTGCTCGGCGCGTTCGGAAAGCGCGCGGGCGTGCCAGGGGTGGTGGAACATGACGTCGGCACCCAGCGGCAGCGCCTCCGGCGTTCTGGTGTTCGCCGCCCAGAAGGGGACGTCCGAGGCGTCCATCAGGCCGAGCATGTCGACGTTGTGCCGATAGGTGACGATGTCCGGCCGGGTGACGTCGCCGAACTGCTTGATCCCGTAGAAGGCGAGCATGCGCCGGCCGTCGGGGACGGCTTCGATGAGCCTCATGAGACCTGGCTTGAGCTGGTCGGCGTAGTCGGCGAAGACGTCGTCACCCCACCGCACGATGTCGTAGGTGGCCTGGGTCTGGTTCACCGCGACGGCCTGTGGCCGGGTCGACATCCGGGCGACGGGGTCGGTGGAGTCCGGGTCCGCGAGGTCGTCGTGGAAGCCGAGCCACAGCGCGGTGCCAGCACCGGCCGAGTTGCCGAGGAGGGCGATCCGGTTCGGGTCGATACCGAACGAGTCCGCGTGGTAGCGGATGTACTGCAGGCAGCGCGCCACGTCGGTCATCGGTTTGATGACACCCTCGTCGTCCTCGGCGCCGAGAAGCCGGTAGTTCATGCTGGCGACCGCCGTCCCGGCGGACAGCAGCCGTGCCGGGGCCGAACCGGTGGCCGCGGGGTCGTCGAACCCGTTCGTCCAGAAAGTGGACTTGTCCCCGTTGATGAACCCGCCGCCGTGCAGATAGATGACGAGGGGCACAGCGGACGCGGACGCCGAGGCAGATGCCGACGTGGACGCCGATGTGGTCGCGGATGTCCGCGCGGATGCGGGAAGCGCGATGTCGAAGGCGTTGAGCCGGTCCGCTCCGCAGGAGATGTCGGTGGCGAACCGGACGTCGCTGGCGGTGCCGGTGTCGAACGAAGGGGCGGTGAACGAGATTTCCAGTGGCGCTGGCCGGGGGGTCGGCGCGGCGGCCCGCGAGTCCGCCGTCCCCGAGGTGTGCGCGGAGCCCGGTTGGCTGTCAGTCGAGGAGCCGCAGGCGGCCAGCCCGCCGACCAGGGCGAGGCCGGTCAAGGCGGAGAGAATCCGGCGTGCGTTCATCCGTGGTCTCCTCGGGGCTGCTGGGCCGTTTCTCGCGTCATGGCCTGCGGTGAGCCGCCGGGGAGGCCCGATAGCGGGAACCCGGCAGGCACGGCCGGCCAAAGAATGAAGGGACCATACTCGGCTGAACCGGACCTATGTGGGTCGGCATTGCTGATGTCGAGATTCTGAGCGTCTGGATTCGGGCATGACGTGTGATCTCGTGTCGTCAGGCGACAGTCGTGTCGTCAGGCAGTCGTGTTGTCAGGCAGACGTGTTGTCAGGGAACAGTGTCGTGAGCAGGCAACAGTGCCGTGAGGTGAGGTCGGTGTACCGCGAATACCAGGCGCCCGTTGCCGTGAGGCCTGTGGTGGCCTGTCTGTGGGAGCAGGAGCCGAACGGCGACCACGTCCAGCGGGTGGTGCCGGACGGGTGCGTCGATCTGATCTGGCTTGCCGGGCGCGAGCTGGTCGTGGCGGGGCCTGACACCCGTTTCCGCGACGCGGCGCTGGCCGCGGGTGCGATGTCGTCCGGCGTCCGGCTGCGTCCCGGCGTAGCTGGCATGGTGCTCGGTGTTCCCGCGTGCGATGTGCGTGATCTCCAGATTGATGTGGATCTTCTCTGGGGCGGTCGGGCGGCCCGGAATCCGGGCGACAGCATGGCCGAGATTCGGGGCCGGTTGGCCGAGGCCGCCCCGGCGCGCAGGTTGGAGCTGCTGTCCGACGTGGTGACCGGCCGGGCCACGGAGCGTCCGGACCCACTCGTCGGGGCCGCGGTGCGCCACCTCGCGCATCCGGGGGCGCGGGTCGCGGCCGTCGCGGCGGAACTCGGTGTCGGCGAGCGTCAGCTTCACCGCAGAATGCTGGGTGCGGTCGGATACGGCCCCAAGATGTTCGCCCGGGTCGCGCGGCTGCGGCGGCTGATGATGCTCACCCGGCGGCCACCCGCACTGCCTTCGGTGTCGGCGGGGCAGCCGGCGAGGTGGTCGGTGGAACAACAGGCGGCGGGGTCGCCGGCGCCGGTCTCGTGCTCCTCCTCCTTGGCGTCCTTCTCCTTGGCATCCGTCGCCGTCGCCGCGGGCTATGCGAGCCAGTCGCACATGAACGACGAGGTCCGCCGCCTGACCGGGACCACGGCCGTCCGATTCCTGGAAGACGCCATCGTGACCGCGGCCTAACGTCACACCCATGCCTGTCGACATCGCATCCGCCGAGCAGTTCGTGCTGGCCAACGGCCGTCTGCTGGAGCGGCACATCCTGGCCCGACTCCTGCACGGCGCGGCGGCGGCGCCGGTGCTGGACGCGCTGCGCGCCTACCGCAACGCGGACGGCGGCTTCGGGCACGCCCTCGAACCCGATGTCCGGACCCCGGGCAGCGAGCCGACCGCGACCCTGCAAGCGATCGAGGTGCTCGCAGCCGCGGGCGCGCCGGATGATCCGATGGTGGCCGATGCCGCTGCCTGGGTGGCGGCGATCGCCCTTCCGGATGGCGGTGTGCCCTTCGTGTTGCCCGGTGCGGCGGCCCATCCGCACGCGCCGTGGATGGTGCCCAGTGAGGGAGGATCCCAGCTGACGTTCGCGTTCGCGGGTGTTCTGCGGCAGCTGCTCGCACGTGCCGCGCCGCACGTACATGCCGCCGATGCCACGCGGGCGTGGCTGGAGCGTGCGACCGAATGGTGCTGGGCGGCGCTGGCGGATCCGGGGGCGCTCGGCGGCTATGTGCTGAAGTTCGCGCTGGACTTTCTCGACCGGGTACCCGACGCGGAGCACGCCGGGCGATCGATCGAGGCGCTGCGCCCCCACATCGGAGCCGACGGCTCGATCCCGGTGCCCGGCGGCACCGAGGCCGAGCGGCTCACCGCGTTGGACCTGTCCCCGCGGCCGGGGCTGCGCAGCCGGGCCCTGTTCAGCGACGAGCAGATCGGCGCAGGGCTGGACCGGCTCGAACAGGGGCAGCGGGCGGACGGCGGGTGGACGTTCG